>NZ_JBQPTH010000010.1:0-95490 GCF_052220245.1 Geobacillus sp. BK01
TTGTGTACAATTCATCTGAAGTCCTCCTTGGCATGATGGTAGGTATTGTTTGACACCCCTGCATCATACCAAGAGGGCTTTTTTTGATCAAGTCCCCGGAAAAGCTCCTAACGGGAATGCTCCTTTTTTTGCTCGTTATGTATGCATGAAAACTTGTCCGCCGGCTGACGGCGGACAAGACAATCTTATTTTAGCATGTTCGCCCAGGATGCGCTACTTATGGAATGGCATTTTTTCACGTCTCGACCAAAAAACCCTCTTGCCGATTCGGCAAGAGGGGGGGTTTAGTCGAATTTATTCGGATCGCCGTCAAACGGCTCGTCCGCGACCTTAATCGACTCGGTCGGACAGCCTTCAAACGCGTCCATCATATCGTCAATTAAAATATCCGGCACTTCGACAATTCCTTGGTTGTCATCAAGGGTGACGTAGGCAATGCCGTCTTCGTCATAGTCGTAAATATCCGGAGCTGCTGCGCCGCACGCTCCGCAGGCGATGCATGTTTCTTTATCGACGATCGTATACTTTGGCATAAAGATCTAACCTCCCCAAGTTTATTGGAAACGGACGGGCCATCTCCGTGTTGCCTGCTCGGAAATGAACTTTCACTTTTATAATAAGACCGTTCGCCTCGCTTTTCAACTAAAAAATTGTTCTCCCGTATTTTTACACATATGCATGCCGTTTATTTTCGTTACAGAGGGCGGCTGCCAACCTCATATTTTTCGTGCCGACCAACCGGATAATTTTTGTTACAATAGAGGTGAGGGAGGAACAAGGATGCGGCAAGGCTATGCCCTAGTTTTGCTGGCGCACTGTTTGCGCCGGTTCGATGGCGAACGGACGCTGGCGGCGGTGTACCATTTATTTTCTGGAAAAAAGTCGGCTCAAACGTTGCAAGACAGCAGATGGTTTCGGCTTGAGCCGTTTTTTGGCACATGGAAAAATGTGACGATGGCCGAACTTGAGACGGCTGTACGGGAGCTCACTGAACGGCGGTTGGCCGCGCCGGGGGGCAACCGAACGTACAGGCTGACAGAGGCCGGAAAGCAATGGCTTGACGGGCGGGAAATGTCGCTTCCTCGCCATTTGAACGGCTGGCGTTATCACGACATAGACCGGCTGTTTTGGCAGCGGCTCTCTCTTGTTGGCCAGACGCTGTCCAATCTCGTTTACGGGCGGCGCTTTACGCCGATTTGCCGTGACGAGCGGACGCTTGAGTGGGTAAAGCAATATTTGCTCGCGAACGGCTCACGCCAAACGCTCACGGCCTCGTTCTACGAGGAGCTCATCCGGCTGCTTGAAGCCGTCTCCGAGGAAGAGGCGACAGTGTTTACGCTGCGGCTTACAAGCGCCGCGCGCATCGGCTGGACGGCGGAACAAATCGCTGCCTATTTGCAAACAGATGCGCTCTATGTGCAGTTCCAATTTCGCAACGTTCTTCATTATATGATGACGGAGGCTGAGGCTGGTCGCGCTCCGCTGATGGCGGAGCTGATGGCCGGGCTGGCGCCGGTGCAGCTGACGCAATCGGCGCGAAAAACGTACGAATGGCTGCAGAAAGGGAAAACAGTGGAAGAAATCGCGAAATTTCGCCGCCTGAAGCGGAGTACGGTTGAGGACCATATTGTCGAAATTGCTGCCAATGTGCCGGGCTTTTCGATCGCTCCGTTTGTGGCAGACGGGAAGGCGGTTTCGATCCAAGCGGCGGCGCGGGCGCTGGGGACGCGCAAGTTAAAGGATATTCGTGAGGCGCTCGGCGGTGCAGCGAGTTATTTTGAGATTCGTCTCGTTTTAGCAAAGGAAGTGGGACGTTGGATGAATTAATCAAAATATTGCGTGCGCAGTTTGGACATGCTTCATTCCGTCCGGGGCAACGGGAAGTGGTTGAAGACGTGCTTGCCGGACGTGATGTGTTGGCGATGCTGCCGACTGGAAGCGGCAAGTCGCTTTGCTACCAGCTGCCGGCGTATTTGCTCCCCGGAAGCGTGCTTATTGTCTCACCGCTCGTCTCGCTCATGGAAGACCAAGTCGAACAGTTGCGCCGTCGTGGGGAAAAACGGGTGATTGCTTTCCATAGCCTGCTCGATGCGGAAGAAAAATGGCAGGCGCTCGCCTCGCTGTCCGGTTTTCGCTTCATTTACACTTCGCCGGAAATGCTGCAATCAGCGAAGTTTTTAGCTGCGCTTGGACGCGCACACATTTCCCTGTTCGTCGTCGATGAGGCGCATTGTATTTCTCAATGGGGTTATGATTTCCGCCCGGACTTTTTAAAGCTGGGGGCGGTCCGGCGTGCCCTCGGCTTTCCACCGTGTCTGGCGCTGACGGCGACAGCGCCGCCGGAGGTGCGGAGCGATATCGTCCGCACGCTCGGGATGAAAAACGCCTGCTGCCATATTTATTCTGTTGATCGCCCGAACATCGCTTTAAAGGTCGAACATTGCCTGTCGACTGAGGAAAAAGCGGTGCGCTTAGCCAAATACGCGCAGCGGCTTGAGGGGCCGGGGATCGTTTACTTTTCGAGCCGTCAATGGGCGGAAGAAATGGCGCGCCGGCTTGAACAGAGCGGGGCGGGGCGGGTGGCGTATTACCATGCCGGCATGGACGGGGAGCAACGGCTGCTTGTGCAGCAACAATTTTTATATGGCCAGCTTGATCTCGTTTGTTGCACGAGCGCGTTTGGGATGGGTGTGAACAAAGAAAACGTCCGGTTCGTGCTCCATTTTCATATGCCGGCCCAGCTTGAGGCGTATGTGCAGGAAATCGGACGGGCTGGACGCGACGGGAAGCCAAGCCTGGCGGTGTTGTTTTATGCTGATGGCGATCGGGCTATCGCCCAGGCGGTGGCTGAAGCGGAGCTTCCCAACCTGAGCGCGCTGCGGGAATGGTTCCAGCGGCTGCCGGCGGACGCGGAGCGATGGAAGGCCGCCCTCGAAACGAGTGGATTTACGGACATACAAAAACGGCTCGTGGCGTATTTCTTAGAATGGGGACAAACGGCGGCGCCGAAACGCCCCGTCGTTGAGACGAAGGAACAGCTGTATGAAAGAGTGGCCGCCGCCATGGAGGCGCGGCGGCAATGGAAGCGAAAAAAGCTGCATGAAATGGACGGTTGGGTGCACACCTCTTCCTGCCGCCGCGCGGCAATGGTTCTTCCGTTCGGGGAGAAGCTGGCGGACAGGCCGGACGCTTGCTGCGACCATTGCGGTTTGCAGCCTGATGCCTATATGCGTGCCACCCGCCGCCTCGATGCGGCGCCGGTCCGCTACTGGCGTGAAGAGCTATGGCAGATGTTTTTCACCGGGAGGCGGCAAAATGAGGCGGCAAAGTGAACAAATTCGACAGATGACGGACCGTGAAGTGCTTTTTCATCTTTATTTGACGCAAGGGTTGTTGCTCGCTGTTGCCGGCGGCCTCTCGCCATTTTTGTTCGATTGGGCCGGGTGGCGCCGGCTTTGGCAGTTTCATCTGACCGATGTGCTGTTATACGGTGTGGGTGCGGCAGCGCTTGTGTTGGCGGTTGATTTTTTGGCCATGCGTTATTTGCCGAGAGACTGGCATGATGACGGCGGAGTGAACGAAAAAATTTTTCGCTCCCGCTCCATTCCTCATCTCTTTTTTTTATGCGGGCTGATTGCCGTCACCGAAGAATGGCTGTTTCGCGGCATCGTGCAAACACATTGGGGGCTTTGGGCAGCGAGTGTGATCTTTGCTGCGTTGCATATCCGGTATTTGGAAAAATGGTTTTTATTCTTTATGGTTATGGTGCTTAGCCTGTTTCTTGGCGTACTTTACGAACAGACCAACAGTTTATGGGTGACAGTGACCGCCCATTTTTTGATCGATTTTGTGCTTGCTTTACATATTCGATTAAACCGGAAGACGGAGGAGGAAAGGGAGTGAGGCGATGGAAGGAACGCCAAGACGCTTGGCGCGGAAAAAGCGGCCGACGTCCGATGCCGATGCGTCGCCATCACGCCTAAACAGGCGGCGGCAAAAAGAAGAACAAAAGCGAAAATACATACCGGCCCGCTTGTTGGCGCTTTTGTTTTTGGCGCTGCCGGCAGCGGTGCTGGCCATCCATCACGCCCGATCGGAGTCCGGGACGGTTACAGTCGTCCGCCACGAGGAAACTAGCAGCCGGGAAACGGTGCGCGTCATTCGGGCCGACGACGTCGAGGCAGCCGGACAAATGCCGAAACGGGAGCGACCGGCGGGCGAAAAGAATGTTGGCGAAGCGGACAGCAAGACGATCACACACATTGTTGCGCCGAACGAGACGCTATATAGCATCGCCATGAAATATTACGGCACGCCAAGCGCTATGGATATCATCAAAAAGGAAAACGGTTTGTCGACCAACCGGCTTGAGCCGGGGCAAATGCTGCGCATCCCGCTTCACGAAGAAAACTGAGCACAGACGCCCCTGTCATTCAAAAAATTGGTGGCCGGTGCTTCCCCTTTTGTTCTAACACCGCTGGCAACAGCATATGATGGGCAATAGAACAGGACAAGGGGGAGAGCACGATGGCCCATTTTCCAAGCGAATTTTCCCTCGATGAAGTGACAAAAGAAATGTTGCTTGCCGTTATTGAAAAAAAGAAAAAATGGGAGCGGCTCGAAAAGCGGACCACCCTTTTGCAAGCCGCCTCATTTGTCGGCCTGGCCGCTTTTCTTCTTTATGTTATGGTCCATGCGGCGGCCATTGCGACGTGGAGCGAGCGGTTTGCCTGGTTTTTTGCCGCGCCTGTCCACATTTTGATCCTGCTCCTGTTATGCACTGTGTATTGGGCGGCTGTTTATTACAAAGGAAAAAGCGAAAAGGCGGAAGATGATTTCCACGCTCTCCGCTGCGAAATTATTCAAAAAAGCATTGATTTATGGAAAGAAGAAGAGCAGTGGAACGGGCGTCATCGACTGTTTGAGTGGCTGAGGCGGGAGTACGACATTAACTTATATTATGAACACAGCTGAATGGGGACTCCATCCAGCTGTGTTCTGTTTAGAAAAATTTTTTCCGGTCCCGCTCCTCTTTTAAAATTTCGACCGCCTCGCGGAATCGTTGTGAATGGACGATCTCCCGCTCGCGCAAAAAGCGGAGTCCGTCATTTAAGTCCGGGTCGTCGCTCATATTGATAATCCATTGATAAGTCGCGCGCGCCTTCTCTTCGGCGGCGATGTCTTCGTACAAGTCAGTGATCGGGTCGCCTTTCGCTTGAATATACGTCGCCGTAAACGGGTTGCCGGCGGCGTTATGGTAAAAGAGGGCGCGCTCATGGTCGACATAATGGGGCTCAAGTCCGGCTTCCTTCAGCTGTTCCGGCGTCGCGTCTTTCGTCAGTTTGTACACCATCGTCGCGATCATTTCGAGATGGGCGAGCTCTTCGGTGCCGATATCGTTTAGCAATCCGATTACTTTCGATGGCAGCGTATAACGCTGGTTTAAGTAACGGAGCGCAGCGGCCAGCTCCCCGTCCGCTCCACCGTATTGTTCAATCAAATATTTGGCCAGCCGCGGGTTGCACGTGCTGACGCGGACCGGGTACTGTAATTTTTTTTCATAAATCCACATGATCCGTTCCTCCTTGCGCTCGTGATGGGTCGGCTACACTTGCCAAGGCCAAGGCGTGTCGTCCCAATTCCACGGGTAGTTCGAATAGCTATGGCCGAACTGCTCAAGCGGGCCGTAGGCGGCTTCAAACTGTTTTTTCAGTTGTTTCCGTCTTTGGGCGAGTTGGTTAAATTGTTGAATCGCTTGATAATCGGTTGGGTGGGTGTCTAAATAAAGCGTCAGCTCAACGAGGGCAAAGTCGACGGCTTGCAGCTCCTCAAGCTGCTCGTAATACTCCTTTGGCATTTGTTTCATGAGCCATCACCTTTTGTCTTCGTTTCGTAAGGGCTGTAATACGGGTCGTAAAACACTTGCCAGAGCGTTCCTTTCATTAACGCTTCACGCAGCGGAAACTGCGGCAAATTCGGCGGTTGGAAGCCGATGTATAAGTTTGGCGCAGTGACGTACGTTTTGACGCGGATCGGCGGACACGGGTCAAACGGGCTGATGTACGGCTCGTATTGTTTGCGCGTCGTAAACATAAAACCCCCCCTTTTTTTGGCAAAGTTCAGTCTATATGTATGACGGAGCCGTGTCGTTCATGCCTGTTTGTCATGACGAATAAGGAGAATAAAGCGAAGGAGGAAAACATGGGCCGCCTATCCATGACCGCTATGGCCGCTGTTTTATGCACGTATTTGTTTTTTCGTTGGTTGCCGCCGCTCGAACCGTTTTCACCGGCGCCGTTTTTGACAGAGCTGCTCTTTTCCCCGCTGCGGACATGGCTTGCGATCGCTTGTTTTTTGCTTGGCAGTGCCGCCAATGGGGCACTCATCCGTATGGTGATCATCGGGAGTATACGTCTGCTGTCCGGCCGTCGGTTCCGCGTTGGTGAATGGTTCGTGAGTATAGCGGCCCTTAGCCATTTTTATTGGGCGTTTCAGTTTCATTGGCAAACAGCGGCACTTTTTTTCGTTTTTTCCTTTCTTTATGGTATGATGACATTGAGAGATCGCCGGTTGACCGAAGGCGGCCGGCTTTAGCAGGAGGAAGTATGTTCATCGGGGGAGCGATCACGAGTTTTCTGTTTTTGCTTGGCTATATGTGGAAAGAAGCGCACAGCAACCGGGTCCGCCATGTGACGCTGTCGTTTCCTCATTTTCCTGACAATTGGCCGCAGCTTACGATTTTCTTTATTTCGGATATTCATCGGCGAATCGTTTCCTGTCGCATGCTTGAGACGGTGAAAGGAAAAGCCGATCTCGTCGTGATTGGCGGGGATTTGGCTGAAAAAGGGGTGCCGGCTGCGCGCGTCCGCGAAAACGTGCGCCGACTGCAGGCGGTCGCTCCCGTTTATTTTGTTTGGGGAAATAATGATGACGAAGTCCACTACGATCTTCAATCATTGCTCGAGGAAGAACGCGTCCATGTGCTCAAAAACAAAGCGGAAGTATGGGAGCGCGGCGGTGTGCCGGTCGCGCTCATCGGCGTCGGCGACGTAAGCCGGAAGGAGGCGGATATCGATCGGGCGCTTGAACACGTCCCGCCTCAATCATTTCGTATTTTGGTCTGCCATAATCCGGCGATCATGGCCCGTCTCGGAGAGGAACAGCACATTTCGCTTGTGTTGAGCGGCCATACACATGGTGGGCAAATCCGGTTGTTTTCGTTTGGGTTGTATGAGAAAGGGGGGATCAAATGGCACGGCAATACCGCGCTGTTTACGAGTAACGGCTACGGTACGACCGGGGTGCCGCTTCGCCTCGGAGCGCCTGCGGAGACCCATCTCATCACGATTGCCCCCGGAAAACCGACAACCGAGAAAAAATGCTTGTCTAAAACCGGGGAAACGATGTAAACTCATTAATAATAACAAACGAACCAATTGCGAGTTGCAACATACAATAACGGTAAGAGATGGCTCTGTAGGTAAGGAGGGGTGCCGATGCGTCTTGAGCGCTTAACCCACAACAAAATTAAAATCTTCTTGACGTTTGACGATTTGCTGGACCGCGGGTTGACGAAAGACGATTTATGGAAGGACACGTTTAAAGTCCATCAGTTGTTCCGCGATATGATCGAGGAGGCGAGCGAAGAGCTCGGCTTTGAGGTGAACGGGTCGATCGCGGTCGAAGTGTACTCTTTACCGGCACAGGGCATGGTCGTTATCGTCACGAACGAAGGCGACTACGACGACATCGAAGAAGAATTCGCCGACGATTACATTGAAATGCAAGTAACGCTCGATGAGAGCGATGACATATTTTACGAATTCCAAACGTTCGAAGATGTCATCCAGCTCGCCCATCGTTTGTATGCGGTCGGCTGCCTCGACGGCACGCTCTATTCGTACCAAGGCCGCTTTTACTTGCATGTTGCTGAAGAACCGCCGATTCCGCTCGACAACTTTGTCGCCTTGCTGGCCGAGTTCGGCAACCCGGCCACGATAACGATACACCGTGTGCAAGAATACGGGAAACAGTTGATCGAACGGCGCGCCATTAGGCAACTCGTTCATTATTTCCGGGCTAACTAGGGCGCAGCCAAGACTCCTTTCCATGGACAAGGAGTCTATTTTTTCGTGTGAAATGCTCCCCCCTGTAAGACGGTTTGCGTGTTTCATCATTTTCCTTTGCAGACGCCGACAGAAGGTGTATACTATGACATGGAAGGCGACAAACTATTATAGCGAGCTTATAGGAGGTTTACGTATGGCAGCCGATAAGCATACGGAAGAGAAGGGCCAACAATACGACGTGCTGGCGTCGACACAAATTGTTATACATAGAGCGTTGGAAAAGCTCGGCTATCCGGAAGAAGTGTATGAACTGTTAAAAGAGCCGATCCGCGTGCTGACCGTCCGCATTCCGGTGCGCATGGACGACGGGTCGGTGAAAATTTTTACCGGCTACCGGGCGCAGCATAACGATGCCGTCGGCCCGACGAAAGGCGGGGTGCGCTTCCATCCTGATGTCACCGAGCGTGAGGTGAAAGCGCTGTCGATTTGGATGAGCCTAAAATGCGGCATCGTCGATTTGCCGTATGGCGGCGGCAAAGGCGGCATTGTCTGCGACCCGCGCACGATGTCATTCCGCGAGCTTGAGCGCTTAAGCCGCGGTTATGTGCGCGCCATCAGCCAAATCGTCGGACCGTCCAAAGACATTCCGGCGCCGGATGTGTTTACGAACTCGCAAATTATGGCGTGGATGATGGATGAGTACAGCCGCATCCGCGAGTTCGATTCACCGGGCTTTATTACTGGAAAGCCGCTTGTCCTCGGCGGTTCGCACGGCCGGGAAACGGCGACGGCCAAAGGGGTGACGATTTGCATCCGGGAGGCGGCGAAAAAACGCGGCCTGTCGCTCGAAGGGGCGCGTGTCGTCGTCCAAGGGTTCGGCAACGCCGGCAGTTATTTGGCGAAGTTTATGCACGACGCCGGGGCGAAAGTTGTCGGCATTTCCGATGTATACGGCGCGCTGTACGACCCGAACGGGCTTGATATCGACTATTTGCTTGAGCGGCGCGACAGCTTTGGCACGGTGACGAAGCTGTTTAAAAATACGATTTCGAACAAAGAGCTGCTTGAACTTGAGTGCGACATTTTAGTGCCGGCGGCCATCGAAAACCAAATTACGGCCGAAAACGCCTCGCGCATTAAGGCAAGCATTGTCGTTGAGGCGGCAAACGGCCCGACGACGCTCGAAGCGACGGAAATTTTAACGCAACGCGGCATTTTGCTCGTCCCGGATGTGCTCGCAAGCGCCGGCGGCGTAACGGTGTCGTACTTTGAATGGGTGCAAAACAACCAAGGGTACTATTGGACGGAAGAGGAAGTCGAACAGCGGCTTGAAAAAGTGATGGTCAAGGCGTTTAACAATGTATATGACATGGCGCAAACGCGCCGCGTTGACATGCGTCTTGCCGCGTACATGGTCGGCGTCCGCAAAATGGCGGAAGCATGCCGGTTCCGCGGCTGGGTGTGAACGCAGCAAGCAGTGACGTTTGCAAGCTTGGGCGAAATCCCCTATCATAAGATAGGGGATTTTTTGCTTCGTGCGAGGTGACAAGAAACATGAAAGAAGAAAAAATTATTATCGTCGGCGGCGGGCCGTGCGGGTTGGCGGCGGCAATTGCCTTGCAGGACGTCGGATTTTCGCCGCTTGTGATCGAAAAAGGCAACATCGTCCATGCGATTTACCGCTTTCCGACCCATCAGACGTTTTTCAGCACGAGCGATCGGTTGGAAATCGGCGGGGTGCCGTTTATTACCGAAAACCGGAAGCCGACGAGAAACCAGGCGCTTGCGTATTATCGCGAAGTCGTCGTCCGTAAACAAGTGCGCGTCAACACGTTTGAAGAAGTGAAAACCGTTGAGCGGCAAGAAGGCGGGGCGTTTGTTGTTGAAACGACAAAAGGCGAGTATCGCGCCCAATACATCGTGGTTGCCACCGGGTATTACGACCATCCAAATTATATGAATGTGCCGGGGGAAGAACTGCCGAAAGTGATGCATTATTTCAAAGAAGCGCACCCGTACTTCAACACTGACTGCGTCGTGATCGGCGGGAAAAATTCGAGCGTCGACGCGGCGATGGAGCTTGTGAAGGCCGGGGCGCGCGTCACGGTGCTATATCGCGGGAGCGAATATTCCAAAAGCATCAAACCGTGGATTTTGCCAGAGTTTGATGCATTGGTGCGCAAGGGCGTCATTCGGATGGAATTTCACGCCCATGTGAAAGAAATTACGGAAGATGCCGTCGTTTACGAAGTCAACGGGGAAACAAAAACGATCAAAAACGATTTTGTGTTCGCCATGACCGGTTATCACCCGGACCATCGCTTTTTGATGAACATCGGCGTCCGCGTTGACCCGGAAAGCGGTCGGCCACATTATGACCCGGAAACGATGGAAACGAACGTGCCGGGGGTGTTTATCGCGGGAGTACTCGCCGCCGGCAATAATGCAAATGAAATCTTTATCGAAAACGGCCGTTTTCACGGAGATCATATCGCCGCCTGCATCGCCCGACGCGAACGCGGTACATCGGTTCGGAAACCGTTGTAGCGCACCGTTTCGGTGCGGCAGAAATCGCCGGGCATCATGTTTGAAACGAGAAAGCGAAGGTGACGAATGCGATGAAACGAAAAGTAGTGCTGCTGACGACCGGCGGCACGATCGCCAGCAAGCGGAATGAACGGTCCGGCCGCTTGCGTGCCGGGGCGTTAAGCGGGGAAGAACTTGCCGCCATGTGCCATTTGCCGAAAGAAATCGAGGTCAAAGTCGAAAGCGTGTTTCAGCTGCCGAGCATGCATTTGACGTTTGCGCATTGGCTTGAATTGAAAAAGCGGATTGAGGCGCATTTCGCTGATCCGTCTGTCGATGGCATCGTCGTCACCCACGGGACCGATGCGCTTGAGGAAACGGCGTACTTTCTAGATTTGACTGTGAATGACCCGCGAACGATTGTTGTTACCGGCTCGCAGCGGGCGCCGACGGATTTGGGAAGCGATGTGTATATCAACATCCGTCACGCCATTTATGCCGCGTGCGCCGAAACGCTGCGCGGGGCGGGGACGGTCGTTGTGTTTAACGAGCGCATTTTTGCCGCGAAATATGTGAAAAAAGAGCATGCTTCCAACATTCAAGGGTTTAACGCCTTTGGATTCGGTTATTTAGGCATTATTGACAACGACGAAGTGCACGTGTACCAAAAGCCAATCCGGCGTGAATATTACAACCTTGTGCGCCCACTTCCGCCCGTCGATATTGTGAAATGTTATGTGGAGGCGGATGGAAAATTTATTAAGGCGGCCCGCGAAAGCGGCGTTGCCGGCATCGTGCTTGAAGGAGTCGGCCGCGGGCAAGTGGCGCCAAACATGGTTGGTGAAATCGTCAAGGCGATCGAAGCCGGCATTCAAGTGGTCGTGACGACGAGCGCTGAGGAAGGGGCGGTGTATACGACGTACGACTACTTAGGAAGCGCGTATGACTTACATAAAAAAGGCGTGATTCTCGGCAGCGACTATGATGCCAAAAAGGCGCGCATCAAACTTGCCGTCGCCCTCGCTTCCGACGCAGCCATCGACGGCTTGTTTGCTTATTAGACAGGAAACTGTCTGGAAAATTCTCTTTTTTCCTCCTCGGTTTCATGGTACGATAGAGGTAAAACGATAGAGAAACGGGGATCGGGATGTTTTCGCTCATTTCCGCCGGCGTCGCCCCCGGGGTGGCGCTGCTCAGCTATTTTTATTTAAAGGACGAATATGAGGCCGAACCGTTGTCCTTTGTGTTGCGCATGTTTTTTTTCGGTGTTCTTCTCGTTTTTCCGATTATGTTCATTCAGTATGTGTTAGTGGAAGAAGAGATCATTTCGTCGCCGATGGCGGAGGCGTTTTTATCGGCGGCGCTGCTTGAAGAGTTTGTGAAATGGTTTATCATCTATTTTTTTGTGTACGACCATGATGAATTTGATGAGCCGTATGACGGCATTGTGTATAGCGCCAGCGTTTCGTTAGGATTTGCGACGCTCGAAAACATTTTGTATTTATTGGCCAACGGAGTGGAGACAGCTGTCAGCCGGGCGCTGTTGCCGGTGTCAAGCCATGCGTTGTTTGCCGTCATCATGGGATTTTATTTCGGCAAAGCGAAATTTGCTGTTCAAAAGCGTTGTTATTATTTGTGGGCGTCGTTTTTACTGCCGTTTTTCCTTCATGGCATGTATGACTGGATTTTGCTGGCCAAGAAGCAATGGGGCTATTACATTGGACCGTTTATGCTCGCTTTATGGTGGGTGGCGCTGCGCAAAGTGAAGCAGGCAAAAGGATACGCCCGCTGCCAGGCGACGCCGTCAGCGAGAGGAGCCGTTCGAAACGTAGAACTCCCTTAAAAAGGGGAGATAGTTGATATAGCAAAAAGTTGCAACGTGAAAAGGGGCGTCCGGAAGTCGAACAGGCGGCTTTCCGGACAGCCCCTTTTTCTTTTTTCTGCATAAAGAGGGAAAATCGGAGGAAAATAAGGATAAAAACGGCGATGGTCGACGGGAGGTTTGCATATGGTAAGGAAACTAATCATGTTCACCTTAATAGGCGCGTGGGTATGCCTGCATCCAGCGAGCCATGCCGCCGCCTTTTCCCCGCAGGTGATTCAGCGCGGGGCAGTTGGTGATGATGTCATTGAGTTGCAGGCGCGGTTGCAATATCTCGGTTTTTACAACGGCAAAATTGACGGCGTATTCGGTTGGCGCACGTATTGGGCGCTGCGCAACTTCCAATACGAATACGGCCTGCCGGTCGACGGATTGGCCGGGGAAGAAACAAAGCGGAAGCTTGTCAATGCATCCAAATATTATGAGGACTTCGTCAAAGAGCAAATCCGCCAAGGAAATGATTTCACCCATTATGGCGGCATCCCGCTCAGCCAGCAAGTGAAAAAACGCGGCGGCGGAGGGGGACGGACGGCGAAAACAACGGCGTCCAATGTGCCGAAAGGATTTTCGCAAAACGATATTCAGCTGATGGCGAACGCCGTTTACGGTGAAGCGCGGGGCGAGCCGTACATCGGGCAAGTGGCCGTGGCTGCGGTCATTTTAAACCGGCTTGAGCATCCGTCGTTCCCGGACACGGTCGCCGGCGTCATTTTTCAACCGGGCGCGTTCACCGCAGTCGCTGACGGCCAAATTTGGCTGACGCCGAACGAAACGGCGAGAAAAGCGGTGCTTGATGCCATCAACGGCTGGGATCCGAGCGGCGGGGCCATTTATTATTTCAACCCGGCGACAGCGACTAGCGATTGGATTTGGAGCCGGCCGCAAATCAAACGGATCGGCGACCATATTTTTTGCAAATAAAGGAGGGGACGGATATGCTGCGAACGATCTTAATTGCCGTGCTTGCCGTGGCGGTCATCGGCACCGGCTACTGGGGCTACCGCGAGCACTTGGAGAAAAACGCGATTTTAATCCACGCGGAAAACAACTACCAGCGCGCGTTCCACGATTTGGCCTATCAAATCGACTTGCTTCATGATAAGCTCGGCGCAACGCTGGCGATGAACTCGCATGCGTCATTGTCGCCGGCGCTTGCCGAGGTGTGGAAAATCGCATCGGAAGCCCACTCAGACGTCGGTCAGCTGCCGTTGTCGCTCTTGCCGTTTAACAAGACGCAAGAGTTTTTATCACAAATCGGCGAGTTCAGCTATCGGACAGCGGTGCGCGATTTGGAAGAGGAGCCGTTGACAAAGGAAGAGTACAAGACGCTGCAGGCGCTGTACAAAAACGCCGGCGCCATCCGCCAAGAGCTGCGCAATGTGCAACATTTAGTGCTTGAAAACAATTTGCGCTGGATGGACGTCGAGCTGGCGCTGGCAACAAATGACGAGAAAGGTGATAACATTATTATTGACGGCTTTAAGGCGGTCGAAAAAAATGTCGATACGTTCTCGAGTTCGTCAGAGTTTGGTCCGTCGTTTGTTGGTCTTGCCAATGAAGAAAAAGGGTTTGTCCGGGCGCAAGGCCGTCCGGTTTCCAAAGCCGAAGCGAAACGAATCGCCCGCGATTTCCTTGGCCTAAAGGGGACGGAGGAAATCAAGGTGACGGAAAGCGGCAAAGGGGCGGACGACCGCTTTTACAGTTTAACGATTCACGATCCGAAAACAAAAGGCGACATTTACATGGACATTACGAAAAACGGCGGCTACCCGATTTGGGCATTGAACAGCCGGCCGGTCGGCAAACCGAAGATCAGCCTGCATGAGGCGGCCAACCGCGGAATGGCATTTTTAAAACGGCATCAATTTACCGGATTTGAGCTGTACGACAGCACGCAATACGATAATGTCGCCGTGCTTACATTTGTTAAAAGTGAAAACGGCATCCGCATTTATCCGGAAGCCATCCAAATGAAAGTGGCGCTCGATAATGGTCGCATCGTCGGTTTTTCGGCGCGCGATTATTTGTCATCGTCGATCCCGCGCCCGTTGCCAAAACCGAAACTCACCGTCGAAGCGGCGAAGAAAAAGGTAAACCCGCAGTTAAAAGTGATGGAGCAACGCCAGGCGGTGATTATGAACGACTTGCAAAAACCGGTGCTTTGCTACGAGTTTTTAGGAACGCTTGACGGCGAGACGTACCAGCTGTTTATTAATGCGTCAACCGGTCTCGAAGAAAAAGTGGAAAGACTCGAAAGTGTCGAACCGAACTACGGGTGAGAGCAAAGGGAGGAAAGGCCAAGCATGGAGCCTTTCCTCTTTTTCATTCCCGCCGACCCGCAGGAAGATTGTATGGTATAATAGTCGTATGAAACGATATAGGTCGGCGGCATCATGGACGATTCGGCCGCTGGTCAAAAAGGGGCAAAATGGAAAAATGATGATGAAGATCGGGGATCGGATCCGGCTTGAGCCGCTCGACGGTTCGCCGCGGCAATATCGGAGCAAGACGCTTGCCATCGCTGACGGGGCGATCCATATTAGTTATCCTGTCGACGAACAAAGCGGAAAAACGGTGTATTTGTTAAACGGCATGCAATTTAAAGCGAGTTTTGTCGGTCAAGATGGGGGGTTATACATATTTGAGACGGAAGTGAAAGGGAAAGTGCGCGACCCGCTGCCAATGGTTGTCTTGGCTTATCCGGGCGACGAATATGTCATCCGCATCCAGCGCCGCCGTTATGTGCGGGTGAAGGCGAACGTCGATGCCGCCGTCCATCCGCTTGACGGTGAGTTCGCTCCATTTGTGACGATGACGGTCGATATTAGCGCGGGCGGAGCCGCGCTTCTCATTCCGCCGGCGCACGCACCGCTTCTTCACCCCGGCATGACGGTTGAGCTTTGGCTTGTGCTAACGATGCGCTCCGGTGAGTATCATTATATGAAAACGGAAGCAACGATCGTTCGCATGACCGCTCATGAGCAGGGCATCGCCAAAATGTCGGTCGAGTTCACCGCGCTCTCTCCCCAGGACCGTGCCCGGCTCATCCGCTACAGCTTCGAGCGGCAGCTTGACGAAAGGGGAAAACGATGGGAATAAATGAGCGGGCCATGTGGAATACTGCTAGAAAAAACGGAAGGCAGGATGGTTCGCCATGAAGCGGATCGAAGAGCTGTTATGGAAGCTTGTTGTGATCCAGGCGATTTGTCTCCTGATTGCCCAATGGCTTGTCTTGCACACGCCGGTGGCGCTCTATATCGGCAAAGTGTACGAATATGAAGGAGTCGCCAAGCCGGAAAAAACAGAAATGATCGAAACGGCCGTCGACCGCTGACGGCAAATATGGTACAATAAACACGAGAACATGCAGGGTTTTCCTGCATTTTTCTTTGTGCCGCCATTACATGATTCGATGAAGCAGGAGGAGTTATGGAACGACCAATTAGCATTGCGATCGATGGACCTGCGGCAGCAGGGAAAAGCACGGTCGCCAAACTTATTGCCAACCGCCTTTCTTATGTATATATCGATACCGGGGCGATGTATCGCGCGTTAACGTACCGGGCGCTTCAATGCGGCGTTGACGTTCACGATGAACAGGCGTTGCTGTCTTTGCTCCGTGATACATCTATTGAACTGAAGCCATCGCCGCAAGGGCAGCTCGTGTTCGTCAACGGCGAAGACATCACAGATATCATCCGCGGCGAGGCGGTGACGAATGCGGTATCGTTTGTCGCTCAGCATCCGCTCGTGCGTGAGGAGATGGTCGCCCGCCAGCGCGCCATGGCCAAAGGAGGCGGCGTTGTCATGGACGGACGCGACATCGGAACGAACGTGCTGCCGAATGCCGAAGTGAAAATTTTCTTAAAAGCTTCCGTTGAGGAACGGGCGCGGCGCCGTCACGAGGAAAATATCGCCCGCGGGTTTCCGTCTGACCTTGAAACGTTGAAAGAAGAAATTGCCCGCCGCGACCGGCTTGACTCGGAGCGGGAAACGGCACCGCTGCGCAAGGCGCCGGATGCCGTGGAAATCGACACGACGTCATTGTCGGTTGAGGAAGTGGCGGCGCGCATTATGGAAGTCGTCAACGAAAGGATTGGATGAGGGTGGATTTTTATTCGGTGGCCAGGGGAGCGGTAAAAAGCATATTAACTCCTTTGTACCGCATTCAAGTTACAGGGCTTGAACAATTTCCAAAAGAAGGCGCGGTGCTTCTTTGCACCAACCATATCAGCAACTTGGATCCGCCGGTCGTCGGCATTACAGCACCGCGGCCGATCCGGTTTATGGCGAAAGAGGAGCTGTTTCGCACCCCAGTTGTGAAAACGCTTGTGAAACACTTGCGCGCTTTTCCGGTTAAGCGCGGCATGAACGACCGCCAAGCGCTGCGCACGGGGCTTGAAGTGCTGAAACAAGGGGAGGTGCTCGGCATTTTTCCCGAAGGGACGCGCAGCAAGGACGGCCGGCTGAAGAAGGCGCTGCCTGGCGTCGGCTTTTTCGCCTTGCGCACCGATGCCGCCGTCGTTCCGTGTGCGATCATTGGCCCGTACCGCCCGTTTGTGCCGCTCAAAGTCGTGTACGGGGCGCCGATTGATATGACGCCGCTGCGCGAGCGGAAGGCGAGCCCGGAAGAAGCGGCCGATTACATTATGGACCATATCCGCCAGCTGCTTGAACAACATCAGCAAGCATTATAGTACATGTTGATTGAGAAAATATGGTATACTAATTAGAAAAGCGTCCTTATTTTGCCGACAGCCGGCCGCGGCCTCGGCGCGAGGCGCGCTTTTGCAGGATCGTCAGTCGATGAAGGAGGGGTTTTACGATGACAGAAGAGATGAATGTGCAAGTGAATGTGTACGAGGTGGGCGATACCGTCCGCGGCAAAGTGGTGAAGCTCGAAGACAAGCAAGTGCTTGTCGAAATCGAAAACAGCAAGCAAAGCGGCATCATTCCGATCAGCGAGCTGTCAAACTTGCATATTGAGAAGCCGAGCGATGCTGTCGCGGTCGGCGATGAAGTGACGGCCAGAGTAAAAAAAGTGGAAGAAGGCAAAGACGGGGAAGAAGGGCTGCTCATTTTATCTAAAAAAGCCGTCGACGCCGAGCGGGCGTGGGAAGAGCTTGAACGCAAATTTACAAGCGGCGAGACGTTCGAAACGGTCATTAAAGACATCGTCAAAGGCGGGCTTGTCGCCGATGTCGGCGTGCGCGGCTTCATCCCGGCCTCGCTTGTCGAGCCTCACTATGTCGAAGACTTTTCCGATTATAAAGGAAAAGCACTCGCCGTCAAAGTCGTTGAACTCGACCGCGAGAAAAACCGTGTCATTTTATCGCACCGGGCGGTCGTCGAGGAGGAGCAAGAGCGGCAACAAAAAGAGTTGCTTTCCCGTCTTGAGCCGGGGCAAGTGCTGGATGGCGTCGTCCGCCGCATTGCCGATTTCGGCGTCTTCGTCGATGTCGGCGGGTTTGACGGACTCGTACATATTTCCCAGCTTTCTCATACGCGTGTCGCCCATCCGTCCGAAGCGGTGAAAGAAGGCGATGCCGTAAAAGTGAAAGTGTTGGCTGTCGACCCGGAACAAGGCCGTCTGTCGCTGTCGATTAAAGAAGCGCTGCCGGGTCCGTGGGAAGGCATCAGTGAAAAAGTAAAACCCGGTGATGTCGTCACGGGAACCGTGAAGCGGCTCGCTTCATTCGGCGCGTTTGTGGAGATTTTTCCAGGAGTCGAAGGGTTGGTTCACGTATCGCAAATCGCCAACCGCCGCATCGGTTCGCCGCATGAAGTGCTGAAAGAAGGCGATGAAGTGAAGGCGAAAGTGCTCGATGTCAACGAGGCCGAGCACCGCATTTCCCTCAGCATCCGCGCGTTGCTTGAGGAGGAAACAGCCGCTCCGGCGGAAGATTACAGCCAATACACGAAAGCGGTGGAAACGCGCGGCTTCCAGCTCGGTGAAGTGATCGGCGAACAGTTGAAAAAATTAAAATAATGGACCGTCAAGCAACCCCGTCGTGGTGGCGCCTGCCATCACGACGGGGTTTTTGTTTTGTTCTCCCGACACTAGCAAAACTATACGGTTTTCCAGCGCCACGCTGTGGATCACCATAGCCGTGAAGCCCCTTACTTCCAAGCAAAATGAAAGGAGGGAGCCAACTGGGCTTTAAAGCGGCCATTATATTTTCCTTTGAAAACGGTCATTCTATAAAAGAGCAAGGAAAATACCCGTTTCGCGTCAATCCGTGCCCCCCGAAGCACGACAGGAAACAAAGTTCACCAGATTGCCTAACTTGAAAAATACTGATCTTAGTCCGGAGTCGCTGCTCCATGACCAGTTTGATCCATCAACGTGCACACGGCGAGGAAGAGGGGAAATGGCATGCGTTTTTTTCAAAGAAGAAAAAAAGGCAATCTGCCGCAGCTGGCGGCGGCAAAGCCCGGCGGCACACAAGACGCCCTAACGGCCGGCATCCATGATAATGTACAAAAGATAAAGAATATTTATAGAGATTGCATTGATGTCGTCTTCCGGTCTTTTCAAATCGCCGGAAATACAAGCGCGGTTTTGATTTATATTAACGGGCTCGTGAACATGGAAGAAATCAATGAAAATGTCCTCCGCCCGCTGATGAATCAACACTCGTCCGGCGGACAAGGTGCAACGCCCGCCGGGCAACTGTCTGTGACGGGCCTTCTCGAGCAACAATTGACCGTCGCGAAAGTCAACAAGGTGCAAACGATTGACGAGTGCATTCAGTCAATCGCCTCTGGCAACCCGGTGTTGCTCGTTGACGGACAAAGCGAAGGATTCGCCTTAGGGTTGTCCAAATGGGAAAAGCGAGCCATTGAAGAGCCCGTTGCCGAATCGGTGATTAGGGGTCCGCGCGAAGGATTCATTGAATCGTTGGAAACGAATCTTTCCTTATTGCGGCGTCGCATTCGCAGCCCGCTATTAAAAACGAAATCGGTCACCTTAGGCAAGTACACGAAAACAGAAGTCGTCATTTGTTATATGGAAGGCATTGCACCGGAGGCATTTGTCGCCGAAACGGAAAAAAGACTCGGGCGCATTGAATTGGACGGGGTGCTTGAAACCGGCTATCTTGAAGAGCTGATTGAAGATCATCCATACTCGCCGTTTCCACAAGTGTTAAATACAGAACGGTCGGATGTGGCGATTGCCAGTTTGCTTGAGGGACGCATTGTGATTGTACAAGATGGCAGCCCGTTCGTGTTAGTGATGCCGGTTTCGTTTTATTCTTTGCTCCAATCGAGCGAAGATTACTATCAGCGCACGTTGATCAGCACGCTCATTCGCTGGCTCAGGTATTTGTTTTTGTTGATTTCGTTGTTATTGCCATCAATATATATTGCGATTTTGACGTTTCACCAAGAAATGATTCCGACGAGCCTTTTATTAACGGTGGCGGCCTCGCGGGAACGGGTTCCGTTTCCGGCGCTCGTGGAAGCACTGATTATGGAAATCGTATTTGAAGCGTTGCGCGAAGCCGGTGTGCGGCTTCCGAAACAGACGGGGGCGGCGGTGAGCATCGTCGGGGCGCTTGTCATCGGCCAAGCGGCTGTTCAGGCCGGCCTTGTCTCCGCGCCGATGATTATGATTGTGGCGCTGACAGGGATTGCTTCGTTTGCGGTTCCGCGGTTTACAGCCGGGATTGCTTTGAGAATGTTGCGCTTTCCGATGATGTTTTTAGCCGGGTCGCTCGGGTTGCTTGGCATTATGCTCGGGGTGTTGCTAATTCTCATCCACATGGCCTCCCTTCGCTCCCTTGGCGTTCCGTATTTGAATGCCCATGTTCCGAACACGGACCATAAAGCGAAAGATGTGCTTGCCCGCACCCCGTGGTGGAAGCTGAACGCCTCCCCGCGCGTGAACGAGCGGCGGAATGAACGTCAAGGCTAAGGAGTGAAAAAGGATGGGAAATGGAAAAATCACGTCCGTGCAGATGATGTTGTTGTTGTATGCAACCGTTACTCCAACCGCTATTCTTCTCGTTCCGCAGGCGACCGCCCAGCATGCGAAACAAGATATGTGGCTGTCGCCGCTTTGGGCTTCAGTCATCGGTTTTTTAACCATATATGTTGTCGTTGAGTTGCACCGCCTTTATCCGAATAAAACGCTTATTGAATACAGTGTTGATATTGCCGGAACGTTTTTCGGCAAAATGATCGGACTGATGTTTATTTTGGTCCACATCCACGGAGCGGGGTTGGTCATTCGAGCTTATGGGGAGTTTATTGTCGGCCACTTTTTGTTTCATACACCGCTCAGTTTTGTGATGGGAACGATGGTGTTCGTTTGTGCTGTCGCCGTCCGCAGCGGAATGGAGGTGCTCGGGTGGCTGGCGAAAATCTTTGTGCCTCTTACGGTCGTTTGGTTTGTCATTATCGTGCTATTGTTGTTCCCGGATATGGATGGAAAAAATATGCTGCCGGTGTTTGAGAAAGGACTGTGGCCATCGATCAAAGGCTCAATTGTTCCGCAAGGATGGTTTAGCCAATGCGTGTTGGCCGCCTTTTTTCTCCCGTATCTTTTAGATCAGCGCAACGGGCGAAAATGGGGGCATATAGCCGTCGCATGTATTGCCGTGACATTGCTAATTACGAATGTGACAGCTTTATTCGTTTTAGGAAATGTGGTGGAAGACTTTATTTATCCGGTGATGACCGCTGCCCGTTACATCAGCGTCGCCGGCTTTCTCGAGCATGTTGAAGTCATCATCATGGCCATTTGGGTTGCCGGTGCGTTTTTAAAAATCGCTGTCTTTTATTATGCCGTCGTCCTGTCGCTAGCCCAGTGGCTCCGTATGGACGAATACAAACCGCTCGTTTTTGCCGTTGGCTTTTTCTTGTTTTTCGTTTCGATTTGGTCGGCGCGCGATGTCATGGAGCTCGGTCGGTTTGTCGGGACGGCTAACGCGTTTTACATCATGTTCACCGATACGGCAATCCCGTTGCTTCTGTTGTTGATGGCCAAATGGCGAAAACGGTCGGTTTTCCGTGTCACTGCCGCACAAGGGAAAAAAGAGCATCATGATCAGACCGGAGAAAAGGGAGGACAGCCATGATGATCGGAGGCAAAGCGCAACGGGCGGTTGCCCTTCTTCTCATCAGCATCAATCTCATCGTGCTGGGCGGCTGTTGGGATCGCAAGGAAGTGAATGATATCGCTCTCGTGCTTGGAATCGGCATTGATCAAGTGAAAAACGGCAAGATCAGGCTGACGGTAGAGATCGCTGTGCCGCGGGTCATCGGCGGGGGACAAGGGGCAGGCGGAGGCGGAGGAGGGGGCGGGCAAGGGGAAACGATCGTCCGGTCAGGGACGGGAATCACGATTGCCGACGCCATTGCCCAATTGCAGGAGCGGCTGCCCCGTCGCCTGTTTTGGGGGCATATGAAAGTGATCGTGTTTGGGGAAAGGATAGCGAAAGCCGGTATTCGTGAGCATCTTGACTTTTTAGTTCGCCATCCGCAAACCCGCATTCGTTCCAATGTGTTAGTCAGCAAAGGAACGGCGAAAGGTGTGCTTGAGCTGATTCCGCCCATTGAGCAAAGCTCATCGGAAGTGTTGCGGGAGATGGCTGAGTCAAGGACGCTGTTGCGCAAAACCGTGAAAGAAACGCTGCAAATGCTTAGCGGCGAAGCGGAAGCCGCCTTGCTCCCGATGGTGAAAGTGCTGCCGCCGGAAAAGGGGAAGAAAGAAATAGAGACGGTCGCGTTTATTTATGGTACAGCCATTTTTAAGAAAGATCGGATGGTTGGGCAAATTGATGATTATGCAACGCGCGGTGTGCTTTGGATCCGCAATGAAATCAAACAGGCTCATGTAACGGTGAAGATCCCCGGGGAAAAAGGAAGCATTACGTCGAGAATGATCCGTTCGCATACGGATATAGTGCCGAAATATGAGAAAGGGAGATGGAAAATCGTCGTCAATGTGACAACGGAAGATGACATTGTATTAAATGGAACAAAGTTGAACTTATTAAGCGAGAAGAACGTGAAGCGGGTGGAAAAACAGCTCGAGAAAGACATCGACCGGCGGATGCGGCACGCTCTAAATCAAGTGCAAAAAGAGATGAACGTCGATGTGTTCGGCTTTGCTGAGGCCATTCATAAAAAATATCCATGGCAATGGCGGCATCTGAAAAAGCGTTGGGACGATCTGTTTCCTGACTTGCCTGTCGAATTGAACACAACCGTGAGAGTGCGTCGGCCGGGAATGAACTTCCCTCCGCAAGGCTTGCCTGAACAAGAGGTGAAAACATCGTGAAAATTTGGCTGATGATCGGCATGGCGCTCATCGTGATCTTGATTTGGTGGTACGAATGGTCCCGGCTTGGCCGGGAGAAAAAAAAGGAGAAGGCGGCTGTCGCCGTTTTGCTTTGCCTGACCATGCTGCTGGGGGTCATATTGATCATCAATCCAGAACTTCCTGGACCGACGCAGGCGGTAAACTGGTTGTTCCGCCCTCTTGGAAAAATGTTAGAAAAGTAAAGGCGCTGCCTGTGCGGAACAAATAGGAGACGGCAAGGGAGTGGACGGTCATTGGAAAAAGGGAAAATCACATCCACACAAATGATGCTGCTGCTCTATCCGGCCATTGTGGCCACCGCTATTTTGCTCGTCCCGGGAGTGACGGCCCAGCACGCCGAGCAAGATATGTGGCTGTCACCGTTTTGGGCTTCGCTTATCGGCTTTTTGACCGTGCATCTGTCGGTTCAGCTGCACGGTCTTTATCCGAAAAAAACGCCGATTGAATACAGTGTGGAAATTTTGGGCTGGTTTTTCGGAAAACTAGTCGGGCTGCTTTTTTTGTTGTTTTATTTTCATGTTACGAGCATTATCATCCGCGAATATGGAGAGTTTGTCGTCGGCAACTTTTTGTTTCACACGCCCATTCAGTTTGTGATGGGAACGATGGTGTTCGTTTGCGCTGTCGCCGTCCGCAGCGGGGTGGAAGTGCTCGGCCGGCTGGCACAAATTCTTGTGCCCGTCGTCATTGTGTTGTTGGTCATTATTGTGCTCTTGTTGCTTCCGGATATCGACCCGGAAACGATGTTGCCGATGTTTGAAAACGGGCTTTGGCCGTCGATCATGGGGGCGGCCACTCCGCAAAGCTGGTTTAGTGAATGTTTTTTGATGGCGTTTTTGCTCCCGCATGTGATTGATGAAGATCATGGGCGAAAATGGGGAAATATCGGGGTCATCGCGGTCATGCTTACACTCTTTTTCACCAATTTAGTGACCCTTTTTGTGTTTGGAAACACTACCGGGCAGTTCGTATATCCGGTGATGAGCGTTGTCCGCTATATTAGCATCGCTGATTTTCTCGAACATGTCGAGGCGGTCGTCATGGCGCTTTGGGTTGTCGGTGTCTTTTTGAAAATTTGCGTCTTTTACTATGTGTCTGTGTCCGCTATGGCTCTTTGGCTCGGGCTGTCGCAATACAAGCCGCTCGTATTTGCGGCGGGATGTATGTTATGGCTTTGTTCCATCTGGTCGGCGCGAGATTTAATAGAGATGACCCATTTTTTAGGGACGAGCGGCTCATTTTATTTGACGTCTGTGCAGACAGTTATTCCGTTCATTCTTCTAGTCATCGCGAAATGGCGGAAACGGGCGGCTTCTTCTTCAACGGCCGCCTCGAACGGGCAAGAAAAGTAGCGCTTGCCGTCTTTTTAGCCATGAATGTAAAGCCGGCCGCATTCCTAAGCGGCCGGACTTTTTTTAGGATCTGTTCCGCCCGCGCGCTTCGTCCGGCGTATCAAGCCGGGCTGCGCCTTTGTAGGCGAACGACTGGTCGCGGTCTGACTCAACGCGCCGCGATTGTTTCAGCTTTTTCTCTTGCCGGTCTTTTCCCACCGCACCCCGCTCCTTTCTCTATGAATGTCATTTTTACTATGGCCGGGCGCTCTTTTTTCTATGCATGAATGAACGGTCGTAAAAGATGACATAATGGACATAATAAGGGGTGGAAAATGTGGAAGGGATTTATTTTTACTTCTTTTTTTGGTTCATATGGATTGTTGCCACCTTTTTTATGAAAAAGACGGGCGAACGGACGAAGCTGGCGGCGTTTGCCCTTGTGATGATCAGTTCCGCATCCTTGACGGTGGAAATCGGTGTTGTCCGCGCCCCACTGGCGTTTTTCATTCTTTTTTTATGTTCTTGTTATGCGGCCATTGAGCGGCGGCCGTGCAGTCTGCCGTTTCTGGCGCTGTCGGCGTCCGGCTTGGCGTTTGCCTACGCTGCTTTCCGCCTGCTCGCCTTGTTTGATCCGGTTTGGATTTGGCTTGACGGCCAGTGGATGCTCGCCTGGTGGCTCGTTATCGTCAGCGGCTTGTTTCACCGCCGTCTTGCCGCCCGCCTTCTTTGTTTGGCGCTTGGCGGCTGCCAAGGGGAAGCGGTATACGCCATCGCCATTCACCGCATGGCGCCCGGTTATGTGCTCGGTTCGTTCTCGTTTTTCGATGCAGCAGCCATCAGTGCGTCATGCTTGCTCATTTGGGAAATGATCCGTTTTCTGTCGCTCCAGCTTGAGGAAAAACGGCCTGTAAGGGGGACGAGACAGCCGTGAATGAATATACGTTTCCGATTTTATACGGCGTTGCTGTCGGGGTGCTAACGCGTCTTTATTTGTTGCGCACCGATTATCGGCAATATCCGACATACTTGCACGGGCGGACAATTCATATCGCGTTAGGGGCCATCGCCGCCGGCTTAGGGACAGTCGCTGTGCCGGCGATTATGGAGAAGGAGTTTGCGGCGATTACGTTTTTGGCCCTCGCGGCTTCGCAGTTTCGCGACGTGCGCAATATGGAGCGCAATACGTTAAATGAACTTGATCAGTACGAATTAGTGCCGCGCGGAAAAACATACATTGAAGGCATTGCCATTGTGTTTGAAGGGCGGAACTATTTAGTCATTTTCGTCTCCTTTTTATCGACGCTCTTTTATTTAGTGTGGAACGTTTGGGCGGCGCTCGCGGCCAGCGCCATCGGCATGATGGTGGCGCGACAGTTTATGAGCGGAAGCCGGCTGAAAGACATCGCCGATGTCAAGTATGTGAAGCCCCATTTTGAGGGGGCGGGTTTGTATGTCGACGACATTTATATTATGAACATCGGCTTGCCGGCGAGGAGGGAAGAAATTTTGCGCTATGGGATGGGCTTTATTTTAACACCGAAAAATTTCAACGCCCGTACGACGATCGCCAACCTTGGCCAGCGGCAGGCGATTTTGCACGATGTGTCGACGGCCCTCGGCATTTACCGCGATTCCGGGACGCCGGCGCTTGTGCCGCTGGCTAAACGTGATTTAAACGACGGGCGCGTCGGCATTTTCGTTTTGCCCCAAGTCGAGGATGTCGAGAAGGCGAAGGCGGTCATCGAGAACGTCCCGGTGTTGGAAAACGCCATCCGCATGCCGGGTGAGCGGCGCTGGAAGCGGAGAGGAGGGCGCGGTCATGACACATGAAAAAATGATTTTGGCGGTCATTACGATGAACGGTGAAACGGTCGCCGGGGGTGCGCCGATCTTTGTTTGCCGCACGAAGGAGGAAATGGAGCGAATCGCTGCCAATTTGGAGGCGATTTTGGACGGCATCGCCCATGAACTCGGCGACGGGCTGCTTGTGATCGTCAAGCATTAGGCGGTTGTTGGGCGGTCTGCTTTTTGATAAAATAAAGCAGTTGTAGCACGTTTTGGTTCCCCGCCCAGCACCTCCCCACATGTTGAAAGATGATGGGCGATAAAGGAGGATAATGCTGTGTGCCGGATGGCAAAGGCACGGATCGCCGGGCCTGCTTGACGGGAATGAACCTCTGTCTTGAAAAGAGGGTGTTTTGGCAAGAGCAAGCGAAGCAAAACTGAGAATAAAAGGGTGATAGCATGGCAAATCCAGTTGTGGCGATTGTCGGCCGGCCGAATGTGGGAAAATCAACGATTTTCAACCGCATTGTCGGAGAGCGCATTTCCATTGTCGAAGACGTGCCCGGTGTGACGCGCGACCGCATTTACAGCAGCGCCGAATGGCTGAACCATACGTTTTACTTAATCGACACCGGCGGCATTGACATCGGCGATGAGCCGCTGCTCGTACAAATTCGCCAGCAGGCGGAAATAGCCATTGATGAAGCCGATGTCATTATTTTTATGACGAACGGCCGCGACGGTGTGACAGCCGCCGATGAGGAAGTGGCGAAGCTATTGCGCCGGTCGAACAAGCCGGTCGTGCTCGCCGTGAACAAAATCGACAACCCGGAGATGCGTGAGTTAATTTACGATTTTTATGCGCTCGGCTTCGGGGAGCCGTACCCGATTTCCGGAGCGCATGGGACGGGGCTTGGCGATTTGCTTGACGCCGTCGCCCGCCATTTTCCAAAAGGGGCCGCCGAGGAGTATGAAGAGGACGTGATTAAGTTTTGCCTCATCGGCCGTCCGAACGTCGGCAAATCGTCGCTCGTCAACGCCATTTTAGGAGAAGAGCGGGTCATTGTCAGCGACATTGCCGGCACGACGAGGGACGCGGTGGACACGTCGTTTGTGCGCGAGGGCCAAGAATATGTTATGATTGATACGGCAGGAATGCGCAAGCGCGGAAAAATTTACGAAAGCACGGAAAAATATAGCGTGTTGCGTGCGCTAAGAGCCATTGAGCGTTCTGATGTTGTGCTCGTTGTCTTAAACGCGGAGGAAGGCATTATCGAACAAGATAAAAAAATCGCCGGATATGCGCATGAAGCCGGGCGCGGGGTGATTCTCGTCGTCAATAAATGGGACGCCGTCGAAAAAGACGACAAAACAATGGTCGAATTTGAACGGAAAATCCGCGATCATTTTCCGTTTTTGGACTATGCGCCGATTTTATTTGTGTCGGCGAAGACGAAACAGCGGCTCCATAAGCTGTTGCCGCTCGTGCAGCTTGTCAGCGACAACCATGCGATGCGCGTCCAGACGAACGTGCTCAATGAAGTCATTATGGATGCGGTGGCGATGAACCCGACGCCGACACATAACGGGCGGCGCCTCAAAATTTATTACATGACGCAAGTCGCCGTTAAGCCGCCGACGTTCGTCGCCTTTGTCAATGATCCGGACTTGATGCATTTTTCATACGAACGGTTTTTGGAAAACCGCATCCGCGATGCGTTTGGCTTCGAGGGCACACCGATCAAAATCATCGCCCGCCCGCGGAAATAAGAAACGCGGAGGCCGCGACAATCGGATAAAGGAAGTGGGAAACGATGGAAAACATCGCTGTATTGGGCGCCGGAAGCTGGGGGACGGCGCTGGCGCTCGTTCTGGCTGACAACGGGCACCGCGTTCGGCTTTGGGGGCAGCGGGCTGAACAGATCGAGGAAATCAACGAACAGCGGACAAATGAAAAGTATTTGCCGGGCGTTCGCCTGCCGGAAGCGATCGACGGCTATCATGATCTTTGCGCTGCGCTTGACGGCGTGTCCGTAGCGGTGCTCGCTGTGCCGACAAAAGCGATCCGCGACGTGCTGCAAAAAGCGCGCGTGTGCTTGGCGGCGCCGGTCACCGTGGTCGCCGTCAGCAAAGGAATCGAGCCGGGGACGCATAAGCGCGTGTCGGAAATGGTCGTCGAAGAAATGGGCGAATGGCTCGAGGACGTCGTTGTCCTTTCCGGGCCGAGCCATGCTGAGGAAGTGGTGCTCCGCCACCCGACGACGGTGGCGGTGTCATCGCCGAATATGGAGGCGGCGCGGCGCATTCAAGATTTATTTATGAACCGCCACTATTTTCGCGTGTATACGAATCCTGACTTAGTCGGCGTCGAAGTCGGCGGGGCGCTGAAAAATATTATCGCCTTGGCGGCCGGCATCAGCGACGGGCTCGGCTATGGGGATAATGCGAAAGCGGCGCTCATCACAAGAGGGCTCGCCGAGATTGCCCGCCTCGGCTGCGCGCTTGGTGCCAATCCGCTCACGTTTTCCGGGCTGGCCGGGGTCGGCGATTTGATTGTCACATGCACAAGCGTCCATTCCCGCAACTGGCGGGCCGGCCATATGCTTGGACAAGGGAAAAAACTGGATGATGTACTCGAAAGCATGGGGATGGCTGTCGAAGGGGTGCGGACAACAAAAGCAGCTTACGAGCTGGCGAAAAAACTCGGTGTGAAAATGCCGATTACCGAAGTGCTCTATGAAGTGCTGTTTGCCGGAAAAGATCCGAAGGAAGCGGTCGATTCGCTTATGGCGCGCGGAAAAAAGCAGGAAATGGACGATTTAATGAACATTTTTGCCGAACAGTAACGCCGAAAATAGGCGGATGGCGGTACAAGTCGTCCGTGTTTTGCATACAATATGACGAACCATCATCGGCTTGAGCTTCCGGAAGGGTATAAGGTGATGCTGAAGTAAAGAAAGCCCCGCTTTACTTCAGCTTTTTTTATGGCGATGCTATAATAATTGTTGTCGAAAAAAGGAGGAGCGTGTATGTCACCGGCTTTAGCAAAAATGTGGATCGCCATCGCCTCAATGGTGTTTATGTTTATTTCTGTCGGTTTCATTTATTTGAGCCGCTACAAAATCAACATTCGCTGGCTTCGCTTTTTGCTGGCGCTTGTCGCCTACGTCTTGTTGATTCTCGCCGGCATCATCATTATTTTTGTCGTGTTTAGTGGCCCGACACCGCAATAGGCAAAGGATGGAGGAGGTTATGAAACAAATCGCTTATTTGCTGTTGACTTGCTTGTTTCTCGTCCCGCTTTCCGGGTGTTTGTATCCGCAGGAACGGCTGAAACAAAATCAAATCCCTTACAAAGATCAAGTGGCGGCCGTCCAATCGGCGGTCGACGAATACCGGAAGGCGACCGGCGGACTGTTGCCGATTAAAACACGCGATATGAAAACACCAGTTTACTTAAAGTACCCAATTGATTTCCAAAAACTCGTTCCGCGCTACATGCAGGAACCGCCGGGAAACGCCTATGAAAGCGGGGGTGTCTTTCAATATGTGATTATTGATGCGGAAACGAACCCGACGGTCAAGCTCCTTGATTTGCGCTTGGCCGAGCGCATCCGCGATTTGAAGCTGCGGCTGAGGATGTATACGGACGAGCACCGTTATCCGCCATTTCAAGATGTCGCTGCGCCAGGTGTATTTACACTTGATTACAAAAAACTCGGCTACAAAGAGCCGCCGTATGCCGTCAGCCCGTTTTCCGGCAACAATTTGCCGTTTGTCATCGATGGCAGCGGGGAAATTTACATTGATTACCGTTCCGACCTGTACGCTGCCTTAAAAAAGTATCCACACCATTACAAGCCTGGCGATGACATTCGTGCCCTTTTGACAGATCATTCTCTCTTTGTACCGGCGTACTCCCTTCCGTATACCATCGATGCCAAAACGAACGAGCCGATTTTTTTCACGAAATGAGTCATCATCCCTTCTCTAGGAAAATACATTCTAGAGAAGGGATTTTTCATCGCTTTTTAGTCATAACCGAATAGGACAACATCATATGCATATAGTGTCCTATCATACTAGTTAATTCAGTTGTTTCTGATAACGACCGAAGGACTGGAGGGGAGTCATTTGGAAAAGGTCGATATTTTTAAAGATATCGCCGAGAGGACCGGCGGCGACATTTATCTAGGGGTTGTCGGCGCTGTCCGTACCGGAAAATCGACGTTTATTAAGCGGTTTATGGAGCTTGTTGTCATTCCGAACATTAAAAACGAAGCCGATAAAGCGCGCGCCCAAGACGAACTGCCGCAAAGCGCTGCCGGTAAAACAATTATGACGACGGAACCGAAATTCGTGCCAAACCAGGCGGTGACGGTGAAAGTCGATGACGGGCTTGAAGTCAACATTCGTCTTGTCGACTGCGTCGGCTATGCTGTGCCTGGCGCGAAAGGGTACGAAGATGAAAACGGCCCGCGGATGATCCATACCCCTTGGTATGAAGAGCCGATTCCGTTCCAAGAGGCGGCGGAAATCGGGACAAGGAAAGTCATCCAAGAACATTCAACGATCGGGGTCGTCATTACGACAGACGGCTCGATCGGGGAAATTCCGCGCCACGATTACGTAGAAGCCGAGGAGCGGGTCATTGGTGAGCTGAAGGAAGTCGGCAAGCCGTTTATTATGGTCGTCAACACTGTTCGGCCGCACCATCCGGAAACGGAAGCGCTCCGCCGCGAGCTTGCTGAAAAGTACGACATTCCGGTGCTCGCCATGAGTGTGGAGAGCATGCGCGAGGCCGATGTGTATAGCGTGCTTCGTGAAGCATTGTATGAATTCCCGGTGCTTGAGGTGAACGTTAACTTGCCGAGCTGGGTGATGGTGCTTCGTGAAGACCATTGGCTGCGTGAAAGTTATCAAGAGGCCGTGCGCGATACGGTGAAAGACATTAAGCGGCTGCGCGACGTCGACCGGGTCGTCCAGCAGTTTGCCGAGTATGACTTTATCGAAAAGGCGCAGCTTGCCGGCATTGAAATGGGGCAAGGGATTGCTGAAATCGACTTGTATGCGCCGGATGAGCTGTACGACCAAATTTTAAAAGAGATCGTCGGCGTCGAGATTCGCGGCAAAGACCATCTGCTTCAGCTTATGCAAGACTTCGCCCATGCAAAAGCGGAGTACGACCAAATTGCTGACGCGTTGAAGATGGTCAAACAAACAGGTTACGGCATTGCCGCGCCGGCGCTGTCCGACATGAGTCTTGACGAGCCGGAGATCATCCGTCAAGGGTCGCGCTTTGGCGTCCGCCTCAAGGCGGTCGCACCATCGATCCATATGATCAAAGTCGACGTCGAATCGGAATTTGCTCCGATTATCGGAACGGAAAAACAGAGCGAGGAGCTCGTCCGCTATTTAATGCAAGATTTTGAAGACGATCCGCTGTCGATTTGGAACTCCGACATTTTCGGCCGCTCGCTCAGCTCGATCGTCCGTGAAGGCATTCAGGCGAAACTCGCGCTCATGCCGGAAAACGCCCGCTACAAGCTGAAAGAAACGCTCGAACGCATCATCAACGAAGGTTCCGGCGGTCTCATCGCCATTATTTTATAGAAAAGCGGAGGCGCCGAGGTCAGCTCCCCAATCGGGGGGCTTTTTTTTGTCCGTTGATCTTTCACGGGAGAAAAAATCGCTGAAACCCTTGAGAAATAAGGATTGGCACTTGATTATGCGCATGGCGTTATGGTAATCTTTTATCTGAAATCGTTGTTTTGGTGAAATATGCCTAAACTTGGCCGTTTTGGCGAAAAAAATGTTGAATTATCGCGGTAAATTGGTTAAGATTAGGCATGTCACCGCATCTTGGCGGAAGGAAGCCAGTTCCTCCGCTTCCTCGGCCCCATGTTGAAGGGTCGGCGTTGAACGGCCAAGGGGGCGCCTCAACCGGCGGCGCAGGCGCATTTCCCGTCAGTCTTTCTGAACGAAAGTAGAATGATTGGCTGCACCGGTGCGGCGCTTGTTCTTTCATGCGCCAACCTTTTCGCCGCCAGAGCTGTTAACGTCTATGTATAGAAAGGCAGAAAAGTGTGCACAAATGGTAGTAAACAAGATGAACTCCCTTGGGAGGAGGTGAATGGCATGAACAAGACGGAATTGATCAACGCGGTAGCTGAAACAAGCGGTCTTTCCAAAAAGGATGCAACAAAAGCCGTTGATGCGGTATTTGATTCGATTACAGAAGCGCTGCGAAAAGGCGATAAAGTACAATTAATCGGCTTTGGGAACTTTGAAGTGCGCGAGCGCGCCGCCCGGAAAGGACGCAACCCGCAAACGGGCGAAGAAATGGAAATTCCGGCAAGCAAAGTTCCTGCATTCAAACCGGGCAAAGCATTAAAAGATGCTGTAAAATAAGCCTACATAGCCAAAGCAGGAGCTCAGGAGGGAAGGGCAGGTGATCACCCGCCCTTCTTTTTTGTTTTTTTTTGCTCCCTATGCTAGAATCGGATTACATGCAGCTTTTATGACGCAGGAGGATGTTGTTTGTATGCCAGAGATCAATTATGAGCAAATTGAATATGCAGTCCGCCTCATCCTAGAAGCGATCGGTGAGAATCCAAACCGCGAAGGGTTGATCGATACGCCGAAACGGGTGGCGAAAATGTATGCCGAAGTGTTCGCCGGGTTGCAGGAAGACCCGAAGCAGCATTTTCAAACGGTATTCAGCGAGGAGCACGAGGAGCTCGTGCTCGTCAAAGATATCCCGTTTTATTCGATGTGCGAACATCATTTAGTGCCGTTTTTCGGTGTTGCCCATGTCGCCTATATTCCGCGGGAAGGAAAAGTGACCGGGTTAAGTAAGCTCGCCCGGGCTGTCGAAGCGGTGGCGCGCCGCCCGCAACTGCAAGAGCGCATCACGGCGACGGTCGCCGATTCGATCGTCGAAGCGCTCGAACCGCACGGGGTCATGGTTGTGGTGGAGGCCGAGCATATGTGTATGACGATGCGCGGCGTAAAAAAACCGGGGGCGAAAACGGTCACAACAGCGGTGCGCGGCGTATTTGAAACGGACGCTAACGCCCGGTCCGAAATCCTTTCGTTAATTAAAGTGTAAGGAGGACAAACGATGTATACGAACACGGATTTTGTCGTCATTAAAGCGCTCGAAGACGGGGTGAACGTCATTGGGCTGACGCGCGGCGCGGATACAAGGTTTCACCATTCAGAAAAGCTCGATAAAGGCGAAGTGTTGATCGCCCAGTTCACGGAGCATACATCGGCGATTAAAGTGCGGGGCAAGGCGTATATTCAAACGCGTCATGGCACAATCGAATCGGAAGGGAAAAAGTAACCCGGCAAATTTCTAGCAAACTAGAGCGTTTTCGACAAAATTATGTTATAATTAAGTCCGTTATTGCGGTGCGGATATTTTTCGGGGACAAGGGTGATTCGTGTGAATGACATCATGGTGAAATTGGCGTCATTAAAGGAAGAAATCGAACAGCTGCTTGACCATCCGTATTTGCGCGAGCATATGCCGGCGCCGATTGTCGATGAAGACCGGCTGCTGTTGGCGCTGTCGATGCTTGCCGACGCTCCGGCGGCGCCGAACGAGGCGGATCGGTACATCATCGCCATGATGATTGTGCAGATCGCCCTTGATACCCATGACGAGGTGACGGATGGCGGCAATGACTTGCGGACGCGACAGCTTGTCGCCCTCGCCGGCGACTTGTACAGCGGGCTGTATTACGATTTGCTGGCGCGTTCGGGCGATATCGCGCTCATCCGTTCGTTCGCCGAGGCGATCCGCGACATTAACGAACAAAAAGTGCGTCTTTATGAAAAAAAGGCGGAGCGAATCGAGGCGCTGTTTGCGGCGGTCGGCACGATCGAATCAGCGTTGCTTGCAAAATTTGCCGACCGCATGGCGGTGCCGCAATGGGGGCAGTTTGCCTATCATTACTTGCTGCTGCGGCGCCTGCTCCCGGAGCGGGAAGCGTTCGTCCGTACCGGAACATCGGCGTTCTTTGAGCAAATGGCGCATATTGCGTTTCCGCGGGCGAAGGTGAGGACGAACGAGCAGCAGCGGTATTTGCTTCGCCTTTGCAACCGCTATATCGATCATTGCAAGGAAGCGCTGTTCGCGGCGAAATTGTCGCCGAACGGCCTGCTGCAGCTCCGTGTGACCGAGCTTTCCGGCGGATTTTCAGCCATCGCCAAAAAGACGGTGGAAGAAGGGTAGAATGATGCATCAATCAAAGGAAGAGCGAGTCCATCGTGTGTTTGAAAAAATTTCCGCTCATTATGATCGGATGAACTCTGTCATCAGCTTTCGCCGCCATTTAAAATGGCGCGAAGATGTGATGAGGCGGATGAATGTGCAAAAAGGGAAAAAAGCGCTCGATGTGTGCTGCGGGACGGCCGACTGGGCGATCGCTTTAGCCGAAGCGGTCGGACCGGAGGGGGAAGTGTACGGTCTTGATTTCAGCGAAAACATGTTAAAAGTCGGCGAGCAAAAGGTGAAAGAGCGAGGCTTGCGCAACGTGAAGCTCATTCATGGCAACGCCATGCAGCTGCCGTTTCCTGACAATTCGTTCGATTACGTGACAATTGGCTTCGGTTTGCGCAACGTCCCTGATTACATGACGGTGCTGAAAGAAATGCACCGCGTCACGAAGCCGGGCGGCATGACCGTCTGTTTGGAAACGTCGCAGCCGACGCTGTTCGGCTTCCGCGAGTTTTACTATTTTTATTTCCGGTTTATTATGCCGCTGTTCGGCAAGCTGTTGGCGAAAAGCTATGAGGAGTACTCATGGCTGCAAGAGTCGGCGCGTGAATTTCCAGGCCGGGATGAGTTGGCGGACATGTTTCGCGCCGCCGGCTTTGTCGATGTCGAAGTCAAACCGTACACGTTCGGCGTGGCGGCGATGCATTTAGGCTATAAACGATGAGTTAAGGTGAACATCATGAAGTTAAAGGCGATGTATTCGTTTTTAAGCGATGATTTGGCGGCGGTCGAACGAGAGCTCGAGCAGACCGTTCGGTCGGAATACGGGCCGCTTGGGGAGGCGTCGCTGCATTTATTGCAAGCGGGCGGAAAGCGGATCCGTCCCGTTTTTGTCTTGCTGGCCGCCCGTTTTGGCCATTATGATCCCGAGCGGATCAAACATGTAGCGGTAGCGCTCGAACTGATTCATATGGCATCGCTCGTCCATGACGATGTGATCGACGATGCCGACTTGCGCCGCGGTCGGCCGACGATCAAGGCGAAATGGAGCAACCGGTTTGCCATGTATGCGGGCGATTATTTGTTTGCCCGTTCGCTTGAACGAATGGCGAAACTTGACGACCCACGCGCTCACCAAGTGCTCGCGAAAACGATTGTCGAAGTATGCCGCGGAGAAATTGAACAAATTAAGGACAAATACCGGTTTGACCAGCCGCTTCGTACATATTTGCGGCGCATCCGCCGAAAAACGGCGCTGTTAATCGCTGCCAGTTGTCAGCTTGGAGCGCTTGCCGCCGGCGCTCCGGAATCGGTGGCCAAACGGCTGTATTGGTTTGGCCATTACGTCGGCATGTCGTTTCAAATTACGGATGACATCCTCGATTTTACCGGCACGGAAGAGCAGCTTGGCAAGCCGGCGGGAAGCGACTTGCAGCAAGGAAACATCACCCTCCCGGTGCTGTATGCGCTTTGTGATGAACGGATGAAAGCGGTGATCACCGCCGTCGGTCCGGAAACAGGGGCCGATGAAATGGCGGCTGTCATTTCCGCCATTAAGCGGACGGACGCCATTGACCGGTCGTACGCGCTAAGCGACCGCTACCTTGAAAAAGCGCTCCGTCTGCTCGGCGAATTGCCTGCCAATCAAGCGCGCACCCTGTTGCATGATCTTGCCCTCTACATCGGGAAAAGGGAGTATTAACGCTTTCAAGGACATTGTTGCCAATGGCGTGAAACAATGATACTATGGTGAAGGGGAACCCGTTTCCTCGTACATACGACAGTAGGGGTGGAGAGTCAATGACAGAACGGACATTTTTAATGGTAAAGCCAGACGGGGTTCAGCGCAATTTGATCGGCGAAATTGTCTCCCGCTTTGAAAAAAAGGGCTTTCAGCTTGTCGGCGCAAAGCTGATGCAAGTGTCGCGCGATCTGGCTGAACAGCATTACGCCGAACATAAAGAGCGCCCGTTTTTCGGCGAGCTAGTTGATTTTATTACATCGGGGCCGGTGTTTGCGATGGTGTGGGAAGGTGAAAACGTGATCGCCGCCGCCCGGCAAATGATGGGGAAAACGAACCCGCAAGACGCCGCACCGGGCACGATCCGCGGCGACTTCGGCTTGACGGTCGGCAAAAACGTCATTCACGGTTCCGACTCGCCGCAAAGCGCGGAGCGCGAAATCAACTTGTTCTTCAAAGAAGAAGAACTCGTTACGTATACGAAACTGATGAACGAATGGCTATATTAATTGCGAAGACCGGCCACAATCTGGCCGGTTTTTGCCATTTTATAGAGCAAGATGACATGATGAACGGGAGAGGGACAACGGTGATGGATGATTATGCGCAATTTATGGCGAAAGTGAAGCGAAAAACCGGTATCGATCTTTCACTGTACAAAGAGGCGCAAATGAAGCGGCGGCTGGCGTCGCTGTATACAAAAAAGGGGATGAGCAGTTTTGCTGAGCTGTTCGCCGCGATGGAAAAAAATCCGGAGCTATGGCATGAATGTTTAGATCGGATGACCATTAACGTATCCGAATTTTACCGCAATGCCAAACGGTGGGAGGTGCTCGAGCGCATCATTTTGCCGCGGCTGTTGGCGGAAAATCCGCGCCCAAAAGTATGGAGCGCCGCCTGCTCAACCGGCGAGGAGCCGTATACGCTCGCGATGGTGCTTGCGAAACACGTGCCGCTTCACCGTGTGTCGGTGTTGGCGACCGACATTGACGAAAATGCGCTCGCCCGTGCACGCTTCGGACTGTACAGCGAACGGTCGCTCGCCGAGCTGCCGGAGGAGATGAGAAAAAAGTTTTTTACGAAAGACGGGCAGTATTATAAAATAGATGAAAAGATCAAACAAACGGTCACGTTCCAAAAGCATAATTTGCTCGCCGATCCGTTTCCGCAACGATTGGATTTGATCGTTTGCCGCAATGTGCTCATTTATTTCACCGAAGAGGCGAAACGGGGGCTGTACCAAAAATTCCATGATGCGCTTCGGCCGGGCGGCGTGCTGTTTGTCGGCAGCACGGAGCAAATTTTCAATCCCGGTCTCTATGGGTTTGAAGTCGAGGAAACGTTTTTTTACCGGAGAAAATAGCGGGTTTCCCGCCTTTTTTTACAGAAACTATTTTCATTTTTTAAATTTATGATATATTTTTACATAAACGCGTTAAAGAACTGAAGGGAGAGACACACATGCGTTATTTGACGGCAGGGGAGTCGCACGGGCCGCAATTGACGGCTATTTTGGAGGGGGTGCCGGCCGGGCTCGAGCTTCGGGCTGAGCATATTAATAAAGAGCTGGCGCGTCGACAGAAAGGGTATGGGCGCGGCCGGCGCATGCAAATTGAAAAAGATGAGGTCAAAATCGTCGGCGGCGTCCGGCACGGCCAAACGCTCGGCTCGCCGATTGCCCTCGTTGTCGAGAACCGCGATTTTCAACATTGGCAAACGATTATGGCCGTCGGGCCGATTGATGACGAGACGGAAGTAAAGCGGAAAGTGACGCGCCCGCGCCCGGGCCACGCTGATTTAAACGGGGCTTTGAAATACGGGCATCGCGATATGCGCAATGTGCTCGAGCGCTCGTCAGCAAGGGAAACGACGGTGCGCGTAGCCGCCGGAGCGGTGGCGAAACGCATTTTGGAAGAGGTCGGCATCCGCGTCGCCGGACATGTGCTAGAAATCGGCGGGGTGCGCGCCGAGAAGCTTGATTACCGCTCGCTTGATGAATTGCAGGCAGTGACGGAGGAATCACCGGTGCGCTGTTTTGATGCCGAGGCGGGGCAAAAAATGATGGAAGCAATCGATTTGGCGAAGAAAAACGGCGATTCGATCGGCGGCATCGTTGAAGTGATCGTCGAAGGCGTTCCGGCCGGGGTCGGCAGCTACGTCCATTACGACCGGAAGCTCGATGCGAAAATCGCTGCGGCCATCGTCAGCATTAACGCCTTTAAAGGCGTCGAGTTCGGAATCGGATTTGAAGCGGCGCATCGCCCGGGAAGCGAAGTGCACGATGAAATTATTTGGAGCCCGGACCAAGGTTTTTCGCGCCGGACGAATCGGGCGGGCGGCTTTGAAGGCGGGATGACGACCGGGATGCCAATCGTCGTGCGCGGGGTGATGAAGCCGATTCCGACGTTGTACAAGCCGCTTGAGAGCGTCGACATCGACACGAAAGAACCGTTTACGGCGAGCATTGAGCGCTCGGACAGCTGCGCGGTGCCGGCGGCGAGCGTCGTCGCTGAGGCGGTCGTCGCCTGGGAAGTGGCGGCAGCGATCGTCAGTCAGTTCGGGCAAGACCGGATCGACTTGATCAAAGAAAACATTGAGCGCGCCCGCCGCTACGCAAGGGAGTTTTAATGATGATCGAACGGACGATTGAAACGGCAACAAAGCAATATCCGCTCCTTTTAGGCGACGGGGCGGCCCGCGCATTGCCGCGCCTCCTCCGGGCGCTTGCCTGCCCGCCGGGGACGAAACTGTTTATTGTCACCGACGATGCAGTGGCGCCTCTTTATTTGGATGAGGTGCGTGCCATGCTTGCCGCCGCTGATTATGACGTGTACGCCTACATCATTCCAAGCGGCGAGGCGGCGAAGTCGTTTGACAACTATTACGCCTGCCAGACGGCGGCGCTTCAGTGCGGCCTTGACCGCCGCTCGGTCATGATTGCGCTTGGCGGCGGCGTCGTCGGCGATTTAGCCGGCTTTGTCGCGGCCACTTATATGCGCGGCATCCGCTACATTCAAATGCCGACGACACTTTTGGCTCATGACAGCGCCGTCGGCGGCAAAGTAGCGATCAACCATCCGCTTGGCAAAAATATGATCGGCGCCTTCCATCAACCGGAAGCGGTTGTGTATGATACGGCTTTTTTGCGCACGCTGCCTGAGCGCGAGCTCCGGTCGGGATTTGCCGAAGTCATCAAGCATGCGCTCATCCGCGACCGCCGCTTTTACGACTGGCTGCGGGCGGAAGTGAAGACGCTCGCCGATTTGCAAGGGGAGAAACTCGCTTACTGCATTGAAAAAGGCATCGACATTAAGGCGTCCGTCGTGCGCGAAGATGAAAAAGAAACCGGGGTGCGCGCCCATTTGAATTTCGGCCATACGCTCGGTCATGCGCTTGAAAGTGAACTCGGCTACGGCACGCTTACGCACGGCGAGGCGGTTGCGATCGGCATGCTGTTTGCCGTGTTTGTCAGCGAACGGCTTTATGGCCGCTCGTTTGCCGAGCACCGCTTCGCCGACTGGTTTGCCGGGTACGGGTTTCCGGTGTCGCTGCCGGCAACGGTGGAAGCCGGCCGGCTGCTTGAGAAAATGAAAGGCGACAAAAAAGCGTACGCCGGGACGGTGCGAATGGTGCTCTTGCGCGAGATCGGCGATGTCGAAGTCGTGGAACTCGAAGACGACAAGCTGCTCGCGTGGTTGGAGAAGTTTGCCGGACAGGGGGGAGGACGATGATTCGCGGCATTCGCGGAGCAATTACGGTTGAGCGAAATGAGGCTGAAGAGATTGTGGCCGCAACGGAAGCGCTCGTGCGCGAAATGATTCAGGCGAACGGGGTCGTCGCCGACGACGTTTCGTTTGTGCTCATTTCCGTTACCGATGACATCACCGCCGCGTTTCCGGCGCAAGCGCTGCGCCGGATTGACGGCTGGACGTACGTGCCGGTCATGTGCACAAGAGAAATTCCGGTGCCCGGCTCATTGCCGCGCTGCATTCGCGTCATGATGACGGTGGCGACAGAGAAAAAGCAAGAGGAGATTTGCCATGTGTACTTAAAGGATGCGGCCGTGCTGCGCCCGGATTTATCGTTGACAAAAAAAACAGAAATGTAATATAGTTAAAATAACTTCTTTGCCCGCCGACGGATGGGGCTGGAAGAAGCAGAGCAAGAGCTGAGAACGAGTGTAGGGTAGATGAGAATGAGCGAGTTTAGCTGAGGTGAGCGTTGGTTTCCATTCGCTGACATCTGCCCAAAGACGGCTGTCTTTGGGCGTTTTCTTTCCCCATTTCCGCCTCATAAACCCTCATTCTCCGCCCATTGATCATGAGGGGAGGAGAAGGGATGTCCATCGATAGGCTGGCCGCTTTTTTAGCGGATGCCAACGAGTTTCGCACCATCCCGATTGTGCGCAAATTTTTAGCCGATGTTATTGAACCGCTTGGAGTATTTGCCAACTTGCATGATGAGGCTGTGTTTTTGCTTGAAAGCAAAGATGACGAGTCGCCGTGGGCGCGCTATTCGTTTATCGGCGTAGCGCCGTTTTTGACGCTTGAGAGCGAGACAGGGGAAACGTTTTTGCTCAAAGACGAAAACGGAAACGAGCAAATGGCGGCGTCGACGTTGAAAGAGGCGTTTCAAGCGGTTGAGCAGACGCTTCGCGTCAAGCCGCTCGCCGAAACGGTGCCGTTTACGGGCGGTGCAGTCGGCTTTTTAGGCTATGACTTTATTTCCGCCATTGAAAAAGTTCCCCGTCATCGTGCTCGCGATCTAGCTGTGAAAGCCGGGTATTTCGTATTTTGTGAGTCGCTGTTCGCTTTTGACCACGAAAAGCGTGAGTTGTCGCTCATCCATTATATCCGGTTGAAGGGTCATGAAACGGTGCATGAGAAAATAGAGATGTACCGCGCTGCCGAGCAACGCCTCGCCGCACTGGCGGCGAAGGCGGTGCGCCCTCGAATCGAGCAGCCGCTGCTGCCGGCAGAGGGGGAAGCCGGGCGGATCGTCTCGTTTGCCGAAGCTGTGTCAAATTATGAAAAAGAACAATTTTTGCAAGACGTAGAAACGGCAAAACAGTATATTGCGGCCGGTGATGTGTTTCAAGTGGTCTTGTCGCAGCGCTTTTGCATGCCGGTTCGCGCGGGCGGCTTTGCCGTCTATCGGCTGCTTCGCCATATTAATCCGTCGCCATACATGTTTTATTTCCGGTTTGATGATATCGAAATTGTCGGCAGTTCTCCGGAAAAGCTCATCCAAGTGCGCAACCGACGTGTTGAAATCGATCCGATCGCCGGAACGAGGCGGCGCGGGCGGTCGCCGGAAGAGGACGAGAAGCTTGCCGATGAGCTGTCCAATGACCCGAAGGAACGGGCCGAGCATTATATGCTCGTCGATTTGGCACGCAATGATATCGGCCGCGTAGCAAAATATGGAACTGTCAAGACGCCGGTCTTAATGGAAATCGGAAAATTTTCCCACGTGATGCATTTAATTTCGAAAGTCGTCGGCGAGCTCAATGATGACGTCCACCCGATCGATGCGCTGCTCGCCGCTTTCCCGGCCGGGACGGTGAGCGGAGCACCGAAAGTGCGGGCAATGCAAATTTTACAAGAGCTTGAGCCGACCGCCCGCGGGTTGTACGCCGGGGCGATCGCGTACATCGGCTTTGACGGCAATATTGATTCGTGCATCGCCATTCGGACGGCGGTTCTCAAAGATGGCTATGTATACGTGCAGGCCGGCGCCGGCATCGTCGCCGACTCCGTCCCGGAACTTGAGTGGAAAGAGACGCGCAATAAAGCAAGCGCCTTAATGAACGCCATTGAACAAGCGGAACGATTATTGGCTAAAGGGGAGAGGATCGTATGTTAAAACGGCTGCTTTCCAAATGTGCAGAAGGGAAAACGTTGACAGAAGAAGAAGCATATGAGGCGATGGCCGCCGTCATGGATGGAGAGGCGACAGACAGCCAAATCGCGAGTTTGTTGTCGATGCTGCGCCTGCGTGGGGAGACAATCGATGAACTGACAGGGTTTGTGCGGGCAATGCGTGACCGGATGATGGCGATTGATGTCGGCAATGATGTGATTGACACGTGTGGCACAGGCGGCGACGGAGCGGCGACGTTCAACGTTTCAACAGCCGCGGCGATCGTTATTTCCTCGCTCGGCGTCAAAGTTGCCAAACACGGCAACCGCGCTGTCTCGTCAAAAAGCGGCAGCGCTGACGTGCTTGAGCGGCTCGGCATTGACATTCAATCGTCGCCGGACGCTGCCAAACAGGCGTTGGAAACGAAAGGGTTAACGTTTTTGTTCGCCCCCTTGTATCATGCAGCCATGAAACATGCCAGCGGGCCGCGAAAAGAAATCGGCTTTCGCACCGTTTTTAACTTGATCGGTCCGCTCGCCAATCCGGCGCGTTGCAAGCGGCAAGTCGTCGGTGTCTATTCGACCCGCTACGCCGAGAAATTGGCGGAAACGATGCGCCGTCTCGGTTCGGAACATGTGCTGTTCGTCACCGGCCGCGACGGGCTTGATGAGTGCAGCATTGCTGCAGAAACCGATGTTGTTGAATTGAAAGGTGGGGAGATCCGCCGCTTTGTGATCACACCGGAAGAAGTCGGGTTGCCGCGCGGTGAGCTCGCTGATGTGCAAGTGCGTAATCCGGAAGAAAGCGCCGCATTGCTTGAAGCGGTCATGACCGCAACGGCGCCGGCGAGCGCCATGAATATCGTCGCCTTAAACGCCGGCGTCGCCTTGTACGCGGCCGGCAAGGCCGGGACGATCGCCGATGGGGTGGCGATGGCGAAGGACGCCATTTTGTCCAAAACGGCGTACGAACAGCTGCAGCGTCTGCGTGTAAAGGAAGTGATCCACGGTGCTTGAGCAAATTTTAGCAACCAAACGGGAAGAGATGGAAACGTTGACCATGCCTGAACCGTTGCCGGAGCCGAAGCGTCGTCCGTTTGCCGCGGCGCTACGCCGGCCGCGGCGGGCGCTCGGCCTGATCGCTGAAGTGAAAAAAGCGTCGCCGTCAAAAGGTCTCATCCGCGCTGATTTTGATCCGGCGGCCATCGCTAAGGCGTACGAGCGCGCCGGGGCCGATGCGATCAGCGTGTTGACGGATGAACGCTATTTTCAAGGGCACCGCGACTATTTGCGCCTCGTGAAAGAAACCGTAAACATTCCGGTGCTGCGCAAAGATTTCATCATTGACCGCCGGCAAGTGGAAGAAAGCGCCCGGCTTGGGGCGGATGCGATTTTATTGATCGGCGAAGCGCTGCCGACGGAAACGCTCAAAGCGCTCTACGACGAGGCGTACAGCATCGGGCTTGAATGCTTAGTAGAAGTGCATGCGAAAGAGACACTAGAGCGCGTGTTAGATCGGTTTACGCCGGAAGTAGTCGGCATTAACAACCGCGATTTGCACACGTTTATTACAACACTTGAGGCGACAAAAACACTCGCTTCCCTCATTCCGCCGTCGTGCGTCATCGTCAGCGAAAGCGGGATCGGTTCATACAGTGATGTGCAGACGGTCCGTTCATATGGGGCACAGGCGATGCTTGTCGGCGAGTCGCTCATGCGCCAAGCCGATGTTGAGCGGGCGGTATACCGGCTGTTCGGAGAGGATGATGGCAATGGTCCGGCTTAAATATTGCGGCAACCGCTCGGCAGATGATGTGCAAATCGCGCTCGCGAGTGGAGCTGATTATCTTGGCTTTATTTTCGCTGAAAGCAAGCGGCGCGTCTCGCCCGCTGAGGTGAAGCGCTGGCTGGCGTCAGCGCCGCTTGGCGGCAAACAGCTTGTCGGAGTGTTCGTCAATGCCGCGGCGGAGCAAATCGCTGCTGTGGCCGCTGCCGTGCCGCTTCATATCATCCAATGCCATGGCCGGGAAACGCCAGCGGAGCTGCAAGCGGTCAAAGAGGTGACCGGCCTGCCGGCTTGGAAGGCGATTCATCACGGCAGCGGGGCGCTTGACGCCATGCGGCAATACGCCGGAATTGTTGACGGCTACGTTGTCGACAGTCGCGTCGCCGGCGCGTGGGGAGGGACAGGTGTCTCCTTTGACTGGGAGGCGGTGCCGCGCTATTTGGAAGAGGCGGCGCGCCAAGGCGTGCCGTGCTTTATCGCCGGCGGCATCACGCCGGACAATGTCGAACGGCTGCTCGCCTATCGTCCCACCGGCATCGACATTAGCAGCGGCATTGAAACGGACGGGCGCAAAGACCCGGCCAAGATGAAGCAGATTGAAGCAAAAATCAAACAATGTTCTCAAGAAACAGCATGGGAAGGGCGTTAAAAGGTGTGACGTGCCTCGGCGGCGCAGCGACGCTGCACCGCCAACGGACAAGCACATGCCGCCCTTCCTCCGCCCTGAATGCGTAATATTATGTTGATTCTCGGAAAAAGAAGGTGGCTTTGATGATGGAACACGTTCCGAATGAGCGCGGCCGATTTGGTGATTTCGGCGGCAAGTTTGTCCCGGAGACGCTCATGCTTCCGCTTGAGGAAATTGAAACCGAACTGGACAAAGCGCTCGCTGATGAGTCGTTCAGGCAGGAATATATTCATATTTTGCAGCATTACTCCGGACGGCCGACCCCGCTGACGTTTGCGCCGAATTTGACACGGCAGCTCGGCGGCGCGAAAATTTATTTAAAGCGCGAAGATTTAAACCATACCGGCGCCCATAAAATTAACAACGCCATCGGTCAGGCGCTTTTGGCGAAACGGATGGGCAAGAAAAAGCTGATCGCCGAAACCGGCGCCGGTCAGCATGGAGTGGCGGCTGCGACCGTGGCGGCCCATTTCGGCATGGACTGCATCGTCTTTATGGGGGAAGAGGACATTCAGCGGCAAGAGTTGAACGTCTTTCGCATGAAGCTGCTCGGCGCCGAAGTCGTACCGGTGTTAAGCGGCAACCGGACGTTAAAAGATGCGACGAATGAGGCGATTCGCTATTGGGTCGCCCATTGCGACGACCATTTTTACATGATCGGCTCGGTGGTCGGTCCGCATCCGTACCCGAAAATGGTGCGCGAGTTTCAGCGCATCATTGGCGATGAGGCAAAAGAACAGTTTCTCGCCCGCGAAGGGCGTCTGCCGGATGTCGTTGTCGCTTGCGTTGGCGGCGGCAGCAACGCCATCGGCATGTTTTATCCGTTTTTGCAAGATGACGTCCGTCTCGTCGGCGTGGAAGCGGCCGGCAAAGGTGTTGACACCCCGCACCATGCGGCGACGATTACGAAAGGAACAAAAGGCGTCATCCACGGGGCGATGACATACTTGTTGCAGGACGAATACGGGCAAATTGTCGAGCCGTATTCGATCTCGGCCGGCCTCGACTACCCCGGCGTCGGCCCGGAACATGCGTATTTAGCGAGCATCGGCCGCGTTTGCTATGAAAGCGTGACTGATGCGGAAGCGGTCGCTGCGTTTCAGCTGCTGGCGCAAACCGAAGGCATCATTCCGGCCATCGAATCAGCCCATGCCGTGGCGAAAGCCGTCGAGCTCGCCCGAGGGATGTCGCCGGATGAAACGGTGCTCATTTGCCTGTCCGGCCGCGGCGATAAAGACGTGCAAACGATGATGCGCCATCTCGGTGCGAAGGAAGGTGAAGACATTGCAACTGCCCGCTGATCGACCGCTGTTTATCCCGTTTATCGTTGCCGGGGACCCGTCCGCCGACTTGACCGTTGACCTCGCTTTGGCGCTGCAAGACGCCGGCGCTGACGTTTTGGAACTTGGCGTGCCGTATTCCGATCCGCTCGCCGACGGGCCGACGATCCAGCGCGCCGCCGCAAGGGCGCTCGCCGGGAACATGACGCTGCCGAAAGCCATTCGGCTTGTCGCCGAGATGCGAAAAAAAGGGGTAACCATTCCGATTATTCTCTTTACGTATTACAATCCTGTGTTACAATTAGGAGAAGAACCCTTTTTTGCTTTAGCGCGGGAAAATGGCGCCGACGGCGTGCTCATTCCCGATTTGCCGTTTGAGGAGAGCGGCCCGCTCCGGGCGCTTGGCGAGCGGTTCGGCCTTCCGCTTATTTCGCTCGTCGCCCCGACGTCAAAGCAGCGGATCGAGCGGATCGCCTCAGCGGCGCAAGGGTTTTTGTATTGCGTTTCCTCGCTTGGCGTCACCGGCGTACGCGAGACATTGCCGGAATCGCTCGGCGATTTCCTAGAGGAAGTAAAACGGCATAGCCGCGTTCCGGTCGCCGTCGGATTTGGCATTTCGACACCGAAACAAGTGGCCATGCTGAAAGAGGTGTGTGACGGCGTCATCGTCGGCAGCGCGCTCGTCCAAAAAGTGGAACGGCTTGCTGAACGTCTGTTGGCGCCGGAAGAAAAGGAAGCGGCCCTCGCCGAGTTTGCCGCCTATGCCCGTTCGCTCGCCGCGCCGCTTCACGCGCCGTGTTCTTCGCGCTAAAAGTTCCGACTTAAAGGAGTTGGCGATATTCATGCAAGTGAAGGAGCAACTTCGGGGGCTTCCCCCGTACCAGCCGGGAAAATCGATTGAGGAAGTGAAGCGGGAATACGGCCTTTCGGATATTATCAAACTCGCTTCCAATGAAAATCCGTACGGCTCGTCGCCGGCGGCGAAGTCCGCCATCACCGCTGAGCTTGACCGCCTTGCCGTCTACCCGGACGGCTATGCGCGCACGCTGCGCGAAAAGGTGGCGAAGCATCTTAGCGTCAAGGAAACGCAGCTTTTGTTTGGCAACGGCTCGGATGAGGTCGTGCAAATTTTTTGCCGCGCCTTTTTGGAGCCGGGCACGAACACGGTGATGGCGACGCCAACGTTTCCTCAATACCGCCATAACGCGGTCATCGAGCGGGCCGAAGTGCGCGAAGTGCCGCTTGTCGATGGGCGCCATGATTTGGAGGCGATGCTTAACGCCGTCGACGAAAACACGCGCATTGTGTGGATTTGCAACCCGAACAACCCGACAGGCACATATGTAAATGAAGCGGAGCTGCGCGCTTTTTTGGATCGCGTGCCGCCGCACGTGCTGGTTGTCTTGGACGAGGCGTATTACGAATACGCGACTGCGGCCGACTATCCACAAACCGTGCCGCTCTTACACGAATACGAACAGCTTGTCATTATGCGCACGTTCTCGAAGGCGTACGGGCTCGCCGCGCTCCGCGTCGGCTACGGCATCGCCAGCGAGGCGCTCATCCGCGCTGTTGAACCGGCTCGCGAGCCGTTTAACACGTCGACCGTCGCCCAAGCGGCCGCGGCGGCCGCCCTTGATGACCAGGCGTTCATCCGCACCTGCGTCGAACAAAACCATGCCGAGTTGGAGCGGTATTACCGCTTTTGCGCGGAACACGGTCTGAAGTACTATCCGTCGCAAACGAACTTTTTGTTTATCGACTTCGGCATTGACGGCGATGAGGTGTTCCAATATTTGCTCGAGCGGGGCATTATCGTCCGCTCCGGCCGGGCGCTCGGTTTGCCGACCGGCGTGCGCATCACCGTCGGCACGAAAGAGCAAAACGACCGGGTGCTTGAAACGATTTCGCACATGCTTCGCGAAAAACAGCTCGCCTGACCGGTTTGACGGCGGACCGGTCGGGAAGGCCAGCCCGTTGCTTGCGGCAAGCAGCGGGTACATTTTTACATAAAGAAGGTGGGACGGTTGCAAGGAAACGTGTTTGTTGTCGGTCTCGGTTTGATCGGCGGGTCGATTGCGTTAGCCATTAAAAAGGCGCATCCAGAGGCAGTGATCATCGGCTATGACGTCAACAGCCATCAGCTCGGTTTGGCACGCTCACTCAAAGTGATTGATGAAGCCGTCCATTCCGTAGAAGACGGGCTCGAACAGGCCGATTTGATTGTTCTCGCCACCCCGGTCATGCAGACGGAGGCGTTGCTTTTGTCCATGCCGCTTGAGCGGCTAAAACGCGGCGCCATCGTCACCGATGTCGGCAGCACGAAGCAGCGCATCGTTCAAGGCGCCCGCCGCCTTTTGGATCACGGCGTGGCCTTTATCGGCGGCCATCCGATGGCCGGGTCGCATAAAAGCGGTGTAGCCGCGGCGCGCGCGCATTTGTTTGAAAACGCCTTTTACATTTTGACGCCGACGGACAGCGTGCCGCCGCAGCAGATCGGGCGGCTGAAACAATGGCTTTCCGGAACGAAAGCACAGTTTGTCGTCTTAACGCCGGAACAGCATGACCGCATCACCGGGGTGATCAGCCATTTTCCGCACTTGATTGCAGCAAGTCTTGTCCATCAGGCGCGTGAGTATGAAAACGAGAACGCCCTCGTCAGCCGGCTCGCAGCCGGCGGTTTCCGTGATATTACCCGCATCGCGTCAAGCAATCCAGAAATGTGGCGCGACATTTTTATCCATAATAAGTGCGAGCTGCTCGCGCTTTTTGACCGCTGGATCGCTGAAATGGGACGGCTGCGCTCGTTTGTCGAGGAGGAAAACAGCATCGCCATTTATCATTACTTTCTTGAAGCAAAACAATTTCGCGACGGATTGCCGGTGCGGGCAAAAGGGGCGATTCCGTCGTTTTACGATTTGTATGTTGACGTACCCGACTACCCGGGCGTCATTTCCGAAGTGACCGGCTATTTGGCCGAGGAAAACATCAGCATTACAAATATTCGCATTATCGAGACGCGCGAGGAAATTTACGGGGTGCTTCGCCTCAGTTTCCAAAGCGAAGAGGATCGGGCGCGGGCGAAAGCGTGCCTCGCCAAGCATACGAACTATGCGACATATGAAGGATAGCAACGAAAAACAGTGGAGGGATGTTGCATGCAGCTGCCAACGAACGTGTCATCGCTCCGGGGGACGCTTGAAGTGCCCGGCGACAAATCGATTTCCCACCGCGCCGTCATGCTTGGGGCGCTCGCTTCCGGCCGGACGGTCATTGATCACTTTCTGCCCGGGGCCGATTGTTTAAGCACGATCGATTGTTTCCGCAAACTTGGCGTCGACATTCGCCAGGACGGGACGCATGTCACGGTTGAAGGGGCGGGGCCCGGTGGGCTTCGCGAGCCAAGTGCAGTGCTTGATGTCGGCAACTCCGGTACAACGGCGCGCCTGCTCCTTGGCATTTTGGCCGGCCAGCCGTTTCACACTTGCCTTGTTGGCGACGAGTCAATTGCCAAACGGCCCATGGCGCGGGTGACGAAGCCGCTTCGTGAGATGGGTGCGCACATTGACGGGCGCGATGGGGGCAATTATACACCGCTTGCGATCCGCGGCGGGGAGCTTCGTCCGCTCCACTACACCTCGCCGGTGGCGAGCGCCCAAGTGAAATCGGCCATTTTGCTCGCCGGCTTGTTTGCCGACGGGGTGACGTCTGTTACTGAACCGCACCGTTCGCGCGACCATACAGAGCGAATGATCCGGCTGTTTGGCGGTGAAGTGAACATCGACGGCTTAACCATCTCGGTGGCCGGCCCGCAGTCTTTATGCGGGACACACATTTACGTTCCCGGTGATATTTCATCGGCCGCTTTTTTCCTTGTAGCCGGCGCCATTGTACCAAACAGCGAAATTACGCTGAAAAATGTCGGCTTAAATCCGACGCGGACCGGTATTATCGATGTGCTCACACAAATGGGGGCTGACATGACGATCGAACATGTCCGCCATGAAGATACGGAACCAGTCGGCGATATCACGATTCGGACATCGGCGCTCCAAGCTGTGGAAATTGGCGGCGACTTGATTCCAAGGCTGATCGATGAAATCCCCATCATGGCCTTATTGGCAACGCAGGCGGAAGGGACAACCGTCATTAAAGATGCCAGTGAATTGAAAGTGAAAGAAACAAACCGGATCGATACCGTTGTCACCGAGCTGAAAAAATTTGGCGCCGATATTGAAGCGACCGATGACGGGATGATCATCCGCGGCAAAACGCCGCTTGTGGCTGATCGGATTGTGGTTGACAGCCACGGAGATCACCGGATCGGCATGATGCTTGCCATCGCCGCCTGCTGTGCGAAAGGAGAAATCCGCCTCGAGCGTCCGGAAGCGGTCGTGGTCTCCTATCCAACCTTTTTTGCTGATCTTCGTTCTTTGCTGTAGCCTCAAACGCCCCCGCCCCAAGCGGGCGGGCGGTCATATTTTGCCTTGTTCCTTCATATGTTGTCAATAAGCGGACCGGCTTCTCCGTTCTTTTTGAAAGCGGATACATTTGCTGAACCCGGCTGAGACGGCGCACGAGCGCGGCGAGCGGTTCGGTTGCTGAAACGGCCATTGTTGATTATGATTAAGTTATCCCGTTGCAGCAATACATAAATAGTCGGGCAGCGTGGGGGCGGCCATGCCGTCCCGCCAGGCAACGGATCTGCCGTTATAAGAGAGGTTGGCGAGCATGACACGTGTTGAACAAATCATTCACCTAGTAGAAAGTGGAAATATTGATCAAGCGTTGGCGCTTGTGCCAAAGGTGAAAAAATACGGAAACGACGAAGAGAAATATGCGCTTGCTGATTGCTTGTATGCATGGGGAATGCCGGAAGAGGCCAAAGAGCTGCTTGAGGAGTTGGCCGTCCGCTACCCGGACGATGGCGATGTCCGCTTGTTTTTGGCGGAAGTGTATACCGAGCTTGAGGCTGAAGAGGAAGCGCTCGCCATTTTGGCTGAGGTCGGCGAAGATGATCCGCAGTTTGTCCGGGCGTGCTTGCTCGCCGCTGATTTATATGAAATGCAAGGGTTGGCGGAAGTGAGCGAGCAAAAGCTCCGTCAAGCGTATAAAAAGGCCCCCGATGAGCCTGTTGTTCAATTCGCCTTGGCTGAATTGTATTTTTCGCTCGGTGAATATGCGAAAAGTGTGCCGTTTTACGAACAAGTGCAAAAAAATGTGCGCGAGATGGCCGGTGTTCTCGTTGCCGAACGGCTTGCCGAGGCGCTCACCCGCATCGGAGAGTTTGAGGCGGCCCTTCCGCATTATGAGAAGGCGCTTGAGCAAAAAACGGACAGCCGGACGCTGTTCGCTTACGGGTTCACCGCTTTGCAGGCCGGTTATGTGCAAACGGCCATCGACAAGCTCAGCGCCTTAAAAGAACTTGATCCGGACTACACCCCTCTTTACTTATATTTGGCGAAGGCATATGAACAGGAAGGGCAGCTTCGAAAGAGCTATGAAACAGCGCACGAAGGAATCCGCATTGATGAATGGAACAAAGAGCTTCGCCTTTACGCCGGTAAGCTTGCGCTGAAACTCAACAAACCGGCCGAAGCGGAAAAACAGCTGAAAAAGGCGCTTGAAATCGATGGCGGCTATGTTGAAGCGCTGACGGCGTTATCGGCGCTTTGGCTTCATGAGCAGCGCTATGAGGAGGTCGTGTCGCTCCTCGAGCGGGCGATGGCCGACGGCGAGTACGATCCGCAGTTTGAGTGGGATTTAGGGCGCGCCAAACACCGGTTGGAGATGTATGACGATGCATTAAACCATTACGCTGAGGCATATAATTTCTTTAAGTATAACGTCGATTTTCTCGAAGAGTACGGATATTTTCTCATCGAGGAAGGAAATCGGGCCGGAGCGAGAGAAATATTTCAACAAATCGTTGCTCTCGACCCGGGCCATGCGGAAGCGGCCGAGATGTTGCTTGGGCTCGAGGAGTAGGGGAGAAGCGGTGATCGAACCTCTTTCTTGGAAACCGATAGAGGGGGAAGCGCATAATGACGTACGTATCCGTCAATGAAAAAAAAGAGTTTATCCGTTGGTTTTTAAGCCACTACCAACTGAAGCGGCGCGAATGCGTCTGGATTTTAAACTATTTAATGAGCCATGATCAGTTGATGCAAAAGGTGCATTTTGTCGAGAACGCCCAATATTGCCCGCGCGGCATTGTGATGTCGACCCATTGTGTCGATGATGTGCCGTTTCGTTTTTACAAAGGAAATGTGATGACAACCGATGCAGAGAAATCATTCCATGATATCCGTTTGAACCGTGACGAAGACATTTACATCCAGCTTAATTTTCGCGCTTCTTTTCATTCGCCGCAATATGTCGCTGTGCTTGAGGAAAATCCGTACGCGCCAAAACAAGCGCAGGTGAGCGAAAACGATCAACGCCTCGCCGAGCAATTTTTGGAACGGTCCATTTATGAGTTTCGGCGCGCACGGCTGATGAAACTGATCGATGAGGCGCTCGACCGCCATGATGAAGAGGCGTTCCGCCGGCTGACCGATGAGCTGAACAAATTGTAACACCTTGCCGCAGGCAAGGTTTTTCTTTTGCCGAAAAATATGGTAAGGTGATAAGGAACAAACTTTATGGCAAAGGGGAGTAACGATGAAATGGACAAGCGGGGACGTCGCCACCTACGAAAAAGAGCGCGACTATATTGATACGGCGCTTATTCCGCTTTTGCCGGTGTCAATTCGTCAAGGGGCGAGACGGCTTGCTTCCGGCGGGGAGCTTGTCGGGCTCGTGGCCGCCGAGGCTGAGCGGCAGCTGAGAGGCCGTGTCTTTTTGCTGCCGGCGTTTGTGTATTTTGCCGACGAGCCGCGGGCATCGCTGGCAGAGCGGCTGGCAGATTGGACAAGCCGGCTTGAACAGGAGGGGATGAAGCATGTGTTTTACGTGACGTGTGACCGGGCGTGGCAAGAGGAGGCGGCGAAAGCCGACCGCGTTTGGCTTGTTCCCGCCGTTCCGCTCGAGAGCATGGACGAGTCGTATAAGCATGAGCTCGTCCACGGGCAGGCGGCCGAGCTCATCCGCTTTTTCGTCAACCGCTGGACGAAAGACTAGGCAAAGCAAAGTCCCACGTTTTGCCGTTTGTGATATTGACCTTGTCCAGCAATTGAGCTATCATTAGAATGTCCTAGTTTTCCATATGTGTTATACATACAACTGTCCGGTGTGGACTTGACTTTGCATAGAGGGGGGAAAACGATGAGCGACAACAAACATCGCGTAACGAGACGTCAATTTTTAAACTACACGCTGACCGGCGTCGGCGGCTTCATGGCAGCCGGGATGCTCATGCCGATGCTCCGCTTTGCTTTCGACCCGATCTTGAAAGATACGGCAGGTACGGATATGGTCGCGGTAGCGGACGTCAAAGAGCTGACGACGGAACCAAAGCGCTTTGACTTTAAGGTGAAGGTGAAAGACGCTTGGTACGAGTCGGAAGAGCCGAGATCAGCTTGGGTGTACAAGGATGAAAAAGGCGATATCATCGCTCTGTCGCCGATTTGTAAACACCTTGGCTGTACGGTCGACTGGAATACGGATAAAAAGCATCCGAACCACTTTTTCTGTCCATGCCACTACGGGCTCTATACGAAAGATGGCACGAACGTTCCGGGGACGCCGCCGATGCACCCACTGGATCGCTATGAGTATCAAGTGAAAGACGGGAAGCTGTATTTAGGCAAAGCGAAACCAAGAGGGGAGGCGTAACGCGTGTTAAACAAGCTGTATGACTGGGTTGATGAACGCTTGGATATTACGCCTTTATGGCGGGATATTGCCGATCACGAAGTTCCGGAACATGTCAACCCGGCCCATCATTTTTCCGCCTTTGTCTACTGTTTTGGCGGGCTGACGTTTTTTGTCACGGTTATTCAAATTTTGTCTGGGATGTTTTTGACGATGTATTACGTCCCGGACATTAAAAATGCGTGGGAATCGGTCTACTACTTGCAAAATGAAGTGGCGTTCGGCCAAATCGTGCGCGGCATGCATCACTGGGGGGCGAGCCTCGTCATCGTCATGATGTTTTTACATACGCTGCGCGTCTTTTTCCAAGGAGCGTATAAAAAGCCGCGCGAGATGAACTGGATCGTCGGCGTGTTAATCTTCATGGTCATGATGGGTCTCGGCTTTACCGGCTACTTGTTGCCGTGGGATATGAAAGCGCTGTTCGCGACAAAAGTCGGTCTGCAAATCGCGGAAGCGACGCCGCTCATCGGTCCGGCGATCAAAACGTTGCTGGCCGGGGATCCGGAAATTGTCGGCGCCCAAACGCTGGCGCGGTTCTTTGCGATTCATGTCTTCTTCTTGCCGGCCGCTTTGCTCGGCTTGATGGCAGCGCACTTTTTAATGATTCGCAGACAAGGCATTTCCGGTCCGCTATGATCGGTCGGCTGAACGTTCTGAGGCGATAGAAAAAAGGAGGGAATCACGCAATGCATCGCGGAAAAGGAATGAAGTTCGTCGGCGATTCCCGTATTCCCGCGGTAAGAAAACCGAATATTCCGAAGGACTATTCGGAATACCCCGGGAAAACGGAAGTGTTTTGGCCGAACTTCCTGTTGAAGGAATGGCTTGTCGGTTCGGTCTTTCTCGTCGGTTTTTTATGCCTGACGGTCGCCCACCCGTCGCCGCTTGAGAGAATCGCCGACCCGACGGACACGACGTATGTGCCGCTGCCTGACTGGTATTTCTTGTTCTTATACCAATTGCTCAAATATTCGTACGCGTCCGGTCCGTATACGGTTATCGGCGCGATCGTCATGCCGGGCTTGGCGTTTGCCGCTTTGCTGCTGGCGCCGTTTTTGGACCGCGGCCCGCAGCGCCGTCCATGGAAGCGCCCGGTCGCGACCGGGATGATGCTGTTGGCGCTCGCTTCGATCGTTTATTTGACATGGGAGTCGGTCGTCACGCATGACTGGAAGAAGGCGGCCGAGCAAGGGAAAATTCGTGCGGAAGTGGAAATTGATACGAACGCCGAAGGGTACAAAATCGCTCAGGCGAATACGTGTACGTCATGCCATGGGCAAAACTTATCCGGAGGCGCCGGTCCGTCGCTCATCGGCACCGGTTTGACGCCGGAGGAGATTGCGAAAATCGCCAAGGAAGGGCAAGGCAGCATGCCGGCCGGCATTTTCAAAGGCACGGATGAAGAGTTGAAAAAAATGGCGGAATTCATCGCCGGCTTAAAAGCGGAATAATCGTTCCGTCACGGAAAAGCTGACTCGCGTTAGTCAGCTTTTTTCGTGCCCACATTGAATGGAGACGAGGTGCAAACGATGGCATGGATTTATGCGATATTCGCCTCTCGGCCGGTTGTTTGGCTGCTGTTGATCGTCAACGCCGCCGGCACTGTTTACGGCTATTATTGGTACCGCTATCAGCTTGCGGACACACCGCCTGTCTTTTTGCCCTTTGTTCCCGACAGCCCGACGGCGAGCCTTTTTTTTCTCATCGTCCTCGGCGCTTGGCTGGCTGGCCGGCGGGTGCCGCTGTTTGAAGCGCTGGCACTTGTGACACTTGTCAAATACGGGATTTGGGCGGTTGTCATGAACGTGCTCGTTTGGCGTGTCACCGGAACGCTCGATTGGGCGGGATGGATGCTCATCGTTTCACACGGAGCTATGGCGGTCGAAGGCATGCTGTACGCCCCGCTTTACCGGTTTCGCCCCGTTCATCTCGCCTTGGCGGCGGTTTGGACGCTGCATAATGACGTCATCGATTACGTGTTTGGCATGATGCCGCGCTATCATATGTTGGCCGATTATGCTGGCCAAATCGGCTATTTTACGTTCTGGCTGAGCATGGCTTCCATCGCTGTTGCGTATTGGCTCGGCATCCGCGTGCAGCGGCAGCCGTTTTTTCCTCCCTCCCGGACAGCGGTGGAATAGGCGCAAAGGAAGAACAATTTGGGCTGCGGCTTGATGGCAGTTGCTTGGTCTACTCTTGTCCACTCCTTCATACATTGTAATAGTGAATGAGGGAGGGACGATGATGAAACGAATCGGGCTGGCCATGTTGTTATCGCTCGCCTTTTTATGGCCAGCGCCCGTTGGCGCGGCCGGACAAACGAATGAGTGGGAACAGCTTGACGACATTTCCGACGAGGCGCTGCAATTGGGAAAAAATGAGCGTTTTACTGAAGCCAAAGACGTACTCCTTTATTTTTCTGAGCGGTTTTTCGCCCTTGGGGCGAGGGAACGGTTGAAATCGGCTGACGAGCTGAGGGCGGTGACTGTGACGCACGAACATGCGGTAAAGGCCATGACAGCATCGATTCCGGAAGAGGACAAAATTGCTGCTCTCGCACAGTTCCGTCTTGTAGTCGACGCCGTCCAATCGACGTATCAGCCGCTCTGGTCAGAGATGGAGCCGGCTCTCATGGAGGCGCTCGCCGCGATGGAACAAGCGGCGGAACGTGGGGAAAGGGAGGCATATGAGGCTGCCTTTCGCCAGTTTATTGACCGTTATACATTAATTGAGCCGAGTGTGAAAATCGATGTGCCGCCGAAAGCAGCTAAAAAGGTTGACAGCAATCTTGAAGCGCTGCAGGCCGCCTCGTTTTGGCAGCTTGCCAAAAGCGAGCAACGCGAGCGGCTTGCCGCCGCGCGCCGCGATGTCGAGGCGCTGTTTGACGGGGTGAAAAAAGACGAAGCCGACCCGTCGCTCATTTGGGTGATGATTTCGACCGGCGGAGTGATCGTGTTGACGCTGACGTATGTCGGTTGGCGGAAGTACAAAGGCGAAAAGGAAGAAAAGCGGACGCGGCAGCCGGAAGAATAGATGCCAACTGGCGTTCGGAGGGGAGATGGTTTCCCCTCCTTTTCATTTTGCCGGCCGCATGACATCCGGCAAGCGTGGGAATATGTCGTCTATGCGAGCGCTGTTTTGGCTTTTATTGCTCAAGCGGCCGTTTTTGTTCATCAAGCGTAAATCCTTCGCCGAGCACATCGTGCACATCGGTGACCGCGACAAAGGCGTGCGGGTCGACGGACATAATGACGTTTTTTAAGCGTGGCAGCTCGTTTTTGGCGACGACGCAATATAAGACGTCGCGATCGCGTTTCGTATATGAGCCGCGTCCTTTTAATACGGTGACGCCACGTTCCATTTCCGTCAAAATGCGATTCGCGATTTCCTCGCTTTTTTCTGAGATGATCGTCGCCCCTTTCGCCGCGTAGCCGCCCTCTTGCATAAAATCAATGACTCGGGCGGCGATGAAGACGGCGACTAACGTATACATCGCCTCGCGGTACGAAAGGTAAAGAAGAAGCGACAATGTAATGACGGCGGCATCAAAGGCAAACATTGTTTTGCCCATGCTGATGCTTTTATATTTATAGACGAGGCGGGCGATAATGTCGACGCCCCCGGTCGTGCCGCCGTAGCGGAAAATGATGCCGAGGCCGACGCCGATGAACACCCCGGCAAACAGTGCCGCGAGCGTCATATCATGCCGCAGTGGCATATGAATCATATAGCGTTGAAAAATGGATAAAAACATAGAAACAGCGACAGTACCGAGAACGGTATAAAGAAACGTCTGGCGGCCGAGCAGCTTCCAGCCGACAAAAAAGAGCGGGATGTTCAGCGCCAAGTTGGTGACGGCCGGGTCAAAACCAAACAAAAAATAAAGAAGAAGGGTGATGCCCGTAAAACCGCCTTCCGCTAAATTGTTTTGCATATTGAAATGAACGAGTCCGAAGGCGAAAATAGCGGCACCAAGCAAAATAAACAAACTGTTTTTCACCTTTAAGCCGAAAATCATATCGTCCCTCCGTCCGCAAAAATAGTCGGCGTCTTCATTATAGAGGAACTTGTCTGCACAGGCAATCATGGCCGAAAACGGGCTGAATTGGCGGCCGACGAAAACATTTGTCAAATGCGCCGCTTTTCGCTAACATGGAAACAGACGAGGTGATGGCCATGCAGGGAAAAACGATGAAGCAAATGCAACAGGAAGTGGACGAATATATCGGGCAGTTTCAAGAAGGCTATTTCAGCCCGCTCGCCATGCTCGCGCGGCTGACCGAAGAGCTTGGCGAACTGGCGCGCGAAATCAATCACCATTACGGGGAAAAGCCGAAAAAAGCGACCGAACAGGAAAAAACAGTAGAAGAAGAGCTTGGCGATTTGTTGTTCGTGCTTATTTGTTTCGCCAATTCGCTCGGCATTGATTTGCAGACGGCGCACGACCGGGTGATGGACAAGTTTCGCACCCGTGACCGCGACCGCTGGACGCGAAAGGAGGAAGAGTCATGACAATTCGCATCGTGATCGCCGGGCCGCGCGGCCGCATGGGCCGTGAGGCGGTGGCGCTCGTGCAAAGAACGGACCATTTCGAACTGGCCGCGGTCATCGACCGCCGCTATGACGGACAAAATTTGGCTGACCTCGACGGGTTTGCCGGCATCAACGCCCCGATTTACACGGATGCCGCCCGCTGTTTTGCCGAGGTGAAGCCGGATGTGCTCATCGATTTAACGACGCCCGAGGTCGGAAAACAACATGCCGAACTGGCGCTGCGCTACGGCGTTCGTCCGGTCGTCGGCACGACCGGGTTTACGCCTGAAGATATCGAGCGTCTGACGGAGATTGCTGAGGGGAAAGAAATCGGCGCCATCATTGCCCCGAACTTTGCCGTTGGCGCGGTGTTGATGATGAAATTTGCCCGCATGGCGGCCAAATATTTCACCGATGTGGAAATTATCGAATTGCATCACGATCAAAAGCTTGATGCCCCATCCGGAACGGCGCTGAAAACAGCGCAACTGATCGCCGAGGTGCGCCCGTCGAAAAAACAAGGCCATCCGGACGAAACAGAAACGCTTGCCGGCGCGCGAGGCGCTTCTTACGACGGCATTCCGATCCACAGCGTCCGCCTGCCGGGGTTTGTCGCCCATCAGGAAGTCATTTTCGGCGGTGACGGACAGACGCTGACGATCCGCCATGATTCGCTTGACCGCCGCTCATTCATGTCGGGAGTCAAACTGGCGGTCGAAACGGTTATGCACTTACATACGCTTGTCTACGGGCTTGAACATATTTTAGAATAGCGCGAACAGCGCAAACGGGGAGAGAAAAAGATGAAAATTGCGTTAATTGCCCATGATGAAAAAAAGGCGGAGATGGTCGCGTTTGCGACCGCCTATGCGCCTGTGTTGGCCAACCATGAACTGTACGCCACCGGTACGACCGGCTTGCGCATTCAAGAGGCGACCGGCCTCGCCATCCACCGCTTCCAGTCCGGACCGTACGGGGGCGATCAGGAAATCGGGGCGATGATCGCCCGCAACGAGATGGATCTCGTCATTTTTTTCCGCGACCCGCTCACCGCCCAGCCGCACGAACCGGACATTAGTGCGCTGATGCGCCTTTGCGACGTTTATGCGGTGCCGCTTGCGACGAACATAGGGACGGCGGAGCTGCTCATTCGCGGATTGGAGCGCGGCGATTTGGCATGGCGCAACATCGTCCGCGGCCGGGCAAAAAGCGAGGAGGAAAAGGAAACAGAAAGGTGACGGCGATGGTGGAAACGTGCGATCTGTTGGTGTTTGGCGCCCATCCAGACGATGTTGAAATCGGCATGGGCGGGACGATCGCTAAATATGTGCGGCGCGGATACCGCGCTGTCATTTGCGATTTAACGAAGGCAGAGCTATCGTCCAACGGCACGGTCGACGAGCGGCAGAAAGAGGCGGCTGAGGCGGCCCGTCGGCTCGGCGTGGCGCTGCGGCTCAACCTCGGGCTGCCGGACCGCGGCCTTTCCGTCGAGGAAGAGGCGATTCGCCGCATCGTAACGGTTGTCCGCCGCTATCGTCCGCAGCTTGTATTCGCCCCTTATTGGATCGACCGCCATCCGGACCACGGGCGATGCGCCCGCCTTGTCGAGGAAGCGGTTTTTTCCGCCGGCATCCGCCGCTATGGCGCCGGGGAGCTTGGGGATGCGCACCGCGTCCGCGCCATGTATTATTACATGATCAACGCGTTTGAACGGCCGCATTTTCTGATCGATATTAGCGAGACGATCGGTGACAAGCTGGCGAGCCTGCGCGCGTACGAAAGCCAGTTTGAAAAGCGGCCCGGTTCGGTTGACACGCCGCTTACAAACAACTACATCGAGATGATCGAAAGCAGAGAACGTTGGTTCGGCCAACAAATCGGCGCAGCGTACGCCGAAGGCTTTTTGACAAAAACACCTATCCATCTTTTCGACTTATTTGAGGGAGCGCGATGAAGCTGAAAATAGGAATCGTCTGTTATCCGACGGTCGGAGGCTCAGGGGTCGTTGCGACGGAGCTCGGCAAGCTGCTGGCTGAAAAAGGACATGAAATTCATTTTATTTCATCAAGCATGCCGTTTCGGTTGAACAAGGTATATGGAAACATTTACTACCATGAAGTGAGCGTCAACCAATATTCTGTCTTTCAATACCCGCCGTACGATTTGGCGTTAGCGAGCAAAATCGCGGAGGTGGCGAAGCGGGAACGGCTCGATGTGCTTCATGCCCATTACGCTGTTCCGCATGCCGTCTGCGCCGTGCTGGCGCGGCAAATGGTCGGCGAGCTGCCGATTGTCACAACGCTGCACGGCACCGACATTACCGTATTGGGCTATGATCCGTCACTTTCTGATATGATCAAGTTCGGCATCGAGCAGTCGGACGTCGTCACGGCGGTGTCTGACGCCCTCGTTCGACAGACATACGAACTGCTTGAGGTGCAAAAACCGATTCATACGGTTTACAATTTTGTGGATGAACGCGTCTACCGCCGCCGGGAGGCGGGCCATTTACGGCGGGAGTACGGCATCGGCGAAACGGAAAATGTCATCATTCACGTCTCCAATTTTCGGAAAGTGAAGCGCGTGCCTGATGTGGTGCGCGCGTTTGCCATCGTGCGCCGGCACGTGCCGGCCAAGCTGTTGCTTGTTGGCGACGGTCCGGAAATGACCGTCGTCTGCCGGCTTGTCAAAGAGCTCGGACTGAACGGCGATGTCCGGTTTTTAGGGAAACAGGACAAACTGGAAGAGCTGTATTCGATCAGTGATGTGATGATGCTCTTGTCGGAAAAGGAAAGTTTCGGGCTCGTCCTGCTCGAGGCGATGGCGTGCGGCGTTCCGTGCATCGGCACGGCGATCGGGGGCATTCCGGAAGTGATTGAAGATGGAAAAAGCGGGTTTTTATGCCCGCTTGGCGATGTTGAAGAAGCGGCCAGGCGGGCGCTTATGCTGCTGTCCGATCGCCGCCTTCATCAAATGATGGCCGAGCAGGCCGTGCAAACGGTCGAGCAAAAATTTCGTTCGTCTGATATCGTCGGGCAGTATGAACAACTGTATGCTTTGCTGGCGGCAAGGAAGGTGAGAGGATGAAACCGCCGTTCCGACAGGCGCTTGGGATCATCCAGCGGCTAAAGCAGCATGGCCATGAGGCGTATTTCGTCGGCGGTGCGGTGCGCGACTTGTTGCTCGGGCGCCCGATCGGCGACGTCGATATTGCGACAGGCGCTTTGCCGGAGGAAGTGATGGCAATTTTTCCGAAAACGATTGATGTCGGCTCGAAACACGGCACGGTCGTCGTTGTCCATGAAGGAAAAGCATATGAAGTGACAACGTTTCGCACGGATGGCGATTATGAAGACTACCGCCGTCCGGAGTCGGTGACGTTTGTCCGCTCGCTCGAGGAAGACTTAAAACGGCGCGATTTTACGATGAATGCCATGGCCATGGACGAACACGGGACGGTCATTGACCCGTTCGGGGGACAAGAAGCGATCGAAAAGCGGATCATTCGCACTGTCGGCGAAGCGGGCGCACGGTTTCGTGAAGATGCGCTCCGCATGATGCGGGCCGTCCGCTTTGTCAGCCAACTTGGCTTTTCACTCGCCATGGATACGAAGCAGGCCATCGTTGCCAACGCGCCGCTTCTCTCCCACATTTCAGTCGAGCGGATGACGATGGAGATGGAAAAGTTGCTTGCCGGCCCGTTTGCCGCCGAAGCGCTGCCGCTTTTGGCCGAAACAAGGTTGTCGACTTATTTGCCGAAACTGGCCGAAAAAGACGAGCCGCTGCGCCGGGCCGCCGCATACGAATGGCCGTGGCTCACGGCGCGCGAAGAACGGTGGGCGCTTTTGTGCCAAGTGTTCAGCATCAAGGAAAGCCGTCCATTTTTGCGCGCGTGGAAGCTGCCGAACAAAGTGATCGATGAAGCCGGTGCCATTTTGGCGGCGCTCGCCGCTGTCCCTGAACCGGCTGCGTGGACGAATGAGCAGCTGTTTTTGGCCGGCCTCAAGCGGGCGCTCTCGGTTGAAACGGTGCGTGCCGCTTTGACCGGAAAGCCGCCGGGGCCGCAACATGACGAGTTGCGCCGCCACTTTGCCGCTTTGCCGATCAAAACGAAAGGGGAGCTGGCGGTCAACGGAAAAGAGATCATTGAGTGGATCGGAAAACCGGCCGGTCCGTGGGTGAAAGAGATGCTGGACGCCACATGGCGGGCGGTCGTCAACGGCGAAGTTGAAAACGAGAAGGAGCGGATTTACGCATGGCTCATGGAGCGCAGTCGGACACAAGAAAAAAATTGTTAGAACTGTTTGCCGAAGCAAACGGCGAGTTTCTGTCCGGGCAAAAGATCAGCGAGCAGCTCGGCTGTTCGCGGGCGGCCGTATGGAAACACATCGAGGAGCTGCGCAAAGAAGGGTTTGAACTCGAGGCGGTGCGCCGCCTTGGTTATCGGATCGTGAGCACGCCGGATAAGGTGACGGCAAACGAAATCCAGCTTGGCTTGAAAACCGAAACGCTCGGCCATACGATCCATTTTTTTGAGGAGGTCGATTCGACGCAGCGCATCGCGGCGAAGCTGGCCTATGAGGGGGCGCCGGAAGGGACGCTTGTCGTCGCCGAGGAGCAAAAAGCCGGGCGCGGACGCCTGGACCGGAAATGGTTTTCCCCCCAAGGGACCGGCATTTGGATGAGTTTGATTTTGCGGCCGCCCATCCCGCCCCAGCAGGCGCCGCAGCTGACGCTGCTTGTTGCGGTGGCCATCAGCCAAGCCATTCAAGAAGTAACCGGGCTTGTCCCGGATATTAAATGGCCAAACGATATTTTGCTTCATGGCAAGAAATGCGTCGGTATTTTAACCGAATTGCAAGCCGATCCTGACCGCGTCCGTTCGGTCATCGTCGGCATCGGCATTAACGTCAATCAGACGGGTGCGCAATTTCCCGAGGACATCCGCGCCATCGCCACATCGCTCGCCATGGAAAAAGGAGAGCGCATCAAGCGTGCGCCGCTCATCCAAGAAATTTTACTCCGAATCGAGCGGTTATATAAGCAATATTTGGCGCATGGCTTCCGCCCGGTGAAGCTCCTTTGGGAAGGGTACGCCGTATCGATCGGCAAGCCGGTGACAGCAAGAACATTAGGCGGCGCAATTCGCGGCATCGCCCGCGGCATTACCGATGACGGGTTGCTGATCCTCGAGGATGAGCACCATCAGCTCCATTATATTCATTCAGCCGATATTCAACTGTAAATTCCCACTAGAAAAATTGTGACAATTTTGTTAAAATACAAGACGAGGAAAAGGGCAGTATCTTTGTCGAAAAGAACTGCACCGGGCCGTCAACACGAATAAATGAGGATGATCTGCCTTGATCCTTGCCGAAGGACTAGGACAGAGGGGTGAACGAAACCGACGGAGGTTGATGGCGTCCTTCTTTCTCAAGGCGGGAAAGAAGGGCGTTTTGCTTCGGTCGCGTCATCTCCTCTGCAATTAAAGGGGAGGGAATAAAGGTGAAGACGAAAACGGATTTTTTCCGCATGAAGCAGGCGGACGAGCCCATTGTGATGGTGACCGCCTACGACTTTCCGTCGGCGAAGCTTGCTGAACAAGCTGGGGTGGATATGATTTTAGTCGGCGACTCGCTCGGCATGGTCGTGCTTGGCTACGATTCGACCATTCCGGTGACAGTCGATGATATGATCCATCATACGAAGGCAGTCCGCCGCGGCGCGCCGAGCACGTTTATCGTCACCGACATGCCGTTTATGTCGTATCACGCGTCCAAAGAGGAGGCGCTGCAAAACGCCCGGCGCATTATGCAACAATCGGGGGCAAATGCGGTCAAAGTCGAAGGGGCGGATGAAGTCGTTGAGATTATCGCTGCACTGACGAAAGCGGGCGTGCCGGTCGTTGCCCATCTGGGGCTGACGCCGCAGTCGGTCGGCGTCCTTGGCGGCTACAAAGTGCAAGGCAAAGATGCGGAAAGCGCGAAAAAGCTCATGAATGATGCGAAGCAGTGCGAGCAGGCAGGAGCGATCGGCCTCGTCCTGGAGTGTGTACCGAAGCAGCTTGCAGCTGCCATCTCCCGCGAACTTCATATTCCGGTCATCGGCATCGGGGCCGGCGCGGATGTCGACGGCCAGGTGCTCGTTTATCACGACCTGCTTGGCTACGGTGTCAGCCGTGTCCCGAAGTTTGTCAAACAATACGCCATCATTCAAGATGTCATCGTCGAGGCGTTGGCCAACTATGTCGCCGATGTCAAACTGCGCCAGTTTCCGGAGCCGGCACATGCGTTTGCGATGAAGGAAGAAGAATGGGTGGCATTATACGGAGGAAGACAATCATGATCGTCGTTGACCGCATTGCGGCGATGCAGGCGTTGATCAGCCAACACCGCCGCGAAGGAAAAACGATCGGGTTCGTCCCGACGATGGGCTATTTGCACGAAGGGCATGCCGCCCTTATCGAGCGGGCGCGTCAAGAAAATGACATCGTCGTCTTAAGCGTTTTTGTCAACCCGCTTCAGTTTGGACCGAATGAAGATTTTGCCCGCTATCCGCGCGATTTTGCCCGCGACCGGCAAATCGCCGAACAGCATGGGGTTGATGTTTTGTTTCATCCGGAGGCAGGCGAGATGTACCCGGGGCCGCTCACGGTGCAAGCTGTCGTGAAAGCGCGCACCGATGTGTTGTGCGGACGGTCAAGGCCCGGCCATTTCGACGGCGTGGCGACCGTGCTTACGAAGCTGTTTCATATCGTCATGCCTGACCGCGCCTATTTTGGGCTAAAAGACGCCCAACAAGTGGCCGTTGTCGACGGCTTGATCCGCGACTTCAACTTTCCGATCGAGCTCGTGCCGGTACCGACGGTCCGCGAGGCCGACGGGTTGGCGAAAAGTTCACGCAATGTTTATTTATCGCCGCAGGAGCGGAAGGAGGCGCCGGCGCTTTATCAAGCGCTGCGGTCGGCAGCGGCGGCTGTCGACCGCGGGGAGCGGAGCGCTGCCGCCATCCGCCGCCTTGTACGCGAGCATATTGAGGCGCATACGCATGCGGAAATCGATTATGTCGAAGTTTGTTCGTACCCGGATTTAACGCCGCTTGAAACACTTCATGGAACGGTGCTTGTCGCGGTTGCCGTCCGGTTTGCGAGCGCCCGCTTGATCGACAATATCATCCTCGAGCTGCCCAAGGCGCATAAACAAGAAGATTGAGGGGGGGATCACCCGTGTTTCGTACGCTTATGAATGCCAAAATTCACCGCGCCCGTGTAACGGAAGCCAATTTGGATTACGTCGGCAGCATTACGATCGATGAAGATATTTTAGATGCGGTCGGCATGGTCGCTAATGAAAAAGTGCAGGTGGTCAACAATAATAATGGAGCCCGTTTTGAGACGTACATCATTCCCGGCGAGCGCGGCAGCGGCGTCTTTTGCCTGAACGGCGCCGCCGCCCGCCTCGTGCAAAAAGGGGACATCATTATCGTCATTTCGTATGCGCTCGTTCCGGAAGAAAAGATCGCCGCGCATCGGCCGAAAATCGCCATTATGGACGAACACAACCGCATCGCGCAGCTCATTGCTGAAGAGCCGGCACATACGATTTTATAATGGGGCAAAAAGGGGCTTTCCGCCCCTTTTCGTTTTGAGGTGATCGTTTATGGCAATGCGCTTTGTCATTGTCGACTTAGAGACAACTGGAAACGGACCGAAAAAAGGCGACCGGATCATCCAACTTGGCATGGCGGTGGTGGAAGAAGGCTTGATCGTCGAGCGGTTTGCCAGCTTTTTTAACCCCGAACAGCCGATTCCACCGTTCGTCCAACAGCTGACGAACATTGATGAACAGACGGTTGAGGGAGCACCGCTGTTTGCCGATAAGGCAAGCGAGATCACAGCTATGATGGAGGGCGCATATTTTGTCGCCCACAACATTGATTTTGACTTGCCGTTTTTGCAAGCCGAGCTCGAACGAGCCGGGTGGCCGCCGTTTGCCGGGCCGGCGATCGATACGGTCGAACTTGCCCGCATCGTGCTGCCGACGGTCGAAAGCTATAAGCTTGGCGATTTGGCGAAGCGGCTCGGCCTCCGCCATGACCGCCCGCATCAAGCGGACAGCGATGCGGAAGTGACCGCCAAACTGTTCGTTGCCCTGCTCGATCGGTTGCGCCGTCTGCCGCTGCTGACGCTTAAGCAGCTGCGCCGCCTTGCCCGCCATTTGAAAAGCGATATTTACTCGCTTCTTGACGCCGTTATCGCCGAAAAACAGCAGGAAGCACCAACGGACCGTACGGTTGCCGTCTACCGCGGCATCGCGCTAAAAAAGCCGGCTTTCAAGCGGGACGGCGCAAAACTGGAGCCGGACGATGACGGGCAGCGTCTTCCCTCAGCCTCATTTGCCGCCTTTTATGAACAGGCGCCGCCCCTTCCGCTTCCCGGCTACAAGCGGCGTGAAGGGCAGTGGGACATGATGCAGCTTGTTTATGAGGCGCTGTCCACGTCCCAGCATGCGCTCATTGAGGCGGGGACGGGTCTTGGCAAATCGCTTGCCTACTTTATTCCGGCGGCCTTTTTTGCCTGCGAGCGACAAGAGCGGGTTGTCATCAGCACCTATACGCTCCAGCTGCAGGAGCAGCTCATCCGCCGTGACTTGCCGGTGCTGAAGCAAATTGTGCCGTTCACGCTCCGTGTCGCTGTTTTGAAAGGGAAGCAAAACTATCTTTCCCTCGACAAGTTTGCTTCATTTTTGCCTGAGCCAAGCGATACGTACGATGCGGTGCTTTTGAAATGTCAGTTGCTCGTCTGGCTGCTTGAGACAGAGACCGGCGATCTGGATGAATTGAACGTATCATCCGGCGCCCGTCTGTTGTTGTCGGCGCTCGCCATCGGCGAGGAGGAAGACGGCGGACGGCATCATTTTTTTGCGCAGGCGAAACAGCGCGCTGAACAGGCCGATATGGTCATTACAAACCATGCGTTTTTGCTTCATGATCTGACTGCCTCGACGCCGCTTCTGCCGGCATTTCGCCATCTCATCATCGATGAGGCGCACCGGCTTGAGGATGTCGCTGCCCGCTATTTTGGCGACCGGATCGACTACGTGTCATTTCGCCTGTTAACCGCCAAAATGGCACAAACGTTTACGAAATGGATGGAAGCGGGGCAAAGCGAAGGAAAAGACATCCTCGCCCGTTGCCAACAGCAGCTTGAAAAACTGCAATTTGAAGGTGATGAGCTGTTCCGTTTGTTGCGCCGCTATGCGCTGGCGAGAAAGCCGGCGCGGGCCGGACGTTGTCGTTGTCGCTTTTCACCGGCAGACGAGGGCGGGAGGATGTGGCAGGCGGCCATTGAGTTATGCTGGCGTCTGCGCGATTTGGCGGCGGCGCTGTTGGCAGAGGCCAAGCCGCTTCTGCCGGCCGCCATGACCGATGATACAACACCGTCTGCTTCGCTGGCGGCCGATCTTGCGACGTTGAATCAGCAAATGGACGCCCTTGTCCGGCTGTTGACCGAAGCAGAGCCGGAGACCGTCCGCTGGATCGAAGCCGATGAAAAAGGGGCGGCGAACGCGGTCCGGCTTTATTCGCAACCTGTCGATCTCGCGGATTTTTTTGCCGATCGGCTGTTTATAAAAAAACGGAGCGTTATTTTGACGTCCGCGACACTTGCCGTTCGCGGCCGATTCGCCTACATGTTGTCGCGTTTTGGCCTGGACGATTTTTACCCGCTCTGCCGTTCGTTTCCGGCGCCATTTCGCTATAAGGAGCAAGTGGCACTTTTTGTGCCGGCCGATATGCCGCTTGTTTCCGCTGTGCCGCTCGGAGCCTACGCCGAAGCGGCGGCCGCGGCTGTGTTGGCGATCGCCCGCCATGTTGGCCGGCGGGTGCTTGTGTTGTTCCCGTCGTATGAACTGTTGAAAATGACGGCGGAAGCGCTGAAAACCGAAGAAGCAGACGAGCCGTTTGTTTTGATCGCTCAAGGGGTGCAAAGCGGCAGTCCGGCCAAGCTCTTGCGAACATTTTTGCAGTTTGACCACGCCGTGCTGTTCGGGACGAGCAGTTTTTGGGAAGGGATTGATTTGCCGGGTTCGGCGCTCGATGCGCTTATTATCGCCCGTTTGCCGTTTGCGCCTCCGGATGATCCGGTGATGGAGGCGAAAAGTGAACGGATTCGCGCCGGCGGCGGCGACCCGTTTTACGAGTTGTCGCTCCCTGAGGCGGTGCTCCGCTTTAAACAAGGGTTCGGCCGCCTCATCCGCACCGAGCATGACAAAGGCGTCGTGTTTGTACTTGACCGCCGGTTGACCGCTGCGTCATACGGGGCCGATTTTCTCGCCTCCCTCCCGCCGCTGTCGGTATATGAAGGAACGCTTTCCGAGCTGCTTAGCATAGCCGATGCATGGCTTTCATGAAACGAGCGCTGTAAGCGGCGGGTTCATTTTAGAAAGCGGGAGGACGGCCGGACAAGGCAGAAGCTCCGTTTGGATCAGGCAAGGAAGGCAAATGGCTTTGCTTTTACCATTCTGAACCGGGAAAGCCCCCACTTTTACGCATTGCCGTTGGTGGGAGAGCGTTCAAAAAGCGGATGGCTTGTGGAAGGAGAAAGTTTCGTCGCCATCAAACAGCGCTCTCATAAATAGGAATGAAACGGTGCAATCTAAAGATGGCAACCGGCAAAAAAAAAACGCCCCGCGCGCGGCGGGGATGGAAAGAAGCAAATTTGCATTGGCGGTGTAGGCGGGCAAATTTGTTATGAAATGGTCGGACAAACCTGCTATAATAGGGAAGAAGCACAACTGCGATGGCAGCTTGCGGCCTCGCCGTTTGGCTTCGCGGGCTCGGCCGCTGAGGCGTGAAGAAGCGCAACTGAGATAATCATCTTACTGTATTTGTATTGTTGCCGGAGCCGCCGGCGTGTATAAGTAACAAAATTTGCGCCGCACAGGAGGAAGCAACGAAAATGGAAAGCAAAATTGAAGTGCTCGCCACCGTCAAAATCCAGCATTCCGAGGATTTGTACAAAATTGTCGATTGCTTGAATCGCACGTTGAAACGGAACAATTTGATGTTTGGCCTTGCCTTGGATGAAAACGACAAACGCCAGGCGGTCTTTACGATTTATCGGACGTGATCGCCATGAAAAAGTGGGGATGGCTCGCCCTGATTTTGGTTAGTTTTCTCATTTGGCAGGCGTGGTCGATTTACGGTGAGGCGATGGAGCCAAAACGGTCAATGACGGAAAAAGCGTTGGCGCGGGCGAGAGAAGCAGCCGGGCTCGTCGACGTGAAAGAAGTCTATACATATTATGGCGATGAAGCATGCACTGTATTCATCGGCCGAACGGAGCAAGGGGAAACGGACATCGTCGTCTGGGTGCCGGAAAAAGAGGGGGATATTGTCGTCAAGAGCGCGGACAGCGGCATTAGCGAAGCGGAAGCGCGCGCTATTTTGCAACGTGACCGGCGTCCGCAACAAGTGATTGATGTGACGCTTGGCATGGAAAAAGGCGTGCCTCTCTGGGAGTTGACATATATTGATGCGGAAGGAAGGTATTCATTTTATTACCTCCATTTCGCGGACGGCGCCTTCCTAAAGAGGTACAGTTTTCAACGTTGAGCAGATGAGGGGGAAGAAACGATGAAACTGGCAAAACGGGTGGCGTCGCTGACGCCATCGGCCACATTGGCCATTACGGCGAAGGCAAAAGAACTGAAAGCGGCCGGGCATGATGTGATTGGCCTTGGAGCCGGCGAACCGGATTTCAATACGCCGCAGCATATTCTTGATGCCGCCATAAAAGCGATGAACGAAGGGCATACAAAATATACGCCATCCGGTGGGCTGCCGGCGCTGAAGGCGGAAATCATCAAAAAGTTTGCCCGCGACCAAGGGCTTGAGTATGAGCCGGCGGAAGTGATTGTCTGCGTCGGGGCAAAGCACGCCCTGTACACGCTGTTCCAAGTGTTGCTCGATGAAGGCGATGAAGTGATCATTCCGACGCCGTATTGGGTGAGCTATCCGGAACAAGTGAAGCTGGCGGGCGGCGTTCCGGTTTATGTCGAAGGGCTGGAACAAAACGACTTTAAAATTACGCCGGAGCAACTCAAACAGGCGATCACGCCGCGGACGAAGGCGGTCATCATCAACTCGCCGAGCAACCCGACCGGCATGATTTATACGGCCGAAGAGTTGAAGGCGCTTGGTGAAGTGTGCCTGACGCATGGCGTACTGATCGTTTCAGACGAAATTTATGAAAAATTGATTTATGGCGGAGCGAAACATGTGTCGATCGCCGAGTTGGCGCCGGAGCTGAAAGCGCAGACGGTCATCATCAACGGCGTGTCGAAGTCGCATTCGATGACAGGATGGCGCATCGGCTATGCGGCGGGGCCGAAAGACATCATTAAGGCGATGACTGATTTGGCGAGCCATAGCACATCCAACCCGACGTCGATCGCCCAATACGCGGCCATTGCCGCCTACAGCGGTCCGGAGGAGCCGGTCGAACAAATGCGTCAGGCGTTTGAACGGCGGCTTACCATCATTTACGACAAGCTTGTGCAAATTCCAGGCTTTACGTGCGTCAAGCCGCAAGGGGCGTTTTACTTGTTCCCGAACGCCCGCAAAGCAGCCGCGATGGCCGGCTGCCGCACGGTCGATGAGTTCGTCGCCGCCCTGCTTGAGGAAGCGAAAGTCGCACTCGTGCCTGGGTCCGGGTTTGGGGCGCCGGATAACGTTCGCTTGTCATACGCCACATCGCTCGATGCATTAGAAACGGCGGTTGAACGCATCCACCGGTTTATGGAAGCGCGCGCTTAACAAGCGGCGGCTTTGCCACAAGCAAAGCCGCTTTTTCCACGCCCGCTGCGGCGGCGGTTTCGCGAGGATTTGCGGCGTTCGCCGACAGCCGCCGTTGCGGGGCGTCCGGCGCCGGTTTTTGCGGCTGTGCCCAGCCGGCCAGGAGATGGATTGCCCCTTGGCCGTTGCCGCCGTTTCGGCAGAACGGTATAATAGCGAATGATGGACGTGTCGATTATTGGAGGGAATGTGTACGTGAAAACGACGATTGCTGAAGTGAACCAACATGTAGGTCAAGAAGTGACGATCGGCGCCTGGTTGGCGAACAAGCGCTCAAGCGGAAAAATCGCCTTTTTGCAGCTGCGTGACGGAACGGGCTTTATTCAAGGCGTAGTTGAAAAGGCAAACGTCTCGGAAGAGGTCTTTCAACGCGCGAAAGCGCTGACGCAAGAAACGTCGCTGTATGTAACCGGCACGGTGCGCGTTGACGAACGATCGCCATTTGGTTATGAGCTGTCGGTTACGAACTTGGAGGTGATCGATGAAGCGGTCGATTACCCGATTACGCCAAAAGAGCACGGTGTCGAATTTTTAATGGACCATCGCCACCTTTGGCTTCGTTCCCGGCGCCAACACGCGATCATGAAAATTCGCAACGAACTCATCCGCGCGACGTACGAATTTTTTAACAACCGCGGTTTCGTTAAAGTCGATGCGCCGATTTTGACCGGCAGCGCGCCGGAAGGAACGACCGAGCTGTTCCATACGAGATATTTTGATGAGGACGCCTATTTGTCGCAAAGCGGCCAGTTGTATATGGAGGCAGCGGCGATGGCGCTCGGCAAAGTGTTTTCGTTCGGTCCGACATTCCGCGCCGAAAAGTCAAAAACGCGCCGGCATTTGATCGAATTTTGGATGGTTGAGCCCGAAATGGCGTTTTATGAGTTTGAAGACAATTTACGGCTGCAAGAAGAGTATGTTTCCCACCTCGTGCAATCGGTGCTTAGTCGCTGCCGGCTCGAGCTTGGCCGCCTTGAGCGCGACGTCGCCAAACTTGAGTTGGTCAAGCCGCCGTTTCCGCGCCTGACGTATGATGAAGCGCTCAAGCTTTTGCACGATAAAGGGTTTACTGACATCGAATGGGGTGACGACTTTGGTGCGCCGCATGAGACGGCGATTGCGGAAAGCTTTGACAAGCCCGTGTTTATCACCCATTACCCGACGTCATTAAAGCCATTTTATATGCAGCCGGATCCAAGCCGCCCGGATGTCGTGCTATGCGCTGATTTAATCGCGCCGGAAGGATACGGGGAAATTATCGGCGGTTCCGAGCGCATTCATGATTATGAACTGCTAAAGCAGCGCCTCGAGGAGCATCATTTGCCGCTTGAAGCATATGAATGGTATTTAGATTTGCGTAAATACGGTTCCGTGCCGCACTCCGGATTCGGGCTCGGCCTTGAGCGCACCGTCGCCTGGATTTGCGGTGTGGAGCATGTGCGCGAAACGATTCCGTTCCCGCGGTTGCTCAACCGTTTATATCCATAAAAAAACCCCCTGCAAAAAGGGGGTTTTTTCGCCATTGTCATGTTATACTATAGTTGAGGTGCATCGGCATGGAAAAGAAAAAGGTGGCCGAATGGTTGGCGCAAGGAAGTGTCGTCATTCCGAAACTGTTGCTGAATCATTACAAGCGGCTCGGCTTGAACGAAGGGGAGCTCGTCTTGCTTTTGCATATGCAATCATTTTTGGAAGAAGGCGTCACATTCCCGACACCGGCCGAGCTGGCTGAGAAAATGACCGTTCCGGCGGCGGAATGTATGGAGATGATGCGGCGGCTTTTGCAAAAAGGAATGGTCGCCATTGAGGAACATACGGACGAACGTGGCGTTCGCAGTGAAAAATATACACTTGAGCCGCTTTGGGAGCAGTTGGTGCACCATTTGTACGTGCAGGAAGTCAAGAACGGGCAAAGCGTCCAGCAGGAAGAAGAGGAAAGTTTGTATACGATATTTGAGCAGGAATTTGGCCGTCCGCTTTCTCCATTTGAGTGCGAAACGCTTGCGATGTGGATCGACCAAGACGGCCATGAGCCGGCCATCATCAAGGCGGCGCTGCGCGAGGCGGTGCTGTCAGGGAAATTGAATTTCCGCTACATCGACCGCATTTTGTTTGAGTGGAAAAAGAACGGCATCCGCACGATCGAGCAGGCGCACGATTACGGCAAAAAATTCCGCAAACCGAAGCCGTCCGCCCGTCCGGCGAAACAGGCGACAGGAGAATTTAAGCAGACGATTCCGTTTTTTAACTGGCTTGACCCGTAAACGAGAGCATGGTCTCTCGTTTTTGTTTGGCCAAAATGAACGGGGGATCAACCGTTGTGAAAGGAGGAGGAGGCCGGTGTTGACGAAACAGCAAATTCGCTATTGTCTCGATGAGATGGCGAACATGTTTCCGGATGCCCATTGCGAGCTTGTACACCGCAACCCGTTTGAACTGTTGATCGCGGTCGTCTTATCGGCGCAGTGCACCGATGCGCTTGTCAATAAAGTGACGAAGCGGCTATTTGAAAAATATCGGACGCCACACGACTACATCGCTGTGCCGCTTGAAGAGCTGGAGCAGGACATCCGTTCGATCGGTTTATACCGGAACAAGGCGAAAAACATTCAAAAGCTGTGCGCGATGTTAATAGAGGAGTATAACGGCGAAGTGCCGCGCGACCGCGACGAATTGATGAAGTTGCCGGGTGTAGGACGGAAGACGGCGAACGTCGTTGCCTCCGTCGCGTTTGGCGTGCCGGCCATTGCTGTTGATACGCACGTCGAGCGCGTCAGCAAACGGCTCGGCTTTTGCCGCTGGAACGACTCGGTTCTTGAGGTTGAACAAACGCTGATGAAAAAAATTCCGAAAGCGGAATGGTCGATCACCCATCACCGGATGATTTTTTTTGGCCGCTACCATTGCAAGGCGCAGGCACCCCAGTGCCCGGTATGTCCGCTTCTTCATTTATGCCGCGAAGGGAAAAAGAGGATGCGAAAGAGGGAGAACGATCGTGCGCGTGCCGACTGAATGGGCCCATCCGCTTTTTTTCCCGGACGGGCATATGCCTGACGCGCTTCCTGAGGAGCCGTTCCCGCGCCTTTTTAAGCATGTGCCGTTTTATTATGATATCGTCCCGCCCTTCCCGCCGCCATGGGAGGCGTTCGAACAGTCGCTGCCGGCGCTCATTGCTCTTTGGCATGAAGAAAAGGTGGAACTTGAGCGCTGTTTTGCCCGGCGCGACCGCCGCGCTGCCCGCGGTCCGATCGTGCGTGGGTTGGCGTATTTGCTGTCGGCGCTCTGCTGGCTGAATGGACGGCCGATGGCGAACGTTGTGGATTGGATGGATACGGTGGCGGCGCTGCCGCATAAACCGGTCAACGCCGTTGAGCGGCTGCAGTTTATTTTTGCCGGTCCCGATCGATATCTGTCATTTGTTCAGCTCAATGAACTGTTTGCCGAAACGGAGAAGCTTGCCCATAAGCAAATCGCCATAAAAAAGCGGATGGCCCGATAAAGCCATCCGCTTTTTTGAAGCAGGCGATCTCACTGGCGATTCCCATTTTTCATGCCAGCGTTGTAGCCGTTTCCTGATTGTGGATTGGTTGGCGTTGTTGGCGGCGTTGTGCCATCATCGCCATTCTCTTGGCCGGTCCCTTCGTCTCCGTCATTGCCATCGTCTCCGCCGTCATCACTGTTTTCATTATCGTTGCCGTTGTTTTGGTTGTTTCCATTGTTGCCATTGGTATTGTTACCGTTATTGTTATTTTCGTTTGTTCCGTTATTCCCGTTGCCGGCGCCGTTGTTGTCATCATCGCCAGATTCATCATCCGGCGTCGGCGGCTGTTCACCGCCAGGGATGCGGACGCTTGTGATGGCTGGCTTGCTTATCCGATCGTCTTCTTTTGCATAGACGGCGATCGTATATGAAGCGCCCGGCGTCACGTTCGTGATCGTCACGCCGACATCTTTGGTCGTGATTGTTTCCGTATGGCCTTGATCATCTTTGACGCGCACTTCAAAGATTGTATTGTCGGTCTGTTCGTTATACGACCAAGAGACGGAAATCGTGTTTGCCGCCCCGTCGTATGAGGCCGTTAAGTCTTTGACTGCCGGCAGCTCTTTCGGTTCGTCTTTGGCGACTTCCGTCGGCTGAGTGCCACGCACGAACAGTTCATACGTAATTTCGTCTGCCGGCGTATATTTGCTTGCCAGTTTCGGCGGATTCGTGCCTTTTTTAATCGGCAGCTTCACGACGCTGTCCGGTCGTTCAAATTCCCCGCTGCCGTCGTCGATCTCGGAGATAAGCGCTCTAAACAGCGAGCGTGAAATTCTTTGTTCTGTCTTGTCGAGCGATGCCGTGCTGCTTTTTTTGCTAAAGCCGGTCCAAACGGCGGCGGTATAGTTTGGCGTATAGCCGACAAACCAGCTGTCCGGCACATCGCCCTCCGATAAACCAAACTGGGCGCCGGACGGACCGTAGTTGGTCGTTCCCGTTTTGCCGGCCAGCTCAAGCCCCGGAATGTTGGCGCTTTGCCCTGTGCCGGAGCGAACGACCGATTTCAGCATATCGGTAATCATATAGGCCGTGTAGTCGTGCATGACCCGCTTCGGCTTTGGCTTCAAATCCATTTCCGTGCCATCCGGGAAGACGATTTTGGTCACGGCGTATGGCTTTGTATATACGCCGTTGTTGCCGAAGGCGCTATAGGCGCCGGCCATTTGCAACGGCGACACGTAGCGCTTGACACCGCCGATCGAGTACGCTTCCTCTACTTCGTTAAAGCCCATGCCGAGCCGGTTGGCAAACTCTTTCGCCCGTTCCTTGCCGACCGCTTGGAACGTTTTTAACGCCGGGATGTTGCGCGACCAAGTCAGCGCATAACGCATCGTCACCGGTCCGGCGTATCTCCGGTCAGCGTTGCGGATCGGCGTGCCGTCCGAATACGTGTATGGCTCGTCAACGATAATGTGCGCGGTTGACCATTTTAAATATTCAATGGCTGGCCCGTAGTCCAAAATCGGTTTAATCGCCGAACCGGGCTGGCCGACCGGCTGAATGGCGTAGTTGAAGCCGAACTCGACGTGATCGCGGTTGCGACCGCCACCTAAGGCGCGAATGGCGCCTGTTTTCGTGTCGATGAGGGCAATAGCCGACTGCAAATCTTTTTTACCAGTAAAGTATTGGTCGGAGTTTAATAGGTTTTCGACGTATGACTGCGCCTCTTGATCAAGCGTTGTGTAAATTTTCAGCCCATCTTCAAAAACGTTAACGTTCGCTTTATCGGTCACTTCTTTGATCACTTCGTCAATAAAGGCATCATACGGCACGGAGCTTTGCGGTTTTTTTCGTTCGGTAAGCATCGATTTGATCGGCACTTGTTTCGCCTTTTCCGCCTCTTCTTGGCTGATAAAGCCGTGTTTCGCCATGAGCGATAAGACGGTATCGCGCCGTTTTTTCGCCGCTTCCGGGTGGTCGTACGGATTGTACCGGTTCGGACTTTGCGGCATGCCGGCTAAGAGCGCTGCCTCGGGGAGCGTCAACTCTTTTAAATTCGTCTTGCCGAAGTAATACTCCGCCGCCCGGGCGACGCCGTAAATGCCGTCCGAATAATAAATTTTGTTCAAGTACATTTCCAAAATTTCTTGCTTTGAATACTTTTGCTCAAGCTGCAAGGCGAGCCACGCTTCCTGCGCTTTTCGCTCCAACGTTTTTTTCGACGACAGGAACGTCATTTTTACCACTTGCTGCGTGATGGTGCTGCCGCCTTCCGCTCCGAATCCTTCTTGAATATTAGCGATGACGGCGCCGGCCAGACGAACAATGTCGATGCCGTGATGTTCATAAAAGCGGGCGTCTTCGGTTGCCAACACGGCATTTTCGAGCACTTTAGGCACATCTTTATACGAAATATACGTCCGCTTGTAGCCGCCGAGTTCGGCGACTTTCTTTCCGTCCATATCGTATATGGTGGAAGAGAGCGGATCTTTGATTTTCGCCTCGTCAAGCGGAGGGGCGTCCTTGACGAAGTAGGCAAACGCCGCTACGCCGCTCGCCGCTCCGATCACAATCATAAGCAAAATCGCAATGGCGATCGTTCTCAACCACGATACTCCTTTTTTCTTTTTCCCTTTCTTTTGTTTCGCTTGTTTCGCTGCCTGCTTTCGTTCTACACGAGAACGATATTCACCAGACATAAGCAAATCCTGCCTTTCTTACAAGTTTTCACCTCAAACGGTGAAGTACACGTTTTCTACTACATTAATATAATCAATTCTCGGCTGGTAGCCAAGCGGGATGTAATGCCCGCATCGCTCGATCTCCCGCTTCGGAATGGACTTCCGCCCGCCGGCTTCCTGTTCATTCCAGCAGGCAATTAAATGGGAGGCATCAAGCAAATACGTTTCATTGAGCACAGAAAAGCGTAAAATGGCAAAGCAAATGCCGCCGTGGGCGATGACTTGCTCCATATGGCGGATTTGGTGGGCATGGAAATTTTTCAGCGGAAACGCCGTCTTGTTCTTTGTTTCCTTCGCTTCAAAGTCGATGTATTTGCCGCGATAGACGCCGTTGTAGTCCGTTGTGGACGCCTGTCGGAAGTATGCCTCTTTAATGACGGCGGCGCTCCGTTTCGGATAGTCGACGCGGACGATTTGCACCGGGGTCGGCTTTTTGTGGATGACGGCGATGCCGCGCTCCCGATAATATTCATTCGTCGCGTTTAAGTCGTCTTCGAGCGTCATGCCGCGGTTGGCATAATCGGCCGCCCGTTGGCGCGCCGTGTTTGGTCTGTTTCCGCGATACTCTTTTCCGCCCGGGTATTTGAGTGCCATCGCGTTCATCTCCTTTGAATGGTTTTTATTATACCATACGCTTAAGCAATATGCGCCCTTTTTCTTTTCCGACGGGGAGTTGTCGAATTGCGGCTGCTCCCCGCTTTCTTTGCCGAATCCGTTCTACTTTTGTCGCTGCGGCAGGGAGTTGTTCCCTTCGCCGCGAATGGAATATCATCATGCCAGAAATGGGGGAGAAGGAATGGAGAAACGGCTGATCAAAAAAGAAGAAATTGAAAAGCAGCTTCAGGAAATTGTTACGCTCATTGAGCAAGTGGATGCCAAAATGGAAAAAGTGATTGCCGATGTGATTGAAGAGCGTTATGTCCAGAACAAGGAGCAGCTCGGACATCTTGAGGGGCGGATCGCCGGCGTAGAACAGCGGTTCGGTGAGGGGAAAGAAGCAGTCGAGCTGCCGTTTTCATCCAAACTGTATTTGGTGTAAAACCGGCCGATATGATATGATGAAACATATACAAACAGCGGCAAACGGCCGGCGAATATTCCGGATCCATAGTTGCATGGAACGTCGTTCAAACTGAGTTCATCGATATACGCAAGGGGGGCGCCATGGAAGAAGAGCTTAAAGCGCTGACGGAACAGCTTCACGAGTACAATGAGCGGCTGCTGGCGATCGCCCGGCGCACCCGCGAGCGGGACGAGGAGCCGGATTTTTTTGCGGAAGTCAAACCGCTCGCGGAGGAAGTGCAGGCGGCAGCCGAACGGTGGCAAGAGGCCGCTTTCCGCTGGATTCACCAAGCGCAGCCGAAATATGTTCACAAGCGGCAAATAGAGGCTGCGGTCGATCATATGGCCAAACTGAGCGTTGAAGCATTTTATCCATCCGTTCCCGCCCGCCGCGTCAAACAATACAGCCAAGCGGTCGCTTACACGCTGGCACTTGTCAAGGAGAGGCTTGGTGAGACAACTTAGGCGGGAAAGAATCGCGCTTTGCCTTGAAACCGAAAAGCTGTCCCCTTTGCCGAGGGAGACAGCTTTTTCTTTTACGTATCTTTTCCTGTTGTGATCGAGACGGGGCCGCCCTCCGCGGTAGCGGTGGTGTTGATCTCATATTCGACCCGTTCGGTATGTTTCGGCGGCACTGGTTGGCCATGTTTCGGTTTTTCGTGGTCATGGCCTTTTCGCTTATGGTTGAAATGCACGCCTCGGCCCATTGCCCAACACCCCCTTTCTATTACGATGGGGCGTTTGGGTGGGAAATATGCAAAAAAAAGAAGGGAAAAGCTCCCTTGAGGTCTAAAGTCCGGCGTATTCTCCTGCTTCATCCGGTTGACAGGCGCCGGCTTTTTCAAGTTCACGCACTAGGTCGCGGTACTCAGCGAGCGAAACCTCCCCGCGCAAATAAAGGCGGCGGGCAAAATCGAGCAGTTCGTTTGCCTCAGCCGGTTCACAATGTTTGACCGCCATGAACTTATGTTTCAATTCAGTGATGCTCATAGATGCTTTTCCCCCTTCCCCTTTTTTACATCGTACCATGAAAATAAGGGGGAAAATCGATTTCCGAAAATTAAAACTTCCGACAAGAGGTGACATGTCCGTGCGCACGCCGCCGGGTATTTACACATATACTAGTGGCAGCCTATCCCCGTTGCCTGCAATGGGGAAATCGACGATCAAAAATGGGGGAGAACGATCATGTACCGTTATCCGCGCCCGGTTTCGCCGCCGTCCTTCCATGGGCCATACAGCCTAGGGGGGCAGTGGCCTTATTTCGACTATTGGTCTTCATACGTTCCGTCCGCGACGGTTTATTGGCCTCACGCTTCGCCACCCCATGCCGCTATGCCTTCGCACCCGATGCCGTATCCGAAGCCGGGGCCGCTGTTGCCGCCGCCGCGCCCGTCCTTTCTCGCCCAGTTTAAAAACAGCGACGGGACGTATGATATCAACAAAATGATGAACACGATGGGACAGATGATCAATACGGTCAATCAAGTGAACGGCATGTTAAAAGGGCTGCTCAACACGTTTCAAAAATGAGAAAGCTCGCTCCCCTGCTCTGTCGGGGGAGCGGCTTTCGCATCGTTACGTGAGCAGTTCGTACACTTCGTTCAGCTGATAGACGCGTTCGTAATCGCGCTCGTCCATCGCATAACGGATTTCATGGGGCAAAATGCGGTCCAAAAAAGCACTTTCTTCTTGCGATAAGTCGCGGACAAACTCCCCCTCGCCCTGATACGGTTTACTGATTAGCTTTTGGTAGATGCGTTTTGGTGTGTCATCGTGATGATCCAAGTAGTTGGACAAAATTTCCCGCAAATAAGCGAGCGTTTGTTCCATCAAGGTTCGCCTCCTTCAAAAAAAGAAGCAAACGTTCGGCTGACGTTTGTTTTGCCTTCTGCATACGGGTTTTCTTCCGTCACGCGGTCTGGATCGAGCTTCGTTTTGATGACAAGCCGCGGCTCATCGGACGGCTCATTGATCAGCCGGTCGTTCAGCTGTTTAAAATCGGGCAGTTTCGCCATTCATTTTGCACCTCCTACCCGTAGCGTAGCTTACCAAGGGGAAAAGTATGTATCCCTCGTTTATGCTGCGGAAAAACGCGCAACCTAATGGCAAACGGCAAGGGGGTGATCAACGGTGACGAACCGCAACGACAACCGGAAACGGAAAAATAAATACCCAAACAACCGCGAAGAAATTGCCAAAGAGTGGGACATCCAAAAAGATCCGACGCCAGAAAACAACAACCGATACGGAAGCCCATCGCACAAACAATAGAAGCCCGATAGGAAAAAAGCCGCTCCCGACATGGGGAACGGCCTTTTTGATGGCTTGGATGAACGGAAGGTGCTCCTTTGTATTTAGTCGATATCGATGTATTTCCGCTTTTGCGGCAGACGAATGACGAGTGCACCGTTTTGGAACGAAGCTTTCACTTCGTGTTCGGCTACCGGATATGGAAACGGAATCATCCTCGTCACGCGCCGCCGCTGCTGGCGCCGCTCGTATACATGGCCGCTGTCGTCCGACGATTCGATCGTTTCATGGTGATCGATGACAAGCTGCAGCCCATCTTCATGCCACTGCAAGCTAATTTGGTCCCGCTTGATGTCCGGCAGGCGGACGATGATTTGATAGTCGCGCTTCGTTTCTTTCACCTCGATCGGGATATACGCCGCAGCAAATGTTTGCGCGAAGTAGTCATCAAGCGTTTCAAACAATTTTTGCAGCGGCCGTTCATCAAACCATTGGTTTACCATTTTCCGCAAATGATGGAACGGGTGATCCCCTCCCTCGCCAGCCGGTGGCTGAAACGATCCGTTCATTGCGCTCCCCCTCTTTCCGTTTGTGAAGTGGCAAGTTTCCTCCGGCTGCCTGTAGTTCCGATCGCCTGAATGGCTGGCAGCTACGGAGGCGATCCGATTCATTGTCAATGTATGTACGGACGGCGAGAAAAGTCACTTTCCGCATTTTTTAGCGTTTTTTCATGCGGTTTTAACCCGGTTGGAATATAATGACACCACTTTCCATGACCATGCGCACAAATGACGCTGCCGGCCAACAGGCAGTGGGAAGGGAGAGGGCGTGATGCATTGGATTCATTGGTTAGTGATGCTGTTTTTTTCTGGAACGGCTGTATCGCTTCTTTCTTATCAAGCGTTTGAAATTGTTCAGGCAATTGTGGACTGGTTTGTGGACCGCCACTCGTGAGCGGCGGCCGGACGGCTGCCGCTCGATATGCGGGAGCTTACGGATCTGGCGGGGCGGGAGCGGCCGGTGGCGCCCGGTTTTCGTCGCCGGCCGCCCTGTTGGTGATTGGCTTTTACGTTGTCTGTAGTAAAATGAAAGTGGGAAACGGCACAAGGCGGGTTCTTGGCCCGATAGAGGAAAGGCATGCAAGAGAGGGGACATAACCAATGAATGGAAGGATTTTATTGATTGAAGATGAGGCCGGCTTGGCCCGGTTTTTAGAGCTTGATTTAACACATGAAGGGTTTGATGTGCACGTGTGCAGCGACGGTCGTGAAGGGGTGGAGCTTGCCCTTGCCGAACCGTGGGATTTGATTTTGCTTGATGTCATGCTGCCGCGCTTAAACGGGATGGAAGTATGCCGCCGCATCCGGGCGGCCAAATCAACGCCGATTATCATGATCACCGCACGCGACAGCGTATTTGACCGTGTCATGGGACTTGACAACGGAGCGGATGACTATATTGTCAAGCCGTTTGCCATTGAAGAGCTGTTTGCCCGCATCCGCGCCTTATTCCGCCGCGTTCACCCTGAATCGGATGGGCAAGTGTTGGCGTTTAAAGATCTAGTCGTTGACACGCAGGCGCGCACGGTGAAAAAAGGGGATGAGTTGATCGAGCTGACGAAACGTGAATACGACTTGCTTGTTGCTTTCATGCAAAATATCAACGTCGTCTTGACGCGCGATGTGCTGCTTGATAAAGTGTGGGGGTTTGACACCGAAGTGGAGACGAACGTTGTGGATGTTTATGTCCGCTATTTGCGGCAAAAGCTCGATAAGCACGATAAGGAGCGGTATATCCAAACGGTGCGCGGCGCCGGATATGTGATGCGGCCATGAAGCGCTTCCGCATCCGCAGGCTTTCGCTGAAAGGGAAGCTGACCGTTTTGTCTGCCGGGGCGATTTTTATTACGTACTTTGTTTTTACCTTTTTGCAATACCATATTGTCAAGCAATGGCTGCTGAACGAAGAGGAAAAAACAATGGAACAAACGGTGGCGGAAATTGAAACATATTACGCAGAAAAACGTAATGTATCATGGGAAGATATTCGCCGCAGCCGTTCGTTTTTGGAAAAGTTGAATGAGCGCTATCAGCTCATTCGTGTTACCGACCACGACGGAAACGTCGTCGTCTCCGTTTCCAATGGCGCTGCGGTGTCGCTGTTGCCGGGAGGCGTGCCCGACAAGCTGAAAATGGATGAGCACTTCGTCAACAACGAACGGTTTTTGCTGCTTCGTCAACCGCTTCATATTGGAAATTTGCGCGGGACGATTGAAATTGCCCGCCGGCTGACGAAATTCCAACAGGTGACGAACACTTTGTTTGCCATCATGACAGTGATCGGGGTGGTGGCTATGGCAGCGAGCGCACTCGCCGGACGGCTTGTGGCGCAAAGCTTCATCCGGCCGCTGAAAACGTTGGCGCAAACGATGGCGGCCATCAAAAACAACGGGCTGAAGCAGCGCATCGATGTGCCTTCGGCGCGTGATGAAATCGCCGAGCTCATGCTTATGTTCAACAACATGATGGATGACATTGAACGCTCATTCGCCATGCAGCGGCAGTTTGTCGAAGATGCATCCCACGAACTGCGTACACCGCTCGCCATTTTACAAGGACATCTTTCGTTGCTGCAGCGATGGGGCAAACATAATCGTGATATTTTGGAAGAATCGCTCGAGGCGGCGACGAAAGAGGCGGAACGGTTGAAGCGGCTCGTCCTTGAGCTTCTTGACTTGTCGCGGGCTGAAGCGATTACAGTCCCGAAAGAAGTGACGCCGGTCAATGCCGTTGCTGCCATCGGACAAGTAGTGGAAAATTTCCGCGTATTGCACCCGGATTTTGAATTTATTGTCGATCGGCCGGAAAGGGCGCCGGCGCGTGTGGCGATTGCAAAACATCATTTTGAACAATTGCTGTTCATTTTGCTTGACAATGCGGTAAAATATTCTCAGCACGTTAAAAAAATCGCTCTTTCATTGCGTGAGGAAGGATCGTTTGTGACGGTCGCCGTCCGCGATTATGGCATCGGCATTCCGCAAGAAGAGCTGCAAAACGTTTTTTTGCGCTTTTATCGCGTCGACAAGGCGCGCAGCCGCGAACAAGGCGGCGCTGGACTCGGACTTTCGATCGCCAAGGAAATGATCGATAAATACGGTGGGCACATTATGATGGAAAGCGAAGTCGGCCGGGGAACAACGGTTAAGCTCGCCATTCCGAAAGCGGAATAGGAGAGGAGTTGAGACAATGGGGCATCTTCATGAAGAAGAGACAGCGGGCAAAAAAGCGATTCACCATGTCGTCGAGAAGTTCCGCAAACGCGGGGTGAAAATTGCGACATGCAAACCGCGGACAATGATGTCGCTGTCATGCTTAGACGACGTCGACAAAATGAGAGGATAAACCGGGGAGAACGCAATGGAGACGAGACAACAAATTATTCCGGCCATGAAAACGATGAAGCAATTTGATGCCTTTTTGGCGAGCGGTTATCAAGTCGGGGTGCTGCTTGAAGTACATGTCGCCCAATTAAAAAGTGTCTTTGCTTATGCACGCCGGCACGGCAAGCAGCTCATTGTCCACGCCGACTTGGTGCAAGGGCTGAGCCATGATGAGCATGCTGCGGAATATCTTTGCCAAGAGTTCCGTCCGCATGGACTCATTTCGACGAAGGCGGGCATCATTATGAAGGCGCGGCAAAAACATGTACTCGCCGTGCAGCGCATCTTTTTGCTCGATTCGCACGCGTTGGAGAAAAGCTATCAGCTGATCGCCAAAACGAACCCCGATTCCATTGAAGTCATCCCGGGGGCGATGCCGCACATCATCCGTGAAGTGAAAGAGCGGACCGGAAAGCCGATTTACGCCGGCGGCCTCATCCGCACCCCGGACGATGTCGAGCGGGCGTTAGAAGCCGGCGCAGCAGCGGTGACGACGTCCAATGAAACGTTATGGCGCCACTATGATCGCTAGCCTTGGTGCAGCGAAATGCATTTCGCAAATGATTTCGCCTTCATTGGAGTAGCCAAATCAGCATTAGTCTGTTATAATGAACTTAACAAGTTAATCATCAGTCAGGAGACATGGAGAGACCATGCATGCATGGTAGGCGAGATGCTTATCGTGTTTGTCATGGTCTCTTTTTGTCTTTTTCACACAGGAGGGAATGTTCATGGCATTTTCAAGCAAGCAGCGGAGCGATATTTTTCAGGCGATGAGCGGAAAACGATACGATCTTCTGATTGTCGGCGGGGGGATCACCGGCGCCGGCATCGCCCTTGACGCCGCCTCGCGCGGCATGACCGTGGCGCTTGTGGAAATGCAAGACTTTGCGGCCGGGACATCGAGCCGCTCAACGAAGCTTGTCCACGGGGGATTGCGCTATTTGAAGCAGTTCGAAGTGAAAATGGTCGCCGAAGTCGGGCGCGAACGGGCGATCGTCTATGAAAACGGCCCGCACGTCACGACGCCGGAATGGATGCTGCTGCCGATTTATCGCGATGGGACGTTCGGCAAATGGAGCACATCGGTCGGACTCTGGCTGTACGACCGATTGGCCGGGGTCAAACGGAGCGAACGGCGGACGATGCTCACCGCCAAGCAGGCGCTGGCCAAAGAGCCGCTGTTGAAGCGGGACGGCTTACTCGGCGGCGGCTATTACGTTGAATACCGGACCGACGACGCCCGCTTGACGATCGAAGTGATCAAAAAAGCGGCTGAACTTGGCGCCGATGTCATCAACTATACAAAAGCGGAACAGTTTTTATACGACGAACGCGGCCGCATCATTGGCGCCCGCTGCCGCGACATGCTCGGCGGCCTTTCATACGACATCCGTGCCAAAAAGGTCGTGAACGCCGCCGGACCGTGGGTCGATGCCGTCCGCGACCAAGACGGCTCAAAAACGGGCAAGCGGCTCCGGCTCACAAAAGGCGTCCATATCGTCATCGATCAAAAGCGGTTTCCGCTGAACCAAGCGATTTATTTTGATACGCCGGACGGCCGGATGGTGTTTGCCATTCCGCGCGACGGAAAAACGTACGTCGGCACGACCGACACGTTTTACGACGACGACCCGGCCCATCCGGCGATGACGGAGGAAGACCGCGACTATTTATTGAAAGCGATCCGGTTCATGTTCCCAGCGGTCGGCATCACCGCCGCCGATGTCGAGTCGAGCTGGGCTGGCGTCCGCCCGCTTATTTATGAAGAAGGGAAAGACCCGTCGGAGATTTCCCGCAAAGACGAAATTTGGACATCGCCGACCGGCCTCATCACGATCGCCGGCGGCAAACTGACCGGCTACCGGAAAATGGCGGAAACTGTCGTTGACCTCGTCGCCAAACAATTGGAAAAAGAAGAGGGAAAAACGTTCCGCCCGTGCCAAACGAAGCAGCTGCCAATTTCCGGAGGCGACATCGGCGGCTCGCACCGGCTGCCGGCCTTCACCGCCGAAAAAGCGAAAGAAGCGGCGCGCTATGGCCTGACAGAAGAACAAGGGGCGCGGCTGGCAAAACAGTACGGCACGAATGTCGACCGCCTCTTTGCCTTAAGCAGCCAGTACGACCGTTCAACAGGCTTAATGCGCGAAACGTTCGTCCGCCTCGTCTACGCCATCGAGGAAGAAATGGCCGCCAAACCGACGGATTACTTCATCCGCCGCACCGGCGCGCTGTTGTTTGACATCGACGCCGTCCGGCGGGAAAAAGAAGCCGTTATGGCCTTTATGGCGCGGTACTTGCATTGGACGAAGGAAGAGCGCGACATCTATGCGAAAGAGCTCGACCGGGAGCTGCGGCAGGCAACGTTGGCGACAGGGGGCGACGATCGACAGATCATCAATCAATAAAACCGGAAACAGCAACACCTCGGCAAGAAAGCGGATGAAAAAGCGCCCATGTTTGGGCGCTTTTTTGATAGATTTTTTCGTAAAAATTAAGTAAAATTGTTTGTACAATGGTGAAAGAGAGGGAGTAGGATGACAATTACATACAATCCGCAAAAGAAGCAGTTCCATTTACAGACAGGCGGGTCGAGTTACGTGATGCAACTCGTCCGCTCCGGCTATTTGGCGCATGTCTATTGGGGAAAAACAGTGCGCGCTGTTCGGGGCGCAGGGGCATTTTCGCGGCTAGATCGCGCGTTTTCCCCCAACCCTGACCCATCCGACCGCACGTTTTCGCTCGATACGCTGCCGCAAGAATATCCAGCCTATGGGAATACCGACTTCCGCGCTCCGGCGTATCAAGTGCAACTGGAAAACGGCTCGACGGTAACGGATTTGCGCTACAAAACGCATCGCATTTTCAAGGGGAAGCCAAAGCTTGATGGGCTGCCGGCGACGTATGTTGAGCACGAACAAGAAGCGGAGACACTTGAAATTGTCCTTGAAGATAAGCTGATTGGCCTAGAGGTCACGTTGCAGTATACAGCGTATGAAAAGTGGAACGTCATCACGCGCGCAGCCCGTTTCGAAAACAAGGGGCGTGAACGTTTAAAGCTGTTGCGGGCGTTAAGCATGAGCGTCGATTTCCCGTCTGCCGATTATGACTGGATCCATCTTCCCGGGGCGTGGGGGCGCGAGCGCTGGATCGAGCGCCGCCCGCTTGTGACCGGTGTGCAAGCGGCCGAAAGCCGCCGCGGTGCGAGCAGCCACCAACAAAATCCGTTTATCGCGCTCGCTGCCAAAAACGCTGATGAGCACCAAGGAGACGTGTATGGGTTCAGCCTTGTGTACAGCGGCAGTTTCCTTGCCCAAATTGAGGTCGACCAATTCCATACAGCCCGCGTGTCGATGGGCATCAATCCGTTTGATTTCACATGGCTGCTTCAGCCGGGAGAGTCGTTCCAAACGCCGGAAGTCGTTATGGTCTACTCCGATCAAGGGTTAAACGGAATGTCGCAAACGTACCACGAATTGTACCGCACCCGCCTGGCGCGCGGCGCATTTCGCGACCGGGAACGTCCGATTTTGATTAATAACTGGGAAGCGACGTACTTTGATTTCAATGAAGAAAAGATCATGGATATCGCCAAAACGGCGGCGCAACTGGGCATCGAACTGTTTGTGCTTGACGACGGCTGGTTTGGCGAACGCGACGACGACCGCCGGTCACTCGGCGATTGGACCGTCAACCGGCGCAAGCTTCCAAACGGCTTGGGCGGGTTGGCGAAACAAGTGAACGAACTCGGGCTGCAGTTCGGCTTATGGATTGAGCCGGAAATGGTGTCGCCAAACAGCGAGCTGTACCGGAAACATCCCGACTGGTGTCTCCATGTGCCGAACCGCCCGCGCTCTGAAGGACGGAACCAGCTTGTGCTCGATTATTCCCGCCAAGACGTGTGCGACTATATGATTGAAACGATCTCGAACGTGCTTGCGAGCGCCCCCATCACTTATGTGAAATGGGACATGAACCGCCATATGACGGAAATTGGCTCCTCCGCCCTGCCGCCCGAGCGCCAGCGCGAAACGGCGCACCGCTATATGCTTGGGCTCTATCGCGTGATGGACGAGATCACCTCGCGCTTTCCGCACATTTTGTTTGAAAGCTGCTCCGGAGGCGGAGGGCGGTTTGACCCGGGGATTCTCTATTATATGCCGCAAACATGGACGAGCGACAACACTGACGCTGTCTCGCGCCTGAAAATCCAGTACGGTACAAGCCTCGTTTACCCAGTGAGCGCCATGGGCGCCCACGTCTCGGCCGTGCCGAACCACCAAGTCGGGCGGGTGACGTCCCTCAAGACGCGCGGCCATGTGGCGATGTCAGGCAACTTCGGCTATGAGCTCAATATCACGAAATTGACGGAAACAGAAAAACAAATCATTAAGGAACAAGTCGCGTTTTACAAAGATGTGCGCCGCCTCGTCCAGTTCGGCACGTTTTATCGGCTGCTCAGCCCGTTTGAAGGCAACGAGGCGGCGTGGATGTTCGTCTCGGAAGATCAGTCGGAAGCGCTCGTCGCCTACTTCCGTGTTCTGGCGGAAGCGAACGCGCCGCTGTCATACTTGCGGCTCAAAGGGCTTGACCCGAATCAAGACTATGAAATCGAAGGCCTTGGCGTCTACGGCGGCGACGAGCTGATGTATGCCGGAGTGGCGGTGCCGCACCGCTTGGGCGATTTTATCAGCATGATGTGGCGATTGAAAGCTGTTCGATGATAGGGGGAATGATGCGGCCTGAGCGGATGCATCAGGGCGAAACAAACAAATTGAACCCGGCATGTTAGATGCCGGGTTCAAACTGTTTAAGCTTCTCGATAATGCGCCGCTTCCGATAAAGCATCTTCCCGGTTTCGGCGATGTCTTCCATAAACGATTTGTTAAACAGTGAACCGAACACGACCCCGATGATCGGCACGGCTTGAAACAGCTTTTTCCATCCGTATTGGTCGCGGAACGTCATCATCACTTCCCGCCATCCTTGCAGCTCGGAAAAGACGTGACTGCGCGTTTCGGAAAACGACGCAAGTTCCTCTAAAATCGCTTTTTTTCCGACGATGTCCGCGGCCGCAAACTGCAGGCATTTGACGACGAACACGCGCTCTTCTTTTTCCTTCGGGTCATATCCGTACACGATGGCGATCTCTTGCAGCGTTTTCAGCGCCAACCCAAGCAGCGCCGGAATGTCCAAGGCCAGCGTCAGCGCCCCGCCGACCCCGGTCGCCGCCCCTTGCAGCTGGGCGAACGTGACGCGCGCCTCAATCAATTCGTCGCAAACGCGATCCATCGTCTCAAGCGACAAGTGCGGCACTTCAGCAAGCGAAGTAACGCCAAGCCGCTCGAGCACGCTCTCTTGTTTCACCAAATAGTGCCCTCCGCTTTGAATATAGCTGCCCAACTCATCAAGCAACTGCCCGAGTTTTCGATGGACGGCTTTTGGCGTCAGCTTATCAAGCACTTGAAACGGCAAGCGGCCGAGCTTTTCCCAAAACCATAGGTCTTTTTGCGAGTGTTCCCAGTGGGTGATGGTTTGGAGTTCTTGTTTCAACATCTGTCGCGTTTCCATCTCCGCTCCGCCTCCTTCCTATATTAAGGTGAATAAATGTTCAAACGATTATACGTATTAAAAAAGATTTCGTTTCGCCGTTGATTTTTAGTAAACTATTAACTAAAATATTTACTATAAAGACTTGAAGGAGGCCCTTCCATGATCCCTACCTTAAAACAGCAATTTATCGAACTTTTCGGCGGCTTGGGCGAAGGCATCCGCACCTTCTTCGCCCCCGGCCGCGTCAATTTGATTGGCGAGCATACGGATTACAACGGCGGGCATGTGCTGCCGTGCGCGCTCGAGATCGGCACGTATGCGCTCGTCCGACAGACAGATAAGCCGCTTGTCCGCTTTTATTCGCAAAACTTCCCGGAAACGGGAGTGATCACGGTCTCTTACGGCGACTTGTCGTACCGGAGCGAGCACGGCTGGGCGAACTACCCGAAAGGGATTTTGGCCGCGTTTCAAGCGCTCGGTTCGCCGGAGACCGGATTGGATATTTTGTATTACGGCACGATCCCAAACGGCGCCGGGCTGTCGTCATCGGCGTCGATTGAGCTTGTGACCGCGGTGATGCTCAACAAGCTGTTCGGGCGCGGGCTTGATCAGTTGGAACTTGTGAAAATGAGCCAAAACGTAGAAAATAAATACATCGGCGTCAATTGCGGCATTATGGATCAGTTTGCCGTCGGCATGGGAAAACAACATTGCGCCATCCTATTAAACTGCCAAACGCTTGAGTACCGCTATTTGCCATTGGTGCTTGACGATTGTGCGATCGTCATCGCCAACACGAACAAAAAGCGCGGCTTGGCGGACTCGGCGTACAACGAGCGGCGGGCGACGTGCGAGGCGGCGCTTGCGAAGCTGCAAAACGTGCTTGACATCGCTTCGCTCGGCGAGCTGACGAGCGCGGAGCTGGATGCGTGCGCCCATCTTCTTTCCCCGCTCGAACAAAAGCGGGCCCGCCATGCGGTGATGGAAAACGAGCGGACATTGGAAGCCGCACGGGCGCTTGAACGAGGAGACCTCGTCCGCTTTGGCGAGTTGATGAAGCAGTCGCATTTGTCGCTGCGCGATGACTATGAAGTAACCGGAGTCGAACTTGATACGCTCGTGGAGGCCGCATGGGCGCACGAAGGGACGGTCGGGGCGCGCATGACCGGAGCCGGATTCGGCGGTTGCACGGTGAACATTGTAAAAAAAGCCTATATTCAAGACTTCATTGAACGGGTCGGAAACGCGTATGTCGAAAAAATCGGGTACGAAGCAAGCTTTTATGTCGTTGAAGTTGGTGACGGGGCGAAAGAACTCACGGAACTGGAGGAGATGAGCCGATGATTTTAATTTGCGGTGGGGCGGGGTATATTGGCAGCCATGCGGTATACCGCCTGATCGAAAAAGTCGAGAACGTGGTCGTGGTGGATAACTTACAGACGGGGCACAAAGAGGCGGTTCACCCGGAGGCGGTGTTTTGCCAAGGCGATATTCGCGACCGCGAGTTTTTGCGCGAGGTGTTTCGCCAGTATGACATTGAGGCGGTCATTCATTTTGCGGCAAATTCATTGGTCGGCGAAAGCATGGAAGAGCCGCTGAAGTATTACGACAACAATGTGTACGGGACACAAGTGTTGCTTGAAGTGATGAAGGAATTTGGCGTCAAACAAATCGTCTTTTCCTCCACCGCCGCGGTGTACGGGGAACCGAAACAAATCCCGATCGTCGAAACCGATCCGACCGAACCGACGAACGCGTATGGAGAAACAAAGCTCTCGATGGAAAAAATGATGAAATGGGCCGACCGCGCTTACGGCATCCGTTCAATTTCGCTCCGCTACTTCAATGTCGCCGGGGCGTACGGGACAACGATCGGCGAGGACCATGACCCGGAGACGCATCTCATTCCGTTGATTTTGAAAGTGCCGCTCGGCCAGCGCGAAGAGATCGCCATTTTCGGCGATGATTACGATACGCCGGACGGCACGTGCATCCGCGACTACATTCATGTGCTTGATCTTGTTGATGCCCACGTTTTGGCGCTTGAGAAACTGCGAAGCGGGGCGAAAAGCAGTGTATACAATTTAGGCAACGGCAACGGCTTCAGCGTCAAAGAAGTGATCGAAGCGGCGCGGCAAGTGACTGGGCACCCGATTCCCGCCCGCGTCATGGCGCGGCGTCCGGGCGATCCGGCGAAACTTGTCGCTTCATCGGAAAAGGCGAAGCGCGAGCTCGGGTGGGAGCCGAAATATCCATCCATTACAGACATCGTTGCCTCGGCGTGGGAATGGCATCAAGCACGGCCAAACGGCTATCGGGGTGTGTGAGCGATGGAACGAATTTGGACGGCGATTGAACAACTGATCGATTATGCGAAAAAGCACGGCCTTCTTCCCGAGGAAGATGTCGTCTATGCGCGCAACCGCCTGCTTGCGGCGCTTAAGCTCACCGAGTGGCAGCCGGTTGAGGCCAAAGATGTTCCTTTGGCCTCGCCTGCTCCGGTGTTGGATGTCATTATCGATTGGGCATATGAACAACGATTGTTGGAAACGAATACAACGACCGAGCGCGATATATGGGATGCGAAACTGATGGACTGCGTCATGCCGCGGCCGTCGGAAGTGATCCGCGCCTTTTACGAACGATACCGCCGCGACCCGCAAGAGGCGACGGACTGGTTTTATGCGCTGAGCCAAGCGTCCAACTACATCCAAACGGCGCGCATCGCCCAAAACCAACAATGGAAAGTGCCGACTGTCTACGGCGAGCTCGATATCACGATCAATTTGGCGAAGCCGGAAAAAGATCCGAAGGAAATCGCCAAACGAAAAGAGATGCCATCATCCTCGTATCCAAAGTGTGTGCTGTGCAAAGAAAATGAAGGGTATGAAGGAACGTGGTGCCATCCGGCTCGTTCCAATCACAGGGTCGTCCCGATCGCGCTCTTAGGTGAACAGTGGTATTTCCAATATTCTCCCTACGTGTACTATAATGAACATTGCATCGTCTTCCATGCCGAACACGTGCCGATGAAAATGGAGCGGAAGACGCTCGAGCGTTTGCTTGAGTTCGTCGACAAGTTTCCGCACTACTTCATCGGTTCGAACGCTGATTTGCCGATTGTCGGCGGTTCGATTTTAGCGCATGACCATTTCCAAGGCGGGCGCTATACGTTTGCGATGGAAAAGGCGGAGATTGAAGAGCATATCCCCCTTCCATCGTTTCCGTCCGTCACCGCCGGCATTGTGCGCTGGCCGATGTCCGTGATCCGTCTGACCGGGCCAAAAGCGGACGTGTTGGAAGCGGCAGTGCGCCTGTATGAGGCATGGCGGACGTACAGCGACCCAAGTGTCGGGATTATCGCCCGCAGCGGTGATGTTCCGCACAACACGATCACCCCGATCGCCCGGCGCCGGGGCGGTTTATTTGAATTGGACATCGTGTTGCGCAACAACCGGACGTCAGCGGAACATCCGTACGGCATTTTTCATCCGCACGAAGAACTGCATCATATTAAAAAAGAGAACATTGGTCTCATTGAAGTAATGGGGCTGGCGGTGCTGCCGGGACGGCTGGCGGCGGAACTTGAGACGCTGGCTTCGTACCTCGTGCATGGAACGAAAAAAGAAGACTGGGACGAGGCGATGCTGAAACATTGGGATTGGTGTGAAGCCATTCGCCTTGGTTATCCGGACATCACGAACGACAACGTTCACGACTTATTGCGCTATGAAGTTGGCCAACGCTTTGTCACCGTGTTGGAACATGCCGGGGTATTTAAACGGGATCAAAACGGGAAAGAGGCGTTTCGCCGCTTTATGCGCCACGCGGTGGAGCGCATGTCGTCCTTTGTATAAATGCGGCGAAAAAACGCGTTTCATATGAAACATAAGGAAGGGATCGCAAACAGACTATGGCCACGTTAAAAGAAATTGCCGAGAAAGTCGGCGTCTCGGTGGCGACCGTGTCGCGCGTGCTCAACTATGACACGACGCTGTCTGTCTCTGATGAAACGAGAAGACGCATTTTTGAAGTCGCCCAAGAGCTCAACTACAAAACGTTGCGGGAACGAAACCAACAGGCGAGAGAGTCGTTTCGCTTCGGGCTCATCCACTGGTATTCCGAGCGCCAGGAAATCGATGACCCGTATTATATGGCGATCCGCCTCGGGGTGGAAAAAGAATGTTTTGAGCGCGGTATTGAACTCGTCAAACTGTTTAAGCAAAACGGCGTTTACCCGACCGAGCGGATGGAGGGGCTTGACGGCGTCATCGCCGTCGGGAAGTTTGGGCCCAAAGAAGTCAGCGCCTTCGCTTCGAGTGCGAAGCAGATCGTATTTGTCGACTGCTCGCCTGATGAGCGGCGGTTCGACTCGGTCGTCATTGACCTGCGCCAGGCGACGATCACCGTGTTGGACTATTTGCTTGAAATGGGGCATACGGAAATCGGGTACATCGGCGGCCGCGAATATGTCGACGAAGGGACGCCAATCCGCGACGAGCGCGAGGCGGCGTTTTACGAATATTTATATTTAAAAGGAATGTACAATCCGCGCTATGTATCGATCGGCGCCTTCACCGCCGAGGACGGCTACCGGCTGATGAAAGAAGCTGTCTCAAGCGGGGACTTGCCGACGGCATTTTTCATCGCCAGCGACTCGATGGCGATCGGCGCCTTGCGCGCGCTTCATGAAGCCGGAATCGCTGTACCTGAGGATGTAGCGGTTGTCGGATTCAATGATCTGCCGACGGCTGCGTTTCTTCACCCGCCGCTTTCTACCGTAAAAGTATACACGGAGTTTATGGGTGAAACGTCTGTTGAGCTGCTTGTTGAGCGGTTGACGACGAAGCGGGCGATATGCAAGAAAGTGGTTGTGCCGACAGACCTTGTGATCCGCACAAGCAGTGGGGCCAATCGAAAAGGGAGACCATAACGTCTCCCTTTTTGGTCGTTTAATGAAACTCGATGTCGACCCGTTTTTTCGTTCCGGCGGTTGTTTTCGGGATATGAATGTCCAACACGCCGTTTTTGTACGTCGCGCGAATGTTGTCCGCCGCCGCATCGGCCGGCAGTGTGATCGACCGTTGGAAGCGGCCGAAAAAGCGCTCGCGCCGATGCATTTGTTCCTCACGAATGTTTTGGTTGCGCTGAATGGTACCGCTGATCGTCAACACGTTATTGTGCACATCAATGTGCACATCCTCTTTCCGCTCGAGCCCCGGCAAATCGCACGAAACGACGTACTCGTTTTCCGTTTCATGCATGTCCATGCGCGGCATCCAGTGCTGTTCGTCCATCTGGGCAAACAGCGACGGAAAGTCGCTTGTAAAGAAGCGGTTCATATCTCGGCGGATCGTTTCTAAATGACGGAATGGGTCGTAAGGAATTAACGCCATCGTCGCCATCCTCCTTTTTTATGATAAAATCGTTTTCCGTTCGGTAGTGTGAACAAACCATCATCATTTTATGTATGATTTGTCCGCAACTGTTCCATTACGGCCAAATAAATATCAAGAAGTTCCAACTTCAGGCGATCCGGCAGACCGGAAGCGGCAATGCGTTTGACCGCATAGTGAAACTTCACTTCAGGCGTTTGGCGCACGCGCGGATGTGTCCACTCGTCGCGCAGCTCCTGCCTGATCGTTTCGTATAAAAGAGCTTTGCTATTCTGTTCATCGAGCGTCTCCGCTGTAATCGAACGGTTCGGCCAAAGGCGGCGGTAGGCGTCAAGCAAAACGGGAAATGAATGATTCATCGCAGCCATCCCTCCTTCGTTGATGCTCGTTTTTTGGCTTATTACATTCATTATAGTTGATGTGAGCAGCCATTGCAGGAGGACAGTCTGCAACATTGCGGATGGAAATTCCAGTTGACATAGAAAGTCGGGCGTAATATAATCACAATCACCGTTTCGCCAAGGTACAATGCCACAAGGCAAACGGCAACGGAATCGAAACAAAAAAACTGTTGACAAATGATCAATAACATGTATAATAAAATATTGCCGCGACGGAATAAACACGATAAACGCGGTGGAAACAAAGCGGTGAAAACAACGCTTGACACTTTGAAAGGTTTGTTTATAATAATAGTTGTCGTTAAGCTACAAAAGCAGTTTCTTGTTCCTTGAAAACTGAACGAAACGAAGCGCGAGCGTTTCGACACCTTCGGTGTCGACGCTAATGAAGCCAATCAACTTTCTTTTGGAGAGTTTGATCCTGGCTCAGGACGAACGCTGGCGGCGTG
>NZ_JBQPTH010000011.1:0-75809 GCF_052220245.1 Geobacillus sp. BK01
GGTCAACGTGTGCCGACAAACCGTTTCCCATTATGTGTCGCTGTTCAACGAAGGCGGTCTGGAGCTCTTGCTTCATCGGGATTTCGCCCCCGGGCGGGAGCCGTTTCTCACCGAAGAACAGCAGGAAGAGATCAAACAGCTTGTGTTGACCACCACTCCCGCGGAACTGGGATGGGACGTCGCTTCGGCGTGGAACACCAAACTCCTGCAATCCTATGTCGAAAAGCAATTCGGTGTTTCCATTTCCCGCGAAGCGCTGCGAAAACTCCTGCACCGCAAAGGGCTGTCGTGGACACGACCGACGTACACACTGGCGAAAGGGAACCCGGATGAGCAAAAGCAATTGGAAAAGCAAATGGATCTGATCAAAAAACTTGATCACCAAGGACACAGAAGATGCCGTTCTTCTGTACATCGATGAAACCCATATCCGCTCTTACCATGTCTTGCGGTCCACATGGTCAGAAGTCGGCCGCCAAAAACAAGTGCCGACGTTCGGCCATCATGCCCACGTATCGCGGTTTGGCGCGGTCAACATCCACGATGGCGAAACGGTGCTTCATCAAACGACTGCCGCGCCAATGCCGCGACGTTCTTGAATTTCTTGAGAATGCTCAAAGAGCGCTATCCAGACCGTCTCATCGTCTTGGTGTTGGATCACGCCCGCATTCAGCTTGTGGAAATGGCTGAAAGACACCGTGATCGCCAATGTGTTTCACAAACATCGAAACGATATCGTCCAGGCCATTGCTCGGTTTGCGGACGACATCCACGAACGTCCGCAGGAAGTGCTGCAACGCTTAGGGTGTGCAGGATGACTGAGAAGTTAACTCTTCATGTTGCATGTATATAGAAATTAGGTATTGATTCTCAAGTGCTAAACATAACAAAAGCGAACTGACTGCAGCTGAGCGGGCATGATCCCAAAAATGGAGGAGATCCCGTTCTAAGAGTTACGTCCTTCTGTGTTCCCACACTCTTTCCCGCAACTTGAAAACACAATTCATTATGAAGGGGAGCTTTGTGGGTGCAGGCCAAGTGTGTGTTGAACTTGAGCAGCCGCTCCCTCACAGAGGAAGGGAACATCGTTCTAACAGGAAGGAACTCTTTTGGTTCTCATCGAATATGGCCATTATGACGGATGAAAAGGGATTTGAAATGGGCCCGAGTGCGCCGCTATGGATGTCCGTGTTGTACTACATTATGTGCATGGCCACCTTGATTGTCGGTGTGGCGATGCTAGTGAAAGGAACGGTTCGCCGCTTGTATTCGCTCGTTGCGGTGATCGCAGTGCCGCTCTTTTTTCTGAACAATTTTCACACGATCGCCAGGGTCGGCGTCGATCCGTTCGCCTACTGGCAGCAATCCCTCATCGAAGGGCAATGGTGGGCGTGGCTGTCGCTTGTGCTGTTTCTGTACATGATCGGGTACTGGGTGCTGCTCGTTCGCGGCATTCGTGGGCGGCGCGCCGCATCCATCAAAGGGGGAAAGGGAGATGGAATTCCGCGATTATGAAGAGTTTTGGCCATTTTATTTGACTCAGCACCGCAAACGGGCGACAAGGCGCTGGCATTTTGTCGGAACGAGCTTCGTGTTTTTGTTTGTGATCATTGCGATCGTGACGAGGAATGCGTGGTGGCTGCTCGGCGCTCCAGTGGCCGCCTATGCGCTCGCCTGGTTCAGCCACTTTTTCATTGAAGGAAACAAGCCCGCCACCTTCGGCCATCCGTTTTGGTCGCTTCGGGCCGATTTTCGCATGTACGGGCTCATGCTTACGGGGCAGCTTGGGCGGGAGTTGGAGCGGCTGGGGATTTCAGAGGAATAAAGCGAAGAACGATGAAAAGACCTTCTCCCTGAAGATGTTCCAAAGTTTGGAGAAATGGGGGGCGGCAACCCGAATGATTCAGGGAGAAGGGGGTTGCCTTCTCATGGCTTCAATTGTTCAATCGTTTCCAGCGGCAGTCCGGTCAGTTCATGGATCGTGTCAGCATCAAATCCTTTTGCCAACATTCGTTTCGCAACATCCAGCTTTGCTTTCTCCATTCCTTTCTCTATTCCTTTTTCCATTCCTTTTTCCATGCCTTTCTGTTCGTATGACACGATAAGTTCCATGACTTTGGCAGCCTCCTTCTCCTCCATGGTCTTCACCTCATCTCGCAGTCGGACTTCTTCTTCCTCCGATAACCGCAAATACGTTTCGAAAAAGCCGAACAACAGCCGCTGTTTCGCCTCATCCAGCTCGAGACGAATGAGCATGCGCAAAAACTCTTTTTTCACTTCGATCCTTTCGTCTTCATTATACCCCATTTTGCTTAACAAAGCGGCGGCGACCGGGTTGTTCTGACGGATGTACTCGCGCCACGGGAGTTTGCGCAATTCTATGGTCAAAAAACGGAAATCGAGAACGGTCAAAAACGGAAACTCCACAGTGAAAGAGGAAGGTTCACCGCGAGTGGCGTCATAGCTGAAGATGGCGATCGGAAGAATACGGCGGCGGTGTTTTTGAAATAAGCGGCTGAAATAAATGAACATTCGCTCTGAAAAAGTGGGTTGGATGTAACTTTGGTGTTCGATGTGGACAATGATCAGCCCATCTTCCCCTTTTAGCTTTGTCTCGACCAATAGATCGACTCGATGTTTTTCCCCTGCAGTAACATCGGTCAACACTTCTTCTGATAAAAAGGAAAGATGGTGAAAGTCAACATGCTCGTATACATGCGGAAAGAAGAGGAGAATGAATTCTTCAAAAAATGTACTTAACAACTCTTTAAACAGGCGATCATGGTCAATGCGCGTTTCTGACATGGTCTCCCTCCCTATGTATTTTTGGATTCCCATCGCTTTATTCGCTCTACACAACGCAAAATCCTGCCTGTCCAAAGCATTTTTCATAGAAGTTTTTTGTTCAAAGAAAGGAAATCGGAAGGAGTTTGTCGAATTTTGATGACATTGGAAAAATGATGAAACCAACCGTTGATCCGCCCGTATCAATAAGTAAAGGCGAAAGGAGGGAGGGAAATGGTTTTTGGGCATCCGCCTGAGGTCATCTATGGGATCGTGCTCGTAGTCAGCGCGGTGTTGACGATCGTGTATTTTTTCTTTAGTGATGTGCTGGATGGTGCATTGGATGCAGTGGACCACCCGTTGTTCAGTCCGCAGCTGATTTTATCGTTTTTCATTGTCAGCAGCGCAGTCGGGCTGTTGGCGGAATGGTATACCGATTGGGCCTCCAGCTTGATCCTGTGGCTGGGCATCGGTGTGGCGCTTGTCGCGGTGCTGCTTTTGCATTTTTTCGTTTTTTTGCCGCTCCGTTCGGCTGAGGCGTCGCTCGGGTATACGGATGCCGACTTGGAAGGGTCGCTCGCGAAAGTGATCGTCCCCGTGCCGCCTGACGGGTTTGGGGAAATTCTCATTTCCCGCAAAAGCGGGGCGGTGGCGAAAGCGGCGAAAAGCCTCCGTCACGAGGAGATCGCCGCTGGAGAGGAAGTTGTCATCGTGCAAATGGAAAACGGCGTCGCTGTAGTGGCGAAGCACGATCCATACCATGTTTCGATCTAAACAAGGAAAGGGGAAACTGTGATGGCTATGACACCATGGCTTGTGGTGATCGGCGTCGTCGTCTTGCTTCTTGTCGGACTCATCGCCATTTTTATCGCCCGTTACCGCACTGTTGGGCCGGACGAGGCGCTGATCGTCACCGGCAGCTACTTAGGAAGCAAAAACGTCCATATCGATGAATCGGGAAACAAAATTAAAATCGTCCGCGGCGGCGGCACGTTTGTCGTGCCGATTTTCCAACAGGCCGAGCCGCTTAGCCTATTGTCGATCAAGCTTGACGTGCAAACACCGGAAGTGTATACGGAACAAGGCGTGCCCGTCATGGCGGATGGGGTGGCGATCATTAAAGTCGGCAGCTCGATCGGCGAAATCGCGACCGCGGCTGAGCAGTTTTTAGGGAAAACGCGTCAAGATATGGAAAATGAAGCGCGGGAAGTGTTGGAAGGCCACCTCCGCTCCATTCTCGGGTCGATGACGGTTGAAGAAATTTACAAAAACCGCGACAAATTCTCCCAAGAAGTGCAGCGCGTCGCATCCCAAGATTTGGCGAAAATGGGGCTCGTCATCGTCTCGTTTACGATCAAAGACGTGCGCGACAAAAACGGCTATCTCGATGCGCTCGGGAAGCCGCGCATCGCCCAAGTGAAGCGCGACGCTGACATCGCCACGGCCGAGGCGGAAAAAGAGACGCGCATCAAGCGCGCCGAAGCGGATAAAGAAGCGCGCAAAGCCGAGCTTGAGCGGCTGACGGAAATCGCCGAGGCGGAGAAAGTCAACCAACTGAAGCTTGCCGAATTCCGCCAAGAACAAGACATCGCCAAAGCGCGCGCCGATCAGGCGTACCATTTGGAAGAAGCGAAGGCGAAACAAGAAGTCATGGCCCAACAAATGCAAATCAAAATCATCGAGCGGCAAAAACAAATTGAGCTTGAAGAAAAAGAAATTTTGCGCCGCGAGCGCCAATACGATTCGGAAGTGAAGAAAAAAGCCGACGCCGAACGCTATGCGATCGAGCAAAAAGCAGCGGCGGAGAAGGCGAAACAAATCGCCGAAGCCGATGCGCAAAAATATCGCGTCGAAACGCTGGCGAAAGCCGACGCCGAGCGCGTCCGCCTCGACGGTTTGGCCAAAGCGGAGGCCGAGAAGGCAAAAGGGGAGGCGGAAGCGGAAATCATCCGCCTGAAAGGTCTTGCCGAAGCGGAAGCGAAACAAAAGATCGCCGAAGCGTTCGAGCGCTATGGTCAGGCGGCCGTGCTCGACATGATCATCAAGATGCTTCCGGAATACGCGAAACAAGTGGCAAGCCCGCTTTCGAACATCGAGAAGCTGACGATCGTCGATACAGGCTCGGGGTCAGGCGGCGGCGCCAACCGTGTCACAGGGTACGCGACGAACTTAATGGCAAGCTTGCAGGAGACGTTGAAAGCGTCGACCGGCCTCGATGTGAAGCAGCTGCTTGAGAACATCGCCCAAGGCGGGGCAGCCGCCAAGCCGATGAGCGCGTCGGCACCGTCTCAAGATGCGAAGGCAAATGAATGATGCCCATCTTATCGCAGCGCCCTTGATCGAAGGGCGCTGTTTTCCGCGGCCATGCTCCCGACATGTTTCGGAGTTGCGCATTGAGCGTTGTTTCGCTATGATGGGAACGAGTGGAATGGAAAAGAAGGAAGTAGGTTGAGGATGATGAAACGAGCTCGAATTATTTACAACCCGACATCAGGGCGCGAGCTGTTTAAGCGCCATTTGCCCGATGTCTTGATCCGGCTGGAAAAAGCGGGCTATGAAACATCGTGCCACGCCACCGAAGGCCCGGGCGATGCGACGAAAGCCGCCCGGCAGGCGGTGGAACGGGAATTTGACCTCGTGATCGCCGCTGGCGGCGACGGAACGATCAATGAAGTCGTCAACGGCATCGCCAATCAGCCGCATCGGCCGAAATTGGGCGTGATCCCTGTCGGCACGACGAACGATTTCGCCCGCGCCATCGGCGTGCCGCGCTCGATCGAAGGGGCGTGCGAGGTGATCGCCACAGGTGAGCCCGTCCCGATTGACATCGGCTGTGTGGCGAACGAAGACAAAACGCGCTATTTCATCAACATCGCGGGCGGCGGGCGCCTGACCGAGCTCACCTACGAAGTGCCGAGCAAGCTGAAAACGATGCTTGGCCAGCTCGCCTATTACTTGAAAGGGATCGAGATGTTGCCGTCCATTAAGGCGACGGAAGCGCAAATTGAGTATGACGGCAAACTGTTTGAAGGCGAAATTATGATGTTTTTAGTCTCGCTTACGAACTCGGTCGGCGGGTTTGAAAAATTGGCGCCCGATTCATCGTTGAATGACGGCCTGTTCGATTTTATCATCGTCAAAAAAACGAACTTGGCGGAATTTGTCCGTCTCGTCACCCTCGCAGCGCGCGGCGAGCACATTAACGACCCGCACGTCATCTACACGAAAGCGAATCGGGTGAAAGTGCGTTCGCCGATGCAATTGAACTTAGACGGCGAATTCGGCGGCATGCTTCCAGGGGAGTTTGTCAACCTATACCGCCATATGGAAGTGTTGATGCCAAAAGAAAAGGCAGAGCAAGTGAGAACAGGGGAGTAAACCTGTTCTTTTCTTATGTCTTGTCGCCCTAAAGGGCACGCTACATATACAAACGAACGGTAGACAGGGGGAACGACATGACGAAACAACAAGCACCAGTCGCCAAAAACGAGTACTATGACGTGACATTCACCGATTTGACCCACGACGGGCTCGGGGTGGCGAAAGTCGACGGCTTTCCGTTGTTTGTAAAGCACGCGCTCCCCGGCGAGCGGGCGAAGGTGAAAGTGATCAAAGTGAAGAAGGGATACGGGTACGGCCGCCTCATCGAGCTGTACGAACCGAGCCCCGACCGCGTCGAGCCGCCGTGCCCCGTCTATCGCCAATGCGGCGGCTGCCAGCTGCAACACCTCAGCTACGAGGGCCAGCTGAAGGCGAAAGAAAAGCAAGTGAAAGACGTGCTTGCCCGCATCGGCAAGTTGGACGGCGTCACCGTCCATCCCGTCATCGGGATGAACGACCCGTGGCGGTACCGAAACAAGGCGCAAGTGCCTGTTGGCGAGCGCGAAGGGGGCTTGGTGGCGGGCTTTTACAAAGAGCGGAGCCACGACATTATCGATATGGACGCTTGCCTGATCCAACAAGAGAAAAACGACGTCGTCGTGCAGACGGTCAAGCGCATCGCCGAGCGCTACGGCATCCCGCCGTATGACGAGGCGGCGCACAAAGGCGTTCTCCGCCATATTGTCGCCCGCTATGGCGCTGCGACGGGCGAGGTGATGGTCGTGCTCATCACCCGCACGGACCGTCTGCCGCACGAACAGGACGTTGTCCGTGACATCGTCCGCGACATCCCGGGCGTGAAATCGATCGTGCAAAACGTCAACCCCGAGCGGACGAACGTCATTTTCGGCGCCAAAACGCGTGTGTTATGGGGAAGCGAGTCGATCACCGACCGCATCGGCGACATCCAATTCGCCATCTCGGCCCGCTCGTTTTACCAAGTCAATCCGGAACAGACGAAAGTGCTGTACGACAAAGCGCTCGAGTACGCGGAGCTCACCGGGCGGGAGACGGTGATCGACGCCTACTGCGGCATCGGCACGATCTCGCTCTTTTTGGCGCGTAAAGCGAAACACGTCTACGGCGTCGAAATCGTCCCCGAAGCGATCGAAGACGCCAAGCGCAACGCGGCGCTCAACGGCATCACGAACGTGACGTTTGCGGTCGGGGCCGCCGAAGACGTCATCCCGCGCTGGTACGAAGAGGGCATCCGCGCCGACTGCCTCGTCGTCGACCCGCCGCGCAAAGGCTGCGACGCCTCGCTGCTTGAGACGATCATCGCCATGAAACCGCCCCGCGTCGTCTACGTCTCGTGCAATCCGGCAACCCTCGCCCGCGACTTGCGCCTCTTAGAAGACGGCGGCTACGAAACGCTCGAAGTCCAGCCCGTCGACATGTTTCCCCATACGGCGCATGTCGAGTGTTGCGCGTTGCTTATAAAAAAATTGTAAACACCAAATAAACTCGTTCCATTACAAAAATAGCCGTTCATCGTAAGAAAGAAAGTTGAATATTGGAAGATGTTTACTGGAAAAAGAAAACGCCCTCTTCCGTTTCATTGGAGGGGAAGGGGAGAGGAGGAAAATCAGAAGAAAAAGCGGGGGAATCATAGAGAAATCAAGGGAAAAGCGATCAAGAGGCGGGGAAGATGAAAAGGGCGAAGCGGAGGAAACGCCCGCGCTCGTCCTTTTTCTTTTTCCAAAAATCGAAATAAAGTAGGTCTATTTGGAGGAAAAAAGCGGGAAAAAAACGGAGAAAAAATCCGCAAAAAGCGGGGGAGGAGGAACGAGTTTATTTCAAATGGGAAGAAATGGGGGCGGAAGAATAAGGGTTGGAGCGAGGGGAGGGGGAATGAGTTTATTTGGAATGGATAGAAATAAGGCAACAGGCCGGTTGACCCGGCCTTTTTGTTTGCGATCCAATTGCGCAACTGCCATGGCGTGGGTGACAATCCCGTCGCCGCTGTCTTGTTAAGCGAAATAGGTTATAATGAAGATGAGAAGGTGGAAGTGAAAATGAATTTTGTGTGCATGCCCGTCCGCCTCGAGCTCGATGGGGCGGAGCGGCGTCTGTCGTTTGGCTTTTTCCAAACACCGAGGCATCGGTTGTTAGGTGGTCCTTCATTCCCCAATCAAAACCATATTAGACGTTCGGGAAGGCTCAGTGTTTCATGCTTTCACGTTACGATGAAGAGAAAGCGAGGAATTGATCATGAAGAAAGCGGATACAGATGGGCGGCGTGGCAATGAGAATTACCGTAACGACGGTCTTCTTTTGTTAGTGAAACAAGCGTTGCGGGAGGCGAATTTATTGCAATTAACGGTTATTGAAGAGCGGGAGGATGGATGGGCCATCAAGCCGCGGCCGTTAAACACCGAAGAGAAAATTCGTTTGTTTGAGAGTTTGGCAGGAAGTGCCTTGCCGGTTGGTGAAGATGTCAAAGAGCTGCTGAAAATAGCCAATCGGGAAGAGGAGGAGTGGAGGGATCAAGGGCTTGAGTAAAAAAGCATTACTTGACACCAATATTTTTGTGTATCATTATCTAGGATATCCTCCGATTAGGCACCTCTTCACCCGGTTGTTAAACGATGGATTTGAGATCGCTATGTCGAGCGTGGTGGCGATGGAGTTTCTTTCGTATGAAAAAGTGGAAATAAATGAAGAGATCCGCAACAAACGGTATGCTTATCTCTATGCTTCTACACTCTATAGCGTAGATTTTGAGGTTGCAGAGAAGGCGGCCGAATTGAGACGAAAATGTAAAATTGAAACAGGAAAAACGTTGAAAGCTGGAGATGCACGGATTGCCGCTACGGCCATCACAAAACGCATGACGTTGTTTAGCAATAATGATAAAGATTTTATCCGTCTAACCGATTTAGGATTAGATTATGTCAATCCTATTGAGGATCCCCAACATTTGCAAGAGTTCCTCCACCGGTTGTTGTAAATGGTATGCTGCGTTCACCACTTTCCATCGTATATGGTTACCACTGTCCCAGAGGCAAAGTAAAAGTGTTCCAAGCAGATGACGAGAGCCGGGTTCTTTTGAATCCTAATGATCCACATGATTCGGAATGGTTTGAAGATTGATGAGGGATCATAACGAACGTAAAGACTGGAGATATTTATGATGTTTATTTCGGCTTCAAAGATCGGCCGGGCGGAAAATTTCGCCCGGTTCTTATTGTGGACGTAGAACACAACAGTGCTGCTGCTTGAGCACCAACCGGCATCAAACGCATTTTTCTTCCCCTTTTGCGCCGAAAACAGTATATAATGGAGATTGGAAATAACAAGGAGGTACATACATACATGCTCACAGGCGAATTGCGCAACAAAGTCGATAAAATATGGGAAACGTTTTGGACAGGCGGCATTACGAACCCGCTGACGGTCATTGAACAGTTTACGTACTTATTGTTCATCAAAGGCTTGGATGAAGTCGAAACACAGCGCGAGCAGGAGGACGCGTTGCTCGGCATCGAATCGGAACGCATCTTTCCTCCCGATAAGCAGCACTTGCGCTGGAGCAAATTCAAACATTTTGAAGCCGCCCATATGTACGATGTCGTCTCCAATGAAGTGTTTCCGTTTATCAAAAACTTGCACGGCAACCGCCAATCGGCCTATGCCAAATATATGGGTGACGCCATTTTTATGATCCCGACGCCGCAAATGCTCGTTAAAATCGTCGACGGCATTGACCGCATTCCGATGAAGGACCGCGATACAAAAGGCGATTTGTACGAGTATTTGTTATCAAAAATCGCGACGGCAGGCACGAACGGCCAATTCCGCACGCCGCGCCATATCATTCACATGATGGTCGAGCTGATGAAACCGACGCCGGAAGACATCATCGTCGACCCGGCGGCGGGGTCGGCGGGGTTTTTGGTGGCCGCGGGCGAATATTTGCGCAAACACCGCAACGACTTGTTTTTCGTGCAAAGTTTAAAAGAACACTTTAACAACCACATGTTCTACGGCTTTGACATGGACCGGACGATGCTGCGGATTGGCGCGATGAACATGATGCTCCACGGCATCGAAAACCCGAATATTGAATACCGCGACTCGTTGTCGGAACAAAACAAAGACAAAGACAAATACACCCTTGTCCTCGCCAATCCGCCGTTTAAAGGCTCGTTGGATTACGAAGCCGTTTCCAGCGACTTATTAAGAGTCGTTAAAACAAAGAAGACAGAGCTTTTATTCTTGGCCTTATTCCTGCGCATCTTAAAAACGGGCGGACGCTGTGCCTGCATCGTGCCAGATGGGGTATTGTTTGGCAGCTCGAAGGCGCATAAAGATATCCGCAAAGAAATTGTGGAAAATCATAAATTAGAAGCCATTATTTCGATGCCAAGCGGCGTCTTTAAACCATACGCCGGCGTTTCAACAGCGGTTATGATTTTTACGAAAACAGGCGTTGGCGGAACGGATCAAGTATGGTTTTATGACATGAAAGCCGATGGCTACTCTTTAGACGACAAGCGCACTCCGATTGAAGAAAACGACATTCCGGACATCATTGCGCGCTTCCATAACCGTGAAGCAGAAAAAGATCGGAAACGGACAGAGCAATCGTTCTTTGTGCCGGTGGAAGAAATCCGGGAAAACGACTATGACCTTTCGATTAACAAATATAAAGAGATTGAGTATGAAGAGGTACAGTATGAAGCGCCGAGTGTGATACTTGAGAGAGTACTGGATTTAGAGAAACAAATTGTAAATGGGTTGAAAGAACTGGAGGATATGTTAAAGTGAGTAACAACTTATATCGATTATCAGATATATGTTCTCCAAAACAATGGAAAACAATTAGTATGAATCAATTGACAGATGAAGGATATCCGGTTTATGGAGCAAATGGGATTATTGGTTACTACTCTGAATATACACATACTGAAGAAACTATCCTAATAACTTGTAGAGGGGCTACATGTGGCGAGATTAATATATGTCAGCCATATTCGTATGTAACTGGAAACGCAATGGCACTTGATTCCCTTGATAAAGAAAAAGTTGATCTAAAATATCTATATTATTATTTAAAATACAGAGGTTTTAAGGATGTTATTTCGGGAAGTGCGCAACCACAGATAACAAGAAATAATATTTCAAAAATAAAAATTTATTTACCGGATAAGAATAGACAAATGCTAATCTCCAGAATACTAGACAAAGCCCAAGAACTCATCGACAAACGAAAAGCCCAAATCGAAGCGTTGGATCAACTGGCGCAAAGTGTGTTTTTGGAGATTTTATTTAGAAATCCCGAAAAGAATACTCGAATTAAATTTGCAGAGGTTATAAAAGAAACAAAAAATGGAATTTCTAGAAGAGGCAATGACGAAGATGGGAATATTGTATTAAGATTGCGTGATATTAAAGAAAACCTTATCGACTATACAGACGTGAATAGAATCAAATTAAATGAAGCAGAAAAAGAGAATTTTCGCGTAAATCTAAATGATTTGTTGTTAATAAGAGTAAATGGTAATCCAGATTATGTAGGTAGGAGTGCTGTTTTTACTGGATATAGCGAAGAAGTATTCTTTAATGACCATATAATTAGGATTAAAACGATTGAGCCTGTAGAAAATATTTTTTTGGCATACTATCTAAATTCCTATATAGGTAAAAAAGAATTAAGAAAAAATTTAAAAACTTCAGCGGGACAATATACTATTAGCCGCGAAGGGTTGAATAAAGTCAATATTATACTTCCAACTTTAGAAGATCAAAAATATTTTGTTCATTGGTTTAAAGTGATTCAAGAGAAAAAACAATTATTGCGACAAAATTTAATTGAACTAAACAATATCTTCAACTCCCTCATGCAACGTGTATTTAAGGGAGAACTATTCAACGATTAATAAATGTGAAGGAAATTCATGTTGGTTTGGTCGAGGGAGGGGGATTTGTTGTTATCCAACTTTCAGTTTTTAGTAGGCAAACCTCATTATGAGAGTTTTACGAATGCGTGTTTAGAGGCGGAGAAAAGTTTAGTGGTGAGTCCGGCGACGTGCGCGATTTTGACGCGCCGTGCGCTGGAGCTGGCGGTGAAGTGGGTGTACAGCTTTGACAGCGCTTTGAAAGTTCCGTATCAAGATAATCTTTCCAGTTTGATTCATGACAACGTCTTTTTGTCCATTATTGATGAAGACTTGTTGCCGTTGTTGCGTTACATTGTCAAACTGGGAAATGTCGCGGTTCATACGAACTCGATGATTACGAGGGAAGAAGCGATTCTTTCCCTGCATCATCTTCATCAGTTTGTGTCTTGGATTGATTATTGTTATTCAGATGAATATACGGCTACGGATTTTGATGAATCGTTGTTGCCAATCGGAGAGGAAAAGCGCGAGCGTCCGGAAGAATTAAAAGATTTATACGAACGGTTAAGCTCCAAAGACAAGCGTCTTGAGGAAATGATGAAAGAAAATGAACAGCTCCGCGCTCTTCTCACCGCCAAACGGGAAGCGAATACAAAAGAGTACCACTTCCAAGTCGATGAACTAAGCGAATGGGAAACAAGAAAGAAATATATTGATTTAGATTTGAAGCTGGCGGGTTGGGAATTTAAAAAGGACGTTATTGTGGAATATCCTGTCGTTGGCATGCCGAATCAAGAAGGAGTCGGCTATGTCGATTACGTTCTTTTTGGCGACAACGGAAAGCCGCTGGCGGTCATCGAAGCGAAACGGACAACCGCTGACCCGAACAAAGGAAAGCAGCAAGCCAAGCTATACGCCGACTGTATTGAAAAAATGCATGGCCAACGTCCGATTATTTTTTACACAAACGGTTTTGAAACGTATATTTGGGACGACCTTAACTATCCGGCGCGGAAGGTTTCCGGTTTTTACAATAAGGAAGAATTAAGCTTGCTTATAGACCGCCGCACGATGAAGCGGCCGTTACGAAATGTAAAAATCAATGACAATATTACAAACCGATATTACCAAAAAGAAGCGGTGTTAGCCGTATGTGACGCGCTCGAGAACAAACGGCGCAAAGCATTGCTTGTCATGGCGACGGGGAGCGGCAAAACTCGGACAGCGATTTCGATTGTCGATGTTCTCACTCGCCACAATTGGGTAAAAAATATTTTGTTTTTAGCGGACCGCAAAACGCTGGTAACGCAAGCCAAAAACAGCTTTAGCCATTTGCTTCCGAACTTGACGCTTTGCAATTTGCTTGATAACAAAGACAATCCGGAGGAAAGCCGGATGGTGTTTTCGACGTATCCGACGATGATGAACGCGATTGACGAAGCGAAGCGGAAAGACGGCAAACGGCTCTTTACGGTCGGGCATTTTGATCTCATCATCATCGACGAGTCGCATCGGAGCATTTATAAGAAATACCGGGCCATTTTCGACTATTTCGATGCCATATTGCTTGGGCTGACCGCCACGCCGAAAGATGAAATTGACCGCAATACGTATGAAGTGTTTGATTTGGAAAACGGTGTGCCGACGTATGCGTATGAGTTGGACCAGGCAGTGCAAGACGGCTATTTAGTCGATTACCGCACCATTGAAACAAAGCTTAAATTTCTTGAAGAGGGCATTCATTACGATGAGTTATCTGATGAAGAAAAAGAACGATATGAAGAAACATTTGATGATGAAGTAGGCGAGGATATTGACAGTGCCGCGTTAAATGAATGGTTGTTTAATGACGATACGATTGATACGGTACTCAGAGATTTAATGGAAAAAGGAATTCGCGTCGAAGGCGGGGACAAACTTGGCAAAACGATTATTTTTGCGAAAAACCATCGCCATGCGGAACGAATCGTGGAGCGCTTTGATCAATTGTTCCCTGAATACAAGGGCGGCTTTGCAAGGGTCATTGATTACAGTGTGAACTATTATCAAACATTAATCAACGATTTTTCCGACCGCAACAAATGGCCGCAAATTGCGGTATCGGTCGATATGCTCGATACTGGAGTGGATATTCCGGAAGTCGTCAACCTTGTGTTCTTTAAAAAGGTACGCTCCAAATCAAAGTTTTGGCAAATGATTGGGCGCGGAACCCGTTTATGCAAAGACTTATTCGGAGTCGGGCAAGATAAAACGCATTTCCTTATTTTTGACTATTGCGGCAACTTTGAGTTTTTCCGTGAAAACCCGAAAGGAATCGAAGGAAAAGCGGTGGAAAGCTTAACGGAGCGTCTATTTAACGCTAAAGTCGAAATCATCAAAGAACTGCAACATTTACAGTACCAAGAAGAAGAGTATATTGCCTATCGCAATGCATTGATTGACGAGGTGCTAGCGGAAATCAATAAGTTAAACGAAGAAAACTTCCGTGTACGTCAACATATTCAATATGTGCATAAGTTTAAAAATCGAGCTAAATGGGACTCCTTAACAGCGATAGATGTTAATGAAATCAAAGAACATATTTCGCCGTTGATTGTTCCGCTAAACGATGATGAATTGGCGAAACGGTTTGATTTGCTTATGTACACGATCGAATTGGCGAAGCTGCAAACGAAAAATGCCACAAAGCCGATTCGAAGCGTGATCCGCACCGCAGAGGCGTTGTCGAAACTCGGTTCGATTCCTCAAGTGGTGGAACAAAAATACATTATTGAAAAAGTACAGACGGAAGAATTTTGGAGCGAAGCCGATATTTTCGAATTGGAAGCCGTCCGTGAGGCGTTGCGTGATTTAGTGAAATTCTTGGAACAAGAAACGCGCAAAATTTACTATACGAACTTTCAAGACCAAGTTTTAGAGGTCAAAGAAAACGGTCCGATGTTTCATGTCAATGATCTGAAAAATTATCGAAAAAAGGTGGAACATTATCTGCACGAACACCGCGACCAGATGGCCATCTACAAGTTGCGAAATAATAAAAAGCTGACAGTCCAAGACTTAAAAACGTTGGAGCATATTCTTTGGAATGAGCTTGGCACACAGGAAGATTATAAAAGAGAATTCGGCGACACGCCGATTACAAAGCTCGTCCGCCAAATCGTCGGCCTTGACCCGCAGGCCGCCAACGAAGCGTTTTCCGAATTTTTATCAAGCGAACGGTTGAACATCCAACAAAGCCGGTTTGTCAAATTAATCGTCGATTACTTCGTGAAAAACGGGGTCATGGACAAGCGGGTGCTGCAGGAAGAACCGTTTAAAACCGTCGGCAGCATCGTTGAACTGTTTCAGGACAACATGGACGACGCGCGCAAGATTATTCGCATTATCGATGAGATTAACCGAAATTCCGAAGAGATCGCGGGGGCGTAGGAAAAGTAATCCATTTTGTTTTTCTTCGATGTTCAGGCATCTTTGAGGTTGAAAGTGTCTTGAAGATGCCTTATATTTCTTATGCGTATAGAACGAAATGAGTATATCCATACTGAGTTACGTTAGAAAACTAAATAAAATGTCCTTTGTTCTTGTAATGCTGAGGTGAGAAGTGCGGGATATATCCAGAAAATATATAAAAAACCTATTATAAAAAATTATTGAAACAAAAACTTGTGATATTTATAATATAATTTGGGCTCGTGTTATACAACAAAAATATAGGAGGGATTTGTTTGGTTGAAAAAATGGTCGAAACGGTGAACGGGTTATTATGGAGCCCTTTCTTAATTGGTTTTATTGTTTGTTGTGGTTTGTATTTTAGCATTCGCACCCGTTTCCTGCAAATTCGCCATGTGAAAGAGATGATCCGGCTTGTGACGACCGGGAAGGGCTCTGACGCGGGGGTCTCGTCCTTTCAAGCGTTAACGATGTCTTTATCCGGCCGTATTGGGGTCGGGAACGTCGCCGGAACGGCAACGGGGATTGCTTACGGGGGACCGGGAGCTGTCTTTTGGATGTGGGTCATTACGTTTATCGGTGCGGCGACGGCGTATGTCGAGTCGACGCTGGCGCAAATTTATAAAGAGGAACGAGACGGGCAGTACCGGGGCGGGCCAGCTTTCTATATTGAAAAGGGCCTTGGCTGGAAATGGTTTGCGGTTGTGATTGCCGCGGCGATCCTTCTCTCCATGGCGGTGTTGATGCCAGGCATTCAAGCGAATTCGATCGCGGATGGGTTTTCGAATGCGTTTGGCGTTCCGAAGCTGATTACAGGAATTATTGTCATTTCGATTCTTGGTTTTACGATTTTTGGAGGGGTAAAGCGGATTGCCAGAACGGCGGAAATTGTCGTTCCGTTTATGGCCGCCGGCTATTTGTTGGTGGCGATTGCGATCATTGCGGTGAATATTGAAAAAGTCCCCGATGTTTTTGGCCTAATTTTCAAAAGCGCGTTCGGCGCTGATCAAGTGTTTGGCGGAATTCTTGGATCGGCCGTGATGTGGGGCGTCAAACGCGGCCTTTACGCCAATGAAGCTGGTCAAGGGACAGGCGCTCATCCGGCGGCGGCGGCGGAAGTATCCCACCCGGCCAAGCAGGGACTTGTGCAAGCGTTTTCAATCTATTTGGATGTGTTCTTAGTCGTGACAGCGACTGCACTGATGATTTTATTTACTAACCAGTATAATGTCATTAATGAAAAAACCGGGGAGCCGATTGTCGTCAACCTTGAAGGGGTAGAACCGGGTGCAGGGTATACGCAAGCGGCGGTGGACACCCTCTTCCCGGGATTTGGCTCGGCGTTTATTGCGATTGCCCTTTTCTTCTTTGCGTTTACGACGATGTACGCCTATTACTATATTGCCGAGACGAACCTCGCTTATCTGGTGCGCAGTGAAAAGAGGGGGAAGGCCTTCTTTGCCCTCAAAGTCATCTTTTTGGCCGCCACTTTCTACGGAACGGTCAAAACGGCGACGACGGCGTGGGCGATGGGCGACATCGGGCTTGGAATCATGGTTTGGCTCAACTTGATCGCGATCTTGTTGTTGTTTAAACCGGCCTATATTGCGCTAAAAGATTATGAGGAGCAGCTGAAGCAAGGCAAGGATCCGGAATTCAATGCGTCAAAATACGGGATCAAGAACGCGACATTTTGGGAAAATGGGTATACGAGAGTGGACGAAAAGAAGGAACAAGCGTTATAAGCCATCATACGTTGTAGAGTTGGAGGTGTCCCGCTGCGTTCGGGACACCGTTTTTGTGCGTCCGGCATCCTGGGAATGGCCGCTTTGGAATCCTGCTAGGCAAAGCGGATATTGGGGAAAAAAGGTTGGCAACAGGAGATGATGACGAAACGGTTGATGAGCTGACGGGGATGGCGGTCGGGAAGATGGAAAAGGGGAGAGGGGGAGGAAGTTTGTTTCGTAAAAAAACCGGCCGCAGGGCCGGTTTTTGTGGAAATTAATGGGTTGTTCCCTTTAGGTCACGAACAAGTTGGGCCAGCGCGTCGTGAATCGGCGTCACCGGTCTGCCGAGCAGTTTTTCAAAGTCGTTGCTTTCGATTTCTAAGGAGCCTTCGCGGATGCCGCGTTGAATGTCCACGAGAAACGACACGAGCGGATCGGGCAAACCAGCCTTTTTCATGATATCAGCATAAGCAGCATCGTCGACTTGTTGCACCGGCACATCTTTGCCTAAGACGGCGCCGAGGGCGGCGGCGAGTTCTTCTTGGGTCATGAGGGGGCCGGAAAGTTCGTAAATTGTGTTTTCATGGCCATCTCCGGCGAGGACGGCAGCGGCGGCTTCGGCGTAGTCTTGGCGAAGGGCCCAGCCGACTTTGCCTGTCCCGGCTGATGTCACCCAAGGCGCCCCGGCGAGGACGGCTTGAACGGTTCCGATTTCGTTTTCCAAATACCAGTTGTTGCGCAAAAAGGAGTACGGAATGCCGGTGTTTGCGATGGCTTCTTCCGTCACCCGATGCACTTCGGCCAAGGCGAGCCGGCTTTTGCTTGCATTCGCCAGGCTTGTGTACGCAATGAATCCGACTTGGGCGAGTTGGGCGGCGTTGACGGCATTTGTGTGCTGGCGGATTCTTGTTTCGTTGTCTCCGTCGGTGGAGATGATCAACAGCCGGTCAATCCCTTGAAAGGCTGTCTCCAACGTTTCGGGGCGGTCAAAATCGCCATGGCGAACGTCGACTCCGCGGGCCCGAAGATGTTCGGCTTTTTCCGGCTGGCGGACGCTGACGGCCAGCTGGTGAGCCGGCACGGATTTCAACAGCGTTTCGACGACTTTCGTTCCTAATTTTCCGGTTGCCCCGGTGACTAATATGTTCATACGCCTAGACCTCCTCATTTGTTTTGTTATAACCAGTTTGGTTACAACCAATGTATAAATAAAAGCCCTGTTAAGAGCTTTTATTATTGAAATTGAGCGATCAGCCGGCTGATCGTCGTTTGCGAAAGCCGCTCTTCCATGGCCGCCTGCGCCGCTTTCAGTTCGGCTTGCAGAACCGCCTCGATATTCCGCCCGACCGGGCACTGAATGTTCGGATGTTCATGGATGCGAAACAGTTGATCCGTTTCCACGACACGGACGGCCCGATACACGTCTAACAGCGTGATTTGGTCGGGAGGTTTGCGTAGCGAAGCGCCGCCGACTCCGGGGCGGACGTCAACCAACCCCGCTTTTTTTAACATGCCCATAATTCGACGGATGATGACAGGGTTTGTATTGACGCTCTGCGCGATGAAATCTCCGGTGCAATCGGCCGGGCTGGTCGCAAGCAAGCAAAGGATGTGCACGGCCATCGAAAATCGTGTGCTAATTTGTTTCACGTAAAACACCACCGTTGTAACCATTATAGTTATATCTTCAGGAAAAGTCAACTTTGGTGCTGGCCGTTTTGGATCAATCGTGCTTCCGGTCGGAAAGGGATAAATCCCCGCCAAAGGTGGCGCCGGAAGGGAAGAGGAGGGAATGCCGTGACGGAAAGGTGCTTTGGATTCGCCCGCTGATCGTGTACAATACATAAAGGGTGACAACATCGTTCATCTCGAAAGGAGGAAAGCCATTGACGAATGGCGAAAAGCAATCATTCATTGCCGACATCCATGAGTTAGATAAAAAAGGAGCCGGGCAGGCGGTTGTTTGGCATGAGCGTGACGGGAAGCAAAAGAAGTTGAAAGTTACCGTACCGTCGACGCTTCCCGGCGAAAAAGTGCGGGTCGTGATCAACGAGCCGAAACGGCGCCGGGCGAACGCCCGCTTGGAAGAAGTGATGGAGCCGCACCCGGAACGGCTTGAACCGCTATGTCCGCATTTTGACCGTTGCGGCGGCTGTGTGTGGCAGCACTGGCACTATGAAGGGCAGCTGCGGCATAAGACCGAACAGGTAAAGGCGTTCCTTGTGAAGCACGGATTTGATCCGGACGTTGTGCGTGAGACGATCGGGATGGAGCGCCCATGGCGTTACCGCAATAAAATGGAGTTTACGTTTTCTCCGGAAGGCTTGCTCGGCCTGCACGAGCAAGGCAACTTCCGGCAAATCATTTCGCTTGAGACGTGCCTGATCGCCGGAGAAACGATGGTCGAAGCGGCGATGGAAGTGGCGCGTTGGGCTCGCGATCATCAATTGACGGGGTATAACAAAGACACGCATGAAGGGTTGCTTCGCCACTTGATGGTGCGCGAGTCGTTTGCGACAGGAGAGTTGATGGCGGCGCTTTTTGCGACCGAGGCGCCGGAAGGGGAGCTGTCGGCAGCGGCGGCCGATTTGACGGAGCGGATGACGAACAAGTTTCCGCAGCTGAAAAGTTTGCTTTGGCTTGAAAACCGGGCGTGGGCCGACCGCACCCAGGCGGAGAAAACGCACGTATTGGCCGGGCGCGATTTCATTTACGACGAATTGTGCGGATTTCGCTACCGCCTTTGGTTTGATACGTTTTTCCAAACGAACCCGGTGCAGGCAGCCAAACTCGTTGAACTCGCGTTGGAGATGGGAGAGCCGAAGCCGCATGAGAAGATGATTGATTTGTTCTGCGGGGTCGGCACGTTTTCCCTGCCGTTTGCCAAGCGGGTGAAGGCGTTGGCCGGCATTGAAATCGTCGAGACGTCGATTGAATCGGCGAAACGAAACGCGAAAGACAACGGCATTGACAATACGTACTTTTTGGCGCGGGATGCGCGGCGCGGGATTGATGAAGTGTTGGAGCAGTTCGGGCGGCCGGAGCTGTTGCTTTTGGATCCTCCGCGTTCCGGCGCGGGCGGAAAAGTGATGCGAAAAATCGGCCGGGCCCAGCCGGAGCGGGTCGTGTACGTCTCGTGCAATCCGGAGACGTTTGCGGCCGATATTGCGGAATTCGTTCCGTTCGGCTATACATTGAAAACCGTTCAACCGGTCGATATGTTTCCCCATACAGCGCACGTCGAGTGCTGTGCGTTGCTTGTCAAATCATCATAAATCAGGAAAAGCCCGTTCCCCTAAGTGAGGGGGAAACGGGCTTTATGATTGTCGATTGGAAAGTCTTTCACCTCCCGGCGTGGCATAAGGGGATAATAGCAAAAAACGGCCCATATTCGCGATTGTTTCGATCGGAAGCGGAAGAAAAAGGTTATATTTTTCAACTACACGAATGTATAATATAATGTGCTGAATATACAGAAAAAATAATCAATTCTTAATAAGGCGGGATGAGCGGTGGATTACTCCATTTCCATCGACGACAAGGCGAGGGAATGGTTGAAGAGAAAAGGCGGTGTACTGACCATTTCAAAGTTTCAAGCGGCCCATTGTTGTGTCCCGGGATCGGAACTTTGGATTGAATTTCGAAAGCCTGAAAATGAAAGCCTTTATGAAAAGATTGTGCAAGAGGGGATTACGTGTTTTATAGAAAAAGGGTTAGAGTGTAAACAAAACCATCTGCACGTAAAGCTGGCCCGCTCCCCTTTTTTTAACACGATTCGGGTGGAAGGGTTCAAATATTTTTAAAGAAGGGGAAGATGGATGGTGGGAGATCGGTTGACTCGTTTTGCCCGTGAGTTGGCTAACAAATTCACCTTATATTTTGATGTATACCGCGACGAACAACCAGGCGATTTCCCCCTTTCGTTTATTGCCCATTACAAACGGAGAGACGAACGGTATATGGTGATGAAAAAGATTAAAGTGTACGGCGTAGAAAACCAACAGCTTGTGTTTGCCGCTGTCGCAAATGAGCCCGTCTCGCTGGAGTTTGTCAGACGATTTCAAGATGTCATCGATCAACATAAACAGCGGTTTATTCAAGAAGATGCGGAACATATGTCTACGATTGTGCTCGGTCTTATTGTTGCGGAGGGCGCGCTCGATAAAGCGGTTTTGAAGGAGGTGAGGAAGTTTCGAAAAGTAAAATTTTTAAAATTCGGTTGGCATGGGTGGGTTGAAACATATGTAGCCATCCTCCATCCCGATCAAAAAACCGTGCATATCCACCCGAAAGGAAGGTCGTTCGTTAAGTCGATCGAAACTTTAATGAGGGAGGATAAAATCAGCCTATGAGCGCGGTGATGTTATTGCTGATTTCGGCTATTGCCTTTATCGTTGCTTATTTTACGTATGGCAAGTATCTGGACCGGAAGCTCGGGGTCGATCCAAACCGGCCGACGCCGGCGGTGGAGATGGCGGATGGAAAGGACTATGTTTCCACCAACCGGCCGGTTTTGCTTGGTCATCATTTCGCCACGATTGCAGGCGGCGGCCCGATTGTCGGTCCGATTTCTGCAACGGTATTCGGTTGGATTCCGGCGGTGCTATGGATTGTGCTAGGAAGTATTTTCTTTGGCGGGGTGCACGACTACGCCTCATTGCAAGCATCGATTCGCCATAAAGCGCAGTCGATCGGGGCAGTAATTAAAGGGTATATCGGCAAGCGCGGCCAAACATTGTTTTTATCATTCTCCACGGCGACCATTATTTTGATTGTCGGTGTGTTTATCGTGCTGGTTGCCGATACGTTTGCGAACGTCCCGGAGGCGGCGACTGCTTCTGTCCTTTTTATTTTCGTTGCGATGCTGTTCGGCTTTTTCGTTAACCAAATGCGCGTTAATTTCGTGTTGGCGAGCGTCATTGGCGTCATTGTCATGTTTGTCTGCGTGTGGACCGGCATGATTTTCCCTATTAAAATGAGCGCTACGTTTTGGGTGTTTTTCTTGATCGCTTATTCTTATATAGCATCCGTGTTGCCGGTTTGGCTGCTGCTGCAACCGCGGGATTATTTAAATTCGTATTTGTTGTACGGTATGATGCTCGGCGGGTTTATCGGTGTTCTTTTCGCGAATCCGACACTTCAGCTTGCCGGGTTTACCGGTTTTTACAATGAGAAGTTGGGTCCGTTGTTCCCAATTCTCTTTATTACGATCGCTTGCGGTGCGATTTCCGGCTTCCACTCCCTTGTAGCGAGCGGTACAACAGCCAAACAGCTCGACAACGAACGAAGCGGCCGCTTCATTGCTTATGGAGGAATGTTGATTGAAGGGTTTTTGGCGGTGATTGTAGTCTGCTCTGTGGCGTATTTGACGACGGAGCAGTTCACGCAGCGGCTCACTGAGTTGGGTGGCCCGATTCCGGCATTCTCTGCAGGTCTTGGTTATTTTATGGGTCATTTTGGCATCCCGGAAACAGTGGGCACGACGTTTGTCGCATTGGCTGCCTCCGCATTTCTCATGACGACGCTCGATTCGGCGACCCGGCTTGGCAGATACGGTGTTCAGGAGCTTGCGGAAGGAAGATCGAAAGCTTTTGCCAACCCGCATGTCGCAACAGGAGTGGTTGTTGTCGGTGCAGCGGCGTTGGCGCTTTCCGGAACGTGGAGTGATTTATGGCCGCTGTTCGGTTCCGCCAATCAAATGCTTGGTGCGTTAGCGTTGCTGGCGGTAAGCGTATGGCTTGTGAAAAGAGGGACGAAGTCGTGGTTTACGATTATCCCGATGGTATTTATGTTTATTGTGACGCTTTCCGCTTTGTTGGTTTTCATGAGAACGAATTTCCTGGGCGGCAACATTTTCCTTGCAGTCTGCGGATTTATCTTGTTTGTTCTATGCATCTTCCTCGTCATTGAGGCGTACCGTTCATTTACTAAACCGAAAGATACAGATACGACGGTGAAGGTGTAAAAGGCGGAAGGTCATAACAAGATTGGTGAAACATCCCCTTTCAGCAGACTTTTGTTTAGTGAAAGGGGATGTTGTTGCGTGATGCGGTGGTTGTTAGGGAGCGCATTGGACTTTCTTCATGCAATCCCCTAATATCCCGTTCACAAAGAGCATAATATTCCCTTCTTCTGTTGTCATGCGTTTTGGCTGACGCCAACCGAAATTCATCTCCCACCTACTCACTCCGTTGCACCTTTCACGTTTCTTGAGGTGGGAGACTTTTTTTGGAAATCTGCTAAAAATAACAAAGCTTCTCACATGTCTTCATCAAGTAAAACAAGAAGGATTTTAGTTGCCACCCGCTCGTTTTGCATGAAATTCAGCTTCGATGATGACGGTAGTTTTTTCTTTGCGTCTCTTCGCATATTCCGCTGTTGCGGTGAAAAGAACATCGGAAGAGGAGTTCAGGGCCGTTTCACATGAATCTTGCAACACGCCAATGATAAAACCAACCCCTACTACTTGCATGGCAATATCATTTGGGATGCCAAACAAACTGCATGCCAACGGGATAAGGAGAAGCGAGCCGCCCGCGACGCCGGATGCCCCTGCAGCAGCGATGGTGGAAAGAATGCTAAGAATCAGCGCTGTACCTAGATCGACTTCAATCCCCAATGTGTGAACCGCAGCAAGCGTCAACACGGAAATCGTAACGGCGGCGCCAGCCATATTAATCGTTGCGCCGAGAGGGATCGAGACCGAATACGTATCTTTGTTTAATCCGAGTTTTTCAGCCAAATTCATATTGACCGGAATGTTTGCGGCCGAGCTGCGCGTAAAGAAGGCGGTCATTCCGCTTTCCCGAATGCATCTCCAAACGAGCGGGTACGGATTTTGGCGAATGTTCACAAAGACAATCAGCGGATTCATGACGAATGCCACGAAAAACATCGTCCCAAGAAGAACGGCCAATAACTTTCCGTACTCGATGAAAGCGGAAAGCCCGTTGGTGACCATCGCGTCAAAAACAAGCCCCATGATTCCGATAGGTGCCAAATTGATGACCCATGTGACAATGTTTGAAATGGCGTCAGAAAAACTGGCGATGACGTTTTTGACCGTCTCCGGTGCAGGTCTTAATGCGATACCAAGCAGCACCGCCCAAGTCAGGATGCCGATATAATTCGCATTGATCAGTGCATGAATAGGGTTATCAACAATATTAAGCAACAATGACTGAAGTACCTCTGTTATGCCGCTAGGGGGAGAGATATCTTTCGCCCCTTCAGCTAAAGATAAATGAACCGGAAAGATGAAGCTGGCCACGACGGCGGTAAGACCGGCTAAGAACGTGCTGGCCCCGTATAGGACAAGAATGTGTTGGATATTTGTTTTTTGCCCGCTTTGATGGCGGGAAATGGCGGAGATCACGAGAAAGAACACCAATACGGGTGCGACGGCCTTTAGAGCGCTGACAAACAAGGAACCAAAAATGGACACCCATTTTGTTGATTCCGGGACGGCCATGGCGAGGACAATCCCGATGATGATACCGACAAGGATACGTTTGACAAGGCTAAGCTGATTCCACCTTACAATGAGTTGCTTCATAACGTTCCTCCTGACAATCATGGATGGTCGTATAAGAATGAAATTCACCGTACATACACAAGTGTTTTCTAGCGGTGAACAAACACTATTTTAACATGAATATTAGTAATTAACGAATAGATTGTTATATGCGAATAGTTTAAATTATCCAAACATTCGAGCCAGCTTTTTCTCAATGATGGCTTTCCGCACTGTGGTCTTCCCAGAGGCAGTTCCTCCGCCAATGAGAATGGCTATCGGTTTTTTTCCTTTTTGAGGAGAAGAGGCCTGGTTCACGATCGTATTGACAATGCTCATATGCAAGGCGTGTCGCTGGGGATGATATTTCCCATCTTTAATCGAATACATTTCCTTTGTGCTCTTGGCTTCCGGGCGATTCCGTTGCCGTTTTTGTACGAATGTCTGCGTTACGCTGCATAGTGTTTTGATGATCTTCATCGTTTTTGTTCCCCTCCCGAAGGCATCTCCCGCTTTTGGCGGTGAAAAGGGATATGGCTGCTAAGTGCGGGGGATGTTCCTTTGTTCGTACTAAATTGTATGCGTAAAAGAGAAGGGGGATCGCAATAGTTCCAAATTGGACAAGCGGGTAAAGCGCGCCCATTGTATACCGTTGGTGTTGAGTTCAAGAGAACTCGTGTCTGGGATGGTTGAACAAAGCGAGACTTTAATCGCGATGGGGCTGGCACCGGTTGCAAAGCAAAAAGCTCACTGAACTCAAGCCATATGAATCAAAATAAACAAAAGGAGTGTGTGGTGCAATTTGAAATTGTAGTAATGCGGTTTTTACAGAACAGTTGGGTCAACTGCACGGAAAATAGACAAGCTGCTGGATATGTTCAACTTTTTCACTGCATCCGTATAGCACATAGTACAAAAGGGCCGAGTGGCCCCTTCGTTTTTTGCCTCTTTTAGCTCAGCTATGCCGACCAATCGCATTCGCCAACCGTTGTGGCAATGAAGCGACATCGCTCGGCCCATAGGTGAACCGGACAAGCGTTTCGTCCATATCAAGCGCTTCGGAAAGCAATCCAGCAAATCCGCGCGCTTTCCGGTCGATTTCTAATATGACCTCAACCCCATGCTCGGAAACGAAGAAAATGGCTTCCAGTTCGTCAAGTCGGCCTTTGAACGGTCCGCTTACCGGCTTGAATTCAAACTCTTGGACAAACGGCAGCCGCCGTTGCCAATAGCGCGGCGCTTGTTCGCATTGTACATGACGGAGGCGGAAGCCTAACTGACGGACTGCCTCAAGAAACGCCTCGACGAGCGGATGCGGCTCGATGGCAAGATAGTCGCGGTCTTGCGGGTCGAGCGCCATTTTAATGTCAAGGCCGGTTTGCAGCCATACACGCGACGTGCCGACCGTGACCGGCACATCGTACGGCAAGGCGAATTGAAACGGGATCGTCTTTGTTTCATTCGGTCCGATTGTCAGCGAGTCGCTCACTTTGTAGCGCGCCAGCACGGCTTTTTCTTCGAATTTCTTATCATCGATTTCGCGGATGTACGTTGTGACTAGTGCCAAATAAATTTCATCGATATGCTGTTCGACGTTGCCGCCACGAATGTCGACAACCCCCTCGACGGTTTCCCCCTGGACGTATTGTGCTTTTGTCAGTTTCGTATCGACTGTGGCAGATCCGATGCCGATGGAGCTTAATAGTTTTTTGAACAATAGGTTCTCCCCCTTTTTGGTTATGTTTCGTCTCGTTTGGGAATACGCGGTTCCTAGTAAAAAGGTTCCATTTTTGTTATAACATAATGTTCGGAGGGGTTCCACTATTTTGGAAAACAAAGAGGTTTTTGCTAAAATGGCGCATATGGATGAGAAGGGCGGGTTATGAATGAAACGGGTCATTCACGTCGTCGGGGCAGCCATCTTCAATGAACAAAGGGATGTGTTATGCGCGTTGCGTGCGCCAAATATGTCGCTTCCAAACGTGTGGGAGTTTCCCGGCGGCAAGGTGGAGAAAGGGGAAAGTCCGGAAGCAGCCTTAGTTCGGGAAATTCGCGAGGAGCTTGGCTGCACCGTTTCAGTTGGCAAGCTGCTGGCTGATGTGTTTCACGAGTACGAACATGCCGTGATTCATTTGCGCACATACGAAGCTCACCTGACCGATGGGGTGCCGCGGGCGCGGGAGCATGCCGAACTCCGATGGGTGCCGCTCTCTCAGCTTCGTGACCTAGCATGGGCGCCGGCTGACCTCCCCACCGTTGAAGCGCTGCTAGAAAAGGGTCGTTCATAGGCAGGCAAGGCATCGAGTGGGGGATGGGGCAACGGTTGTATTCAACGAACAAGCCTGTTGGCGGCTGCCCTCCCGGCAGTTCCAACAGGCTTGTTTTCTTGCCCGCTGTCTAGCGGACGCGCGACGGTTCATCCGCGGCGGTGCACGCTTCGGCCAGGGCGAGGTCGGCGGCGGCGTCTTCTGCCGTCACAAGGCCGCGCTCATTTTGGTTTTCGATCAAGCGGCAAAAGTCAAGAAAGCGCGCTTGAGCGATTGCCTCATACCAGCCATGGCGGTCTGAGAGTGTGATCGTGCGCTCATATGGGATGCGCGGGGCGGCCGGCGATGCAACAGGCGGTGCCAGGCGGTCGGCAGCATGCCTCATTGGTTCGATGGCGTCGGCGTATGGATGTTTCGGAATGGCATCAAGCAAGGCGTCAATATATGCCGCTTCATCGGCCGAGACGAGGCCGGAGACGGACAGCTGCATCGGAATCCAGCCGTCAAGCACGATGCGGCCGCGTTTCGTATGAATGTGCCAGTGCGTTGATTCAGGAGCGGTCGGGTCCATTGTAAAGCCGTGGTAATAGTGGACCGGGACGAGCCGGCCGTTGTTTTCATGAATCACCGTGGCGCCGACGCGCGGCCGTGTGCCGTCCTGTTCGTGCAAGGCGAACCCTTGCGCCTTGACGGCTTCACCGAACCAGTGGCGGCCGACTTCGAAAAAGTGGACGCCATGCTCAATGAAAATGCCGCCGCTTTGCCGTTCATCCCAAAACCAATGGCCGTTTGCCACGCGGTGAACGGCGTTGTGCAAGCTTGCGTAATCGACGTCTCCGAGCGATGAATGACGAATAAGCTGGCAGATGGCTTCTATGAGCGGATGGTAGCGCAAGACGAGATTGACAGCCAACGCCCGCCTGCGGTTTTCGGCCAGTTCGATGTTGGCTCGAAGCGTCTCGGCGGTGAGGCCGCCCGGTTTTTCAAGCAACACATGTTTCCCTGTTTCGAGCGCCCGCTTGGCAAGCGGGGCGTGCAAGTGCGGTGGGGTAGTGAGAATAACGATATCAAGATGTGGATCGTTTATCAGTTCTTCGGCTTGACGATATTCCCGCACGCCGTCAATTTGCGGATTGCGGGAATGGTAGGCGGCAATAACGCGCCGGCGCTTTTCATCCGTTCGCCCGGCGACAGCGGTGAGATGAAAGGAAGGAAGCGGGGCGAGCGCGGCGGCTAAAAATTCAGCAAACGCACCGGCGCCGGCGATACCGACACGGTAACAGAAAGATGAAGAAATCATGGCGTATTCTCCTCCTCCCTTACATATATATATAGCATTACCAATCTCCATTATACCGCAAAGATAAGGGAGGGGAGGAGTTCGGGCTCCTAAACTTGTAAACAATTGATGATTCATCGACACCATCCGACAATCATTTCGCTTGCGTAAGAGAAGGAATATTATGTATATTATTATTAGCAACCATCACAACCGAGTGCTAGCAATCTATGAACTACTTTCATTTTCTCGCTCATCCATCAAGAATTGTGTCTAGTTTTGTAAAAAAAAACGTATGGAGGGATGACGAAATGAAGGCATTGTTGCTGGCAGGAGGATTAGGCACACGTCTTCGTCCATTGACCGAGAATATCCCCAAACCGATGGCCCCGATTGCGAACCGGCCATGGCTTGAGCACCTCATCGTTCATCTTCGCGACCAAGGAGTTAACGAATTTGTCATCGCTGCCCATCATTGTTCAGAAGTGATCCGCCGTTATTTCGGCGACGGGAAGGAGCTGAACGTCAACATTACATACGCGCTTGAACCGTTCCCGCTCGGAACGGCCGGGGCGATTAAAAATGCCGAACGTTGGCTTGACGAACGGTTCCTCGTGTTTAACGCCGATATTGTGCATTTGCCGCAATTGCTTCCTCTGCTTGATTTCCACCGCCAGCATGGCGGCCTTGCGACCATTGTGTTAACAGAGGTTGACGACCCCTCTTCCTATGGCGTCGTGGAACAAGACGACCGTGGGCAAATTTTACGCTTTATTGAGAAACCGCGCCGTGAGGAAGCGCCGTCCAACCGGATCAATGCCGGCATGTATATTTTGGAGCCGGACGTGATGCGCTACATTCCGGCTGAGCAGGAAGTATCGATTGAACGCGAAACGTTCCCGCTTCTTATTGAGAAGAACGCCGGTGTCTATGGCACTGTCAGCAGCGGCTATTGGCGCGACATGGGTACGCCGGCCCGTTACCGCCAAGTGCATTGGGATGTGTTGAGCCGGGAATTTCCGTTGCCGATCAAAGGGCGCGAGATTCAGCCGGGCGTGTTTGTTGGAGAAAATGTCAAGGTTAGTTCGGGTGTACTGTTTGTACCTCCTGTGCTAATTGGAAATAATGTAAAAATCGGCCATCAAACAGTCATTGGCCCGTATGCCGTTATCGGTGACCATTGTCAAATCGGTGCCCGCGTCCATTGCGCGCAGACAATTGTCTGGGATCGCTCCCTCATTCGTGATCGCAGCCGGTTGCAAAACAGTATTTTCGGCTACCGGACGGTGACGACAGCTGGAGAAGTATTCGAAGGTTTGATTATCAATCAGTTTAAGGAGGCGGTGCAAGCATGACCCGAATTGCGTACGTCAGTACATATCCGCCGCGCAAGTGCGGATTAGCCACGTTTACGGAACATCTTCGCCAAAGCATTGATAGTGTTCGCGGATCGTCAGAGGGCGACCGGGTGATTGTCCTGTATAACGAAAACGATGGTGATGATGTCTATCGCGGCAACCCGGCATATTGGCCGCTTCCGGCGCAACAGCGCGCCGCTTATACAGAGATGGCGAAACGGGTGAATGAAAGTGAGATTGATGTTGTTGTGTTGCAACACGAATTTGGTATTTTCGGTGGCGAGGCCGGTGAATACATTCTCGATTTCATCGCGGCGCTCGAAAAGCCGCTCGTGACGACGTTCCATACGGTGTTTGCCGACCCCATGCCGCCGTATCGCCCGATTCAGGAGAAGATCGCGGCGGCGAGCGATGCGATCATCGTCATGAACCGGCAGGCGATTCCGTATTTGGTCAAAGCGTTTGGCTTGTCGGAAAAGAAAATCGTCTATATCCCGCACGGCGCTCCAGGACCAAGCCCCGAGAACCGCGAATGGCTGCGGCGCCGTCTTGGATTTAGCGGGCGCAAAGTGATGTTCACCTTTGGGCTGTTAAGCCGCGGCAAAGGGATTGAGTCAGTGCTCGCCGCGCTGCCGGGCGTCATCCGCCGCGTGCCGGAAACGTTGTATGTCATCGCTGGCCAGACGCATCCAGAGGTGAAAAAGCGGGAAGGCGAGGCATATCGCGAGGAGTTAAAAGCGCTGATTCACCGATTGGGGCTCGATGGCCATGTCCGCATGGAGGATCGGTATTTCAGCGAGGAAGAGTTGATTGATTATTTGACGGCGTGCGATTTGTACGTCACCCCGTACCCCGGCATGCAGCAAATTACAAGCGGCACGCTCGCCTATGCAGTCGGCGTCGGCCGTCCGGTCATTTCGACGCCGTATGAGCATGCGCGCGATTTGTTGCAGGGCTGCGGGGAGTTGCTGTTGCCGTATGGCGACACCGCCCGATGGGAAGAACGGCTTGGGCAGCTGTTGGCCGATGAGGCGGCGTTAAAACGTTGGGAAGAAACCGTACGCCAAATCGGGGTGAACACGCATTGGCCGCGCGTCGGCGAACAGCATATCGCCTTGTTTGCGCGCGTGTGCGCCGCGAAACGCGGGGAGGTGAAGGCGGTTGACTTTGTCAGTCATTAAGTTCGACCATCTCGAGCGCATGACTGACGACACCGGGCTGCTCGAGCATAGCCTCGGTCGCATTCCACGGCGGCGCGAAGGGTATTCGACCGACGACAACGCCCGCGCCATATGGGGGTGTCTCGAGTGGCTGGCATTGCTCGATGATCAAGAAACAAGGGAGCGGCTGTATCGTCTGCTTGACCGGTATTTAGCCTTTTTGCTGTGGGCGCAAAACGATGATGGGACGTTCCATAACAACTTTTTCTTCGATCGGACGAAAGAGGAAGAGACGCCGTCAGACGACTGCTTTGGGCGGTCGTTTTGGGCGTCGGCGATAGCGTATATACAATTGGAAGACCTGGCACGGTGTGAGGCGGCCGCGGACATGCTGAGGCGGGCGCTGCCAGCGGCATGGGAGCTTCGCTCGCTGCGCGGCGTCGCTTGGGGACTGGCGACGTGCAGCGTTTTGCTCAAAGAGGAGAGAGCGCCCGGCATCGATAAGGAAGAGTTGACTGCGTTGGCGGAGCGGTTTGAGCGGAGGCTGCTTGCGGCCTACGAGACGCACGCGGACGCCGACTGGCGTTGGTACGAGCCGGAGCTGACCTATGGAAACGGGGTGCTGCCATGGGCGCTTTGGACGGCGTACCGGCGCATGCCAAGGCAAGAGGTCAGGAAGGCGGCGGAAGAAAGTCTCAACTTTTTGATCGAGAAGATGAGCGGACCGGCGGGCGTCATTCGCCCGGTCGGCAACCGCGGCTGGTGCAGCCGTCGCTACCGCGCCGATTGGGATCAGCAGCCGCTCGATGTGATGAAGCTCGCCCTGGCGGCGCGCGAGGCGTATTGGGCGACGGAAGAGAAGCGGTATCGTGACGTTGTCCGTCGTTGCCTTGCATGGTTTTATGGAAACAATGATGGCCGCGTTCCATTGGCTGACCAAAGCGATGGCAGCTGTTGCGATGGGCTTGGTCCAAACGGCCCGAACCCGAATCGGGGGGCAGAGTCGACGTTATCCTACTTATTAACGGCAGCAATTGCTCAGTCGATTTCGGTGGAGGTGGTTATGGATGAGCTTTTCAGCAATGAAACAATTCGCATGGCCAGCACACGTGTTTAAAGAATACGATATTCGCGGGCGCGCCGGCGAGGAGCTTGACGAGCCGTTTGCGTATTGGCTCGGACGGGCTTTTGCCGACATGATGCAAAAGGAAGGGGAAAAGAGGGCGGTTGTCGCCCATGACAATCGCTTGTCGTCGCCGGCGTTGCATCGGTCGTTAAAGGACGGTTTGCTCGATGGCGGGTGCGATGTTGTGGACATTGGGCTGTCGACGACGCCGATGTTCTATTATAGTCTGCACTATACGCATATCCCATGCGGTATGATCGTAACCGCCAGCCATAATCCAGGCGATGAGAACGGGTTTAAAATCGCCATGGGAAAAACGACGATTTACGGTGAGCGCATTCAAGCGCTGCGGCGCGCGATGGAGCGTCTTGCAAAAGAGCAACCGCGGCCTAAGACGCCGCGGGGACGGGAGGAAATGCTGAGCTTTGTTCCGGCGTATAAGGACATGCTGGCGGAAAAAATTAAACTTGGCCCGCGGAAGCTGAAAGTGGTTGTCGACTGCGGCAACGGCACCCCGTCGATCATAGCGCCGGACGTGCTGAAGGCATGGGGATGTGACGTCATTCCGCTTTACTGCGAATCCGATCCGACGTTCCCGAATCACCACCCGGATCCGGTCGTGCCGGAAAACTTGGTTGATTTGATTGAAACGGTGCGCAAGGAGCGGGCCGATCTCGGTTTGGCGTTTGACGGTGACGGCGACCGGATTGGCGTTGTGGATGAAACCGGTGCGATCCGTTGGGGCGATCAGCTTATGATTTTGTTCTGGCGTGAGATTCTCAAGCATCACCCGGGGGCCGAGGCGCCGGTTGAAGTCAAATGCTCGCAGGCGCTTGTTGAAGAAATTGAGCGGCTTGGCGGGAAACCGTTCTTCCATCGCACCGGCCACTCGCACGTCAAAGCGACGCTGCGCCGCAACCCGACGATTCCATTTGCCGGCGAAATGTCGGGTCATTTGTTCTTCAATGATGAATTTTATGGCTATGACGACGCGTTGTACGCCGCCGGCCGGCTGCTTCGGCTATTGTCGCACGATGTGCGCCCGCTGTCGGCGTGGTTCGCCGACGTGCCGCAGTACGCCGCGACACCGGAGACGCGCGTCGCTTGCCCGGAAGAGAAAAAAGCGGCCGCCATTGCCAGAGTAAAAGAGAAATTTGCCGGCCGTTTCCCTGTTGTTGATGTGGATGGCGCCCGCATTCAGTTTCCGGACGGCTGGGGATTGGTGCGGCCTTCGAATACACAGCCGATTCTCGTCTTGCGCGCTGAAGCGAGGACGGAAGAAACATTGGCGCAAATCAAGCAGCAGCTGGCTGATTGTTTGCGCACGCTCGAGTTGTCGGTCGACTGGTAATAAATATGGCAAAACCATAAACAAGCTAGTTGTTGACAGCCGTTTCCCCGGCGCCGGCCGCCCGTTTCACTGCGGGGGCTGCGCCGGGTTGTTTTGCCATAGGGGGTTGAAACTTGATTTCTTGCAGTGCGTTTGTCCATAATAGGTAAGGATAAAAAAATGTGTTTTAGGAGAGTTGAGGGCAAATTGACGATCAATAAACTATTGCAATATGTCCAAGACGCATATGCGGCATTAACGGAGTTAAGCATGATTATCGTGGATCATGACGGCAATCCGGTCACAAAAGTATCGAACATCACCGAGCTGGCGGAGCTCGTTTTATTTGTCGCGAAAAAGGGATCCCTATCGTTTTTTTGCCCTCGGGAGCCGGCGGTTGACGGGTGGCAGCGGCCGGTTGTTGTTCCCGTTGGGCATTTAGGAGTGAAAAGCATCATTGCCCCTGTGGTTGTCGATGGAAAGGCAGAATATTGGATTTGGGCGGGTGCGTTTGTTGAGGAAGAAACGAAATGGTTGATTTGCGAACAGCCACTTTCCGATGCCCGCGAGTGGGCGTCAGCCATTGAACAGGCGAACGCACTGCCGGCTTGGGCGGTCGAGGCTAAGCTCGGCGAAATCGAAAAGATGGCAGCCATATGCGGAGAATTGATCTGCAGTGAGCGCCGTAAGCAGAAATACAATGAGTACGGACAGCTACTTAAAGCGGCGGTAACCGATCGTTCTGCCCTAAATGGCGTAGATAAGCTGCTTCACCAGCTGCGCAAGATGGACGAACGCCTCGATATGGCGTTGTATATCGGAAAGCACCGGCAAGGATGGCTGGTGACGGCAACGAGCGGTGAAAAAGCCGGACAGCTATACGGCAAAGCGGTCGACGAACTGTTTCCGCCGCTTTCCTCCCCCGAGATGTCGCGCTATCCTGCCTATTTTCAAGATGCTGCACTAGATCCGCGTTTTTCGTTTTTGGTTCGTCATGGCATCCGCCCGAAGGCGATGGTCGTGTATCCGGCGATGTATGAAGAAAAACTGGAAGGGTGGGTGATTGTTGGAAGTGAGACCGCTTCCTCCCTGCCAGACACGATCAAGCCGCTTGGCGCCGTGCTTGTTCAACATTGGCATTTGCTTGCCAAATGTGAGACTGCTAATATGAAAATGAACCGTCATTTCATGCGTTTGGCGATGCTAATGGAAATTGGCCGGGCGATGCGTGTGGTGCAAAAAGAAGAAGAAATCGTCCGTATGATGGCCGAATTCGCGATCGAGCTTGCCTACGGCGACTTCGTTTGCGCCATATGGTGCGGAGATGGCAAGGCCGTCACCGTTCATGAAGGGGAAATTTCCGCCAAGATGTTGTCTTGTTACCGGGATGACGTGCTCCGCCGCTATAGCCGGGGTATTGCACAGTCGGCGAAAAGCCACGTTCCCACATTGCGTCAAGTAGGAGACAAAACAGTGATGGAAGTGCCGTTTTTTTCCCGCGACGGCCACTTTGGCGTTCTTGCCGTCCATTTAAAGGAAACGGACGAAGCGAAAGAGGCGGAAGTGTACATGACAGCGCTAGTGTCTGTTGGAATGATGATGATGAATAGCGCGGCTCAAGCCAAGGACGGACAGACGGCTAATGTTCAAATGTTGTCCGAACAGTTGACGGCTCGGGAGATGGATGTGTTGGAACTGCTCGTCCAAGGCTGCAGCAACCGCGAAATTTCAGAACGGCTGTTCATTAGTGTTCATACAGTGAAAAATCATATCACGAATATTTTTCAAAAGATCGGAGTCAATGACCGTTCACAGCTTATTGCTCTTGTGTATCAGTTAAGTCACCGTCGGCAGCGTCATTAGGGAGCATCATCGGACGATAGGATCCATGATGTTCCTTTTTTAACATTTTGCTGTATTCGAAAACGATCATAAGGTCAAAAAGAGCAGGAAATTGGAATGAAACCCATTTTGTATTATAATGATTAATGTAGTAAATAAGAACTATTTTTTCTATCAATGTGGAATAATAAGGAAGAAAAAATAGCATTCCAATCTGTTTTTCCTAGCGTCAGGGCGTGCTATAGTAAAAAGGTTGCCATTGTTGCATTTGACTGCGCGTGCAAGCACAGAAAGATAGGGGAATGCCGATGAAGCATGTCATCATGATCCGAACAATGACGATCATGAAAACAGCAGATATTTTAAAAGCGATGGACATTACTGAACAGCTGGCAAACGAGGTAGGGTTTTTGCCACGCGACTGCCTCTTTCTTCGCTTGGCGACGGAGGAAGCGTGTATGAATGCGTATGAATATTGTCAAAAAACAAGAAGATTACCGTTTAAAATATTTTGGAAAATGGATACAGCCCGGTTCACGATTATTGTCAAGCAGCGAGGAGGGTGTTTTTCCGCCGTCAAAACCGATGGCGTTAACACCGGGCCGCGCGGCAGAGGGTTGCAACTGATCGCTCACATTGTCGACAATGTATACGTGAAACGAGCGGGAAATAACGTCTTGCTTTGCATGTGTAAATGTAAAGAAAATGAGTGACCATTGGAGGAAGCAGGATGGAGATGAGACAAGGGGCAATTTGCACACTGACATGGACGGAAGATATTACATTAAATAATGTTGAATCGTTCCGTCAAGCGCTTGAACAGCTGTTGACCGAACGGGCTGACCAGTTGATCGTGAACATGGAGGCGGTCAGCTACATCAACAGCGCCGGACTTGGCATGATCGCCGACAGTGTGATGGCAGCCAGAGCCCGGCAAAAAGAGCTGGTCGTTGCCGGGGTAAAAGGGTCGCTCGCGGAAATTTTTCATATTGTCAAATTTTCTTCGTTTATCAAATTATTTGCTACAGAGAAGGAAGCGATCGATTATTTCAGCGGAGAATGACGTTCTATGAGTAATGGGTTTTTAGAATATCTTCGACATCAAGAAGACTTTACATGGCGGGAGTTGCTCGGCAGTCTCGAAAAAATGAATATGCTGTTCGGGCCGCGTGATGATGTATACTGGTTGGCGATGCCAGATAAAAGAAAAATATTATTCATTTCTTCGTCGTGTGAGCAGCTATACGGCCTGCCTCCGGCCACCTTTTATCATGACGGGGACGTATGGAGCAAAGTATCGCATCCTGATGATCGTGCCAAGGCGGAGGAAAAATGGGTGGCTTCTTCGAACGCCGAAGCGAATACGCAAACATATCGCATCATTAACCAGCGTGATGGGTCTGTGCGCTGGGTGCTTGAGCGGACGTCCCTTGTGCTTGGTCAGGCGGGGGATATCAAACTGATGAGCGGCTTTGTCACGGACATTACTGAGGAGAAACGGAACGGGGATCAGCTCCGGCTTGCGGAGCAAGTGTACGCCGCCATAGAGCAGGCGATGCTCGTGACCGATGCCGAGTTCGCTATCCGGTTCGTCAACCCGGCGTTTACGAACATTACCGGCCATAGTGCGGAAGTGATCGGCCAGCCGTTGCAAACACTGTATGCCGGTTACTACGATGCCTGGTTTTACGAAGTAGTCAAAACCGGGATCGAGGAAAGCGGGGAATGGCGCGGACGCGTGCGTTGGCGGCGGAAAAACGGATCCGTGCATGTCAGACCAACGACGGTGCGGCCCGTTCATGCTCCGGAAGGGGAGATTGTCTTTTATTTGTTTTTGTTTTCCGGCCCGTTCCGTGGGACAGCTTACGTTGAGGCGATGAAGGACGATTTAAAGCTGGCCCGCGAAGTGCAAAAGCGTGTATTAAGCAAACCGTTATCAACCAACGGGATCGGTATCGCTGGAACATACATCCCATCGCAGGAACTAGGCGGCGACATGTATGCCTGGTATCCGATCGACCAACAACGGTATGGCATTTTTTTAATGGACGTGATGGGACATGGAGCGGCAGCTTCGCTTATTTGTATGTCCGTGCGCTCGCTTCTTAACGGCATCATCCGCAAAGGGATCGTCCCGAAAGAAGTGTTCCGCGAGCTGAATCGTCATATGCACCAGCTGTACCACGAAAATGGGGGAATGACGTATTATTTCACTGCTGTATATGTCCTTGTCGATGTGAAGAAGCGAACGATCGAGTATGCATCGGCCGGCCATCCGCCCGGGTTTTTGTTTCAGCCGGATGGCACGGTGGCCGAATTGGATCGCGGTTGCGCGCCGATCGGACTGCTCCCGCGCCTTTTTATCGATAGCGGTCGTCTGCACTATGAACCCGGGGCGACGCTCGTGTTGTATTCCGATGGGGTCATTGAAGGGGGAGCGGGTTCGATCCGGCAAAATATCGGAGAGTTCCGCGACGCGCTAGCGCCATACGTCTCTCTCGACGAGCGTGCACTGTTGGCCCACCTGCGTCGCCATTTTGCCCAAAAAGGACCGCTTCCGGACGATTTCTCAGCGGTGGTCGCTAAGCTTAGGTAGAGAAGGAAAGAGAAGTTGCCTGTATCGGTCGGCGGCTAGTTTAAGAATCGGTCATGATATGTGTTTGGCCTTCCTGTTTCCGAATAAAACGGATGTCCCGCCTCAGGGGCATCCCTTCCCCATTTCACGAAAAGACCAACAAATTCATTCCCGCTATCAACACAATCAAGGAAGCCAGTTTTTTGATCCGTGTATGCGGGAGACGTTCAAACCATTTCAGGCCGATGTGTACGCCGGCCAATACGGCCACGATGCCAAGCAAAAAGTAAAGAGCGAATGAACCGGTAAAGTCGCCGTGAATCCCATGCAAAATGATCGTAAAACTGTTCATGATGATAAAGGATGCTTGAAGATTGGCATTATAGCGTTCCTTTTCCTTATAGCGCATCAGAAAATAAAAGACAAAAAAAGGTCCGCCTACAGCGAAAATTCCTCCGATCATTCCGCCGGTCAAACCGATCAACATAGGAAAGAGGGGCTTTTCAAACGACGGGGTATAGGTGTTTTTTTCACTTACATAAAGATAAACAACCATTCCAATGAGCACGAGGCCCAGCAATTTTCTCATCATCTCAGTCTCGCCATAGAAGCTTAGGATAAAGAATGACAATACGCGGCCCGCCAAGGCGAAACTCAAGATAGAAAGGAGATCTTTGACCTGAATATATTTTCTGAACTTGACCGCCACGTGAAGCGATATAACGATTGTCAAAGCCAACACTAATAATGTGCTATTCTTAAAGGGTAATAAAATTGGCAAAAGCCCCATGGAAAACAAGCCGAAGCCAAATCCGCTCGCCCCTTGGATAAAACTGCCGACAAAAAGAATGGCCAATACGAAAAGAAGTTCCCACATGCAATGTCATGCCTTTCTTTATAAAATGAAATGACGCTGTTTGCCTATGTCCGCCTGCCGCTGCCCGATCCTTCTTAGTTTACTATATACGGATTTTTCACCAATACTACTTTTAGGGAAAACTTTTCGCCTTTGTCGGTCCAAAACGGGCTAAGAAGCTTTAGGAAGAAAGTTGTGGATTTCTCCCCTGAATTTAGGCTAAAATGAAGACAATTGTACTGTCGGTGGCGAATACAATATAGAAAAGCCAGGAGGAGGGGAAGGCATATGACGGTGACGAACCCGGCTGGATTTTGGAAGCGGCTGTTGGCTAACTTGTTAGACGCTATTGTAGTCGGCATTCCGATTTCGATCATCGGCTATTTGATTACAGGCAGCGGGGAAACGAACTGGTTTACGTCATTGGCAAACTTGCTTTACGCCTTAGTTGTTCCAGCGGTGTGGTACGGGTATACGGTTGGCAAGCGGATGATTGGCATCCGGATCGCCAAGGTGAACGGCGGCAAAGTCGGTATTGGCACGATGTTTTTGCGTTCGTTTGTCGGCGGATTGATTTATTTCATTACCTTTGGCATCGGCCTGATCATTAGTGCCATTATGGTGGCGGCAAGGGAAGACAAACGGTCGATTCACGATTTTATCGCCGGCACGTATGTCACAACGGACAAACCGACCGCATAAACAATGAAAAAAGCGGGCTTCCAAATAGAGGCCCGCTTTTTTAACTTGAGGAATCAAGATAAATAAAGTCCGGGTGCGGGTGGCTTAAAAAGTCATGGTGGGAAATGTCCCAGCCATAGGCACCGGCATAGCGGAATAATACGATGTCACCGACGCGCAGGCGGGCGCAAGGCACATCCCGGGCCAATATATCGTTTGGTGTGCACAACTCACCGGCTAACGTCACCCGTTCGCCGAACAAAGATGGACGGTCAAACGGGTAACGCCATTCGTTGATCGGAATGATGAGAAAAGGGTGGTTCATTTTCCATGCCGCCGGCAGCCGGAGATGGTGGATGCCGCCGCGGAGAATGGCAAAATACGTTCCGTAATTGTTTTTTAAGTCGAGCACCTCAGCCGCGTAGTAGCCGTTATGGGCGGCGATCAAGCGGCCAAGTTCGAAAATGACCGTCCAATGCGGAGAGGCATGGCGGCGCAGCAACAAATGTAGTTCTTTGGCAAACCAATCCCAACGAAACTGCCGGTCCGGGTCGTTGTAATGGACGCCGACTCCGCCTCCGACGTTAACGAACGAAAACGGCCGCCCGTATGTTTTTTCCGTTTGCCTAACGAATGACAGGCACGTTTCGATAAAGGCAAGATGGGCCTGCTCGTCGGTATGATTGGACATGGCGTGAAAATGGAACCCTTGCAGATCAATAGACGGAAGCGCCAGCGCTGTGCGAATCGCTTCGCCGATATGCCATTCGTCGAGGCCGAACTGGGTCGGTTTTCCCGCCATATGCAACGTAGCGCCTGGGGCGGTTTGGCGCAAATTGACCCGCAGGAGCACGCGTGCGGTCGTTTGCCGCTCGGCGGCGATCCAGTGGAGCCGCTGCAGTTCCCATATGCTTTCGACATGAATGAGGGCTACACGCGCCTCGGTTGCTGCGATGAGTTCTTCGTCTGTTTTTCCCGGTCCGCCAAAAATGACCGGGGTGTCGGCAAACAGGCGGCGGACTTTTTGCAGCTCGCCGCCCGAGGCTACTTCAAACCCGGCCACATGCGGCTGGATCGCCTGTAAGACGCGCGGATCCGCGTTTGCCTTGACGGCATAAAAAAGTCGGACGGAAGGGGGAAGCGGGGCGGATAGCCTGGCTGTATGGGCGCGCAAGCCTTCCAGGTCATACACATAGGCGCAGAGCGGAGCCTGCTGTTTTGTCTTGTGATCCGTGATCACTTGAATGACGTCGCTTAATCGTTCCATGTTCTTCCTCCTGTAGAGATGTTCCATAGTTCTTTTCGCCGCCAAAAGATAAGCACACAAAGAAGGCAGAGCCCCCCCATCGCATAGCCGGCCGTTTTTACCCCGGCGTACTCGGCGACGGCGGTAAGCAAAAGCGTGCCGAGCGGGATGAACCCGCGGTCCATTAAGGCGATGCTCATAATCCGTCCGCGTAGGCGATCCGGAACGGTCAGCTGAACGGCTAGGCGGCATAGCGTCCGATACAGCTGACCGGTCAGCCCGGCCAGCGCCATCGCAGCCAAGCAAAGCCACTTATGTTCAAACGAGACGATCCATAGAAGCAACGATAAGGAAAAGGCAAGCAATGAAACGATCAGCCATTTGCCGACCGCCTCAACCGGCCGGAAGGAAAGCCAGATCGTACCGAGCAACGCACCGACGGACGAGACGGAAAGCAGCAAGGCGAAATCCCCGGCGCCACCTTCGGACAACGCCTCAACGAGGAGCGGGGTTATCGCTGAATAAGCGAAACCGAACATCATCGGGATGATCGAAAGGGCAAGCAACGCCTGAATGAGCGGGGTGCCCTTGATATAACGGATGGCTTCCCCTTTGTCGCTTCCTGCTGAGCGTGCAGCCGGTTGGTGGGGGCCGCCCTCCTTTAAAAAGGATACCGCGAGGGCGGCGACAACGAGCATAGCGCTATAGACGACAAGCAGCGGGATGCCATCCATCGAAGCGAGCCACCATCCGGCTGCTGCCGGTCCGGCGATCTTTCCGATATGAAGCGCGGCGGTATGCAGTGAAATGGCGCTCGAGAGCGCCGCGCTCGGAACAAGATGAGCGATGTATGCATTGCGTGCGGCCGTTTCCACGGCCATAAAGACCGAACGGACCAAGACGGCGGCCAACAGCCAAACGAATGAGAACGCTTCATGCAGCAGCCAGGCGATTGCCAACGTGGACGCGGCCATGCCAAGCAAGGAAGCGGCGAGCACATGGCGCCGGGGCAGACGGTCGGCAAGCACCCCGCCGAGCCAACTGAATAGAAAGATCGGCAGCAACCGGCAGGCGTGCAGAACGCCGAGGTCGAGCGGCGAGCGGGAAAGCTGCAGCACGGCCCAGTTTAAAACGATGAAATCAGCCCACTCCCCGATGCGCGCCGGCAGTGTCCCGGCCCAATACACACGGAACGGGCGCCAAAACAGCGCGAAGGAAGGGGACGGTTTTTTCCATATAAGAAGCATATCGATTTCCCCTTATCAACCTGTCGCCAACGGATTGGGCACGGAAACGAAACAATACGTTTTCGCTTCCGGCTGCAGCCGCATTGTTGCCAGCGCCTTATGATCCACGAGCGGCCGGTATAAAGCTTGGCGGTCTTCGTGCACCGCTGTTTGCAGATTCGGATCTTTGGCCAGTTCGTCAAACACTGCATCACATTGGCGGCGGACGCACGTCCAACCTTGTTCTTCAGCGATGCCCCACCGGCGGCAGATGTGGCGGATAATTTCCCCAAGTTGATTTTGAAAGACGGTATAAAACACCTTGTTTTGCGCTTCCCGTAAATCGTCGGTGACCGTGAGCGATCCAGGTTGGACGTCGATGTCAAGCCCTTGGCGTAAAAGGCGCGGCCGGTACAGACGGATGCCTCCCCAGTCGCGAAACAGCAATTTCACCGGTTGCCCTTGCCGAAAGACGGGAACGGTATTTTGCAAATGCCCTTCGAGTCCGATGCCGTACTTGACGAGCAACGTCAAAAAACCGCGGACAGCGATGCCGGCGTACTCGCGAAGAAAGGAAAGCGCCGTTTCCCGGGATGGTGGACGGTTGGTTGCCTTCGCGTACTCTTCGATGATGTCCACGACGACCGGCTGGCCGCTAAATGGTGACATGGCGTATAAGGCGGTTCCGGTGATGGCGATTTCTTCTTCGCCAAGGAAACGATCCGGTCCCTCACGATAAATGACGGATAAATTTCGCGCTTTTGTCGGATCTTCCGAGCGGAACGAGCAGCCGCCGATTTCACAAACGGGAAGAAAGATGCCGGACAGTGCATGTTCCCTTTCTAGAATGGCGCGAAACAGCTGGCTGTATGCGGCGCCGTTGTTGGCCGACTGGGGTGAAATGGACCTGACTGTTGAGGTCATTTGGCTATGGACGGCAGTTTTTATATACAGCGGGGTTTCCTTCGCCAAAACGGTCCGGAACGAGGCGGTCGCCTGCGTCGGGATCGTCACCCCCTCGATCAGCCAAAGGCGTCCATCGCGCAGCTCCTCACGGTAGACGTCCGGAATGATGTGCTCGTATTGCCAAGGATGGACAGGTATGAGCACATAGTCTTCCGGCTTCCGGTTTGCCTGCCGGAAACGTTCCGCCACCGGGCGTCGCAACGACGGGAAGCGGTCGAACAGGAAGGTGTTGGGATCTTCATATCCGTCAAAACGGAAATCGCACAAACTGCGTCGGACGGCGACAATCAGCAGCTGCGGTTCGCCGCCAAATTCCGCCGAGTAGGCGAACACGTCCTCAGGGGACATCGGCAGTTTCGTTTTGGCGCCCGGATGAAGGTGGTGCCCTTCAATGCAAAGCTGTTCGAAAAATAACGCCGGGCAAAACGATGGGTCACGCCGTCGATGTTCAATGTACGCAAACAAGCCGTCAGCTTCCGTCCCCGTCACCTGCCATGTCTTCTCAAAGTGCCAATAGGCAAGTGCCAAATTGGCGGTTCCGTTTTCCAACTCTTTCGCTAGTTGCGCCCATGCGTCTTCCTGGCCGTCCGCTTTCATATGCGGCGCCAACAGGGAAAGGAAGGAGATGGCGTCTTGGACCGTTCGGATGCCGCTGCCGATCCACATGATCTCCTCGCCGATGTCGCATTGGCGAAAAGCCGATTCACCGCGGATCGGGATGAGCAAACATTCGCCCGGCGCAACCGGGAACAGTTTGTAGGTGATTCCTTCTTGCAAGTTGGCATCCGGAAGCCGGCGGACGGCCGGCTCCCATTCCGGCGTCAGCCCGTGCCAATTTGTCATATATACCGAGCCGACCACTCGCAAGTTGTAGGAATGGGAGTACAGACCGAATACGTCTTCCCGCAGCAACGCGGCGACAGTTCGTTGCAAGATCGTTGTCCGCGCCCGAGCGACATGGCGGAAGTAGGCAGAAAGCCGGTCAGGGAACCGTTTCCTGATGAATTCTGCACATTCTTGCTCGTATGGGTAGAGCGTCATATTCGCCGTTGGGGCGAATAAACGGGTGTTCATCGTTCCCATTCCTCCTTTTTCCATTTGGCCAGCGGATTGACCGTTTCAATGAAATGGTTGCGGAGATCATCCGTTAAGCGCATGGCGACGAGCGCTTTCATTGGCAACACCGGGGAAAACAGCGCCTCGCGGTCTTCATTTGCGTGTCTGTTCGCTTCGTTGTCACGGGCAAGCATCGCAAATGTGCGCTCCATTATTTCGGCTGTCGCACGCCAAAACAGCGGCTCTTCGACCGAGAACGACCGGGACAGGCAGGCGATCAGCTCGCCAAGATGGTTGTGAATGACGGCATGAGTGAACGTATGACGCAACTCGGTGATCTCGTCCGTCACGATGCTTGAAAGCGCCAAATCGTGAAGCGGGTAGCGATGGCGCCCGAAACGGCCGGAATGGAGGCGAATTCCTCCTAAATCGCGAACTTGCATCGCTTGAAGCACACCGCGACGGAAGACGGGGACACTGTTTTGCAAGTGAGCTTCCAGGCTGATGCCGTATTTGCACAAAAGGACGAGCAACGGCGGAACGAGCATTTCTGCATATTGCCGGAAAAACCACACAGCCGCTTCGCGCACGGAGCTTGCCCCCTGATTGGCGGCATATTCCTCAACGAGTTCGGCCGCCACCGGCTTGCCGCTTAGGAAGGAAGAAGAAAGAAGCGCCACAGCCGGCATGGCGATATCCCCTTCCACCAGCCCGCGCTCTGGATTGTCCCGGACGATGGCGGACAGCTGTTTGCTGAGCGTTGCCGATTCTTCGCCTGTTCGCCCATCAGGGGAAAAGTAGATGCCTGCTTTTTCGCTGATGATCCGGAAGCGGGGGGCCAGCTGCTCGTTGGTGAGCACATCGTTCAGCCATGCCGATAAGCGCGGCCCGTTGGCAGCGGCGGCCGGCGATACGGTGCGGACGGCGCTTGTCATTTGCACGTTGACCGGCGTTTTCAAATGATCACCGGAAGCGCCCGCGATCATGAATGTGCGCACGGAGACGAGCGGATGGGCACGGAGCGTCCGGCCCTGGATCGGCACGATCGTCTGTTCGTTCAGCTCCTTTTGAAAATATCGTTGGATCGTATGTTTCCACTGCCAAGGGTGGACAGGAATGACGTCATATTCGCGTTCAGAGCGGCCGCATGTCCGCAACGATTCCTGTACAGCGGAACGCAACGTTTCTTCCTGTTCGTAAATCCAGTCCGCCATTCGTTCATAGGAAAAAGAAACGAAACGGCAATGGCGGCGATGCACCGCGACCAAGGGGAGGGCGACGATTGCTTCCCATTCCGGCGAATAGTCGATCACATCTTGGACGCTGAAGCCGAGTCGCGTTTTGGCGCACGGGTGCAACGTATGCCCGTCAACGACCGACTGTTCATAAAAAACAAGCGGGCTGAATGGATGCGGTTGGGCGCGCACCCACTCAAGCGAAGAGGAGTGAACTGTCCCGCGTGGGCCGCGCCGTTCGGCGGCGGCTAAGGCAAGCGCATCATTCACAACACTGTTGGCGATTTCAGCACAAAATCCGTCCCAGTTTGGCATAGGAGCGATCGCCCCTTCGGATCGCAGCAGCTGAAGCAGCTCCAAAGGGGAGAAGAGGGGAGTTTGTCTCTTCCTGTCCAGCAGCCAAAGGCGTGCAACGGTAAACTGCCCAAGGCTGAACCGCTCAGCTGCCGCTGCTTTGATCTGTTTCGTTTCCGAAAGCAGGATGGAAAGTTCCCACTCTTTTCCGGTATACCTCCAGTCAACGCGGTTTGGGCTGATGAGATGTTCGCGGACGAGCGCCTGCAGCAACCGACCGGTGATGCGCCGCCGGCTTTTTGGCAACATAGCCAAAAACAAATGTCCGAGCGCCGGATCGATTCGTTGCAACTGTCGGTATGCTTGTTCTTCCTCATAGAGAAAGACGGTAGACAACTGCAATGTGCTCCCTCCTCTTATGAAAACGATTATCAATATCGGTAAACATCATAATATAAATGATTATCATTTTCAATATGGTGCAAAAAAAACCTCCTTTTGATGCAAAGCGGAGAAGAGGAAGATAAGAAAAACGGACTATTCCTCCTTGGCGGCGGGGGGCATTGGACTATTCTGCTGAGAAGGCCGGGCAAAAGAAAAAACGGAAGCTCCGTGTTCGGAGCTTCCGTTTTTCAGCGCGCGGCTCATCTTTCCCAAATGGCGTTGGCCAATAGGCGGAACAAATAGTCCGTATGGTCGCGGAAGCCAGCCTCAAGCCCGATCAAGGTGACGTCAGCGTTTTGTTCACGGACGATGACGGCAGCCCCTTGGGCGGCGCTGCGGTTTTTCCAATGGCCGGCCTTGAAAAAGCCTGGAGTATTGTCAAACGTTGCTTCAACGATGTCATTGCCGGTGTTCGTATACCATACCGGGCGGTATACAAAGCCGATATCGTCCTGTCCGTAACCGGCTGTCGTTCCTTTGCCGCTGTAGTCGACGCGGACGATGCCGTTGCTGTTCGAGCCGCCGACATTAATCGTGTCGTCGGTGAGCCCGAGCGTTTTCGTCGCTCTTGATGCTCCGGCGCCGACAGCGATGTATTTGCCGCCATCGTTCACAAAAGCGGTGACGTGTTGCTTGAAGGCATTGTACTCATCAGCATTTTGCAAGCCGAATTCTTTGTTGGCCGCGCTCAAGTTCAGAGAAATTACGTTTTCCGTCCCGCTGTAAACAAAGACGTCAAACCCGTCCAGCCCGTTTGCCGCCACTTCGGACGGCGTCAGTTCGGTCACTTGAAAGCCGAGCCGCTGCAACGCCAGTTTCGTGCCGGAATGGGACTGCTGCTTATTCATGCGCCCATAATGGCGTTATATTGCCAGCGCACGCCGTCCCAGTCGTTTGGCGGCGCTTCGAGCGTATGGCCGTACGCGCCGTGGTACATGGCGTACATCGGCGTGAAAATCGGCGGATAGTCATCCCAGCCGGCCGTATCATCGCGATACGGGATATAGACGCCTTCCATCGACTTGTACAGTTCTCTTTGGTAGGACGCCTTGTCGGCCAAAATTTCTGCTTCCATCGCTTTTGCTTGTTCGAGCGCCCATTTGATATATAAATCGTATTCATAGTTTGGATTGTGCGGCGGCGTGCAAGGTTCAATCAATCCTTGCAAGTTTGGCCCGTCATTTTTCACATAGCCGTGTGTATCAAGAAACACCATCGGATTCCATTCTTTAATGGGTTCCACCGTTTGTTTTCTTGGTTGAACAGGCTGCCCGTTTGTTCTTCGAATGCGTTGACGTTCGTCCATTTGACCGGCTCGGCGTGCACAGCCGCCCAAGGGGAAAGCGCCAACAAACTGACGGCAAGCGCACCGCCAATCATTTTCTTTTTGTCCATGGATGATCTTCCGTTCTATTGATCTAGAAAATGAATATTTATGAGGTAATCGTTATTTTAATACAATTCCTGTTTGCTGGAAATACAATTTTTTAATGAAGGAGATCCAGCTGGACATAAAGAAGGAAAACCGACGCACGTTGACGAATATGTCAATGCTATAGTAATAGTGAAAAACTTTTTGACAATAGAAAAAAGGAGGAGAAAGGGTTGTCGTTAAGCGCTTATATCATTCGCACGATGTTCGTCGTCATCCCCGGCACGGCGGCGATCGGCCTTGCGATATGCTTGGCTAATGGCATTCGCGGGGCGGCGTTTTGGTGGACGCTTGCCGCCACCTTGTTGTTCGGGGCGGTGGTTGGCTTAGTTTCATCAACGCTCAACTACCGGCGGTTTGTCGCGCCGATCGCTATCATCAATGAACATGTAAGCAAAATGACAGAGGGGGACTTGAAGACGCGCGTGCCGCTGGACAGCGTGCAGCAGCTGCGGCCGATCGCGGCTGCGTTCAACCGTATGGCCGATGCATGGCAGGAAGTGATGGGCCGCGTGCAGCACCATGCCGAAGAGGTGGCGCAAGTGTCCGGCCAGTTGGCCGCTGTCGCTGAGCAGACGACAAAAGCGACAGAACAAATTGCGGCCGCGATGGAAACGATGGCCTCGCACGCCGAGGAGCAGGCAAAGGCCGCCCGCGGTACGGCGATGGCTATCAATGACATTTCGAAAACATTGGACGAAGTTGCCCTTCACACGAAAGAAGTGTCGCACAACGCCCGGGAAACAGCGGCCAAAGCGCAGGACGGCAAACAGTCTGTGACGCAAATGTCTGAGCAAATGCAGTTCATTTACGACCATGTTCAATCGCTCGGCCAGGTCGTCCAAAGGCTCGGGGAGCGCTCGAATGAGATTGGGCAAATCACGGAAGCGATCACGGGCATCGCGTCACAGACGAACTTGCTGGCGCTAAATGCGGCGATCGAAGCGGCGCGCGCCGGCGAACAAGGAAAAGGGTTCGCCGTCGTCGCCGGCGAAGTGCGAAAACTGGCCGAACAGTCGGCGCGCTCGGCGCAGCAAATCTCCAAGCTGATCGGTCACATTCAAGAGGAAACGAAGCGGGCGATCGCGTCGGCTGAGCGGGTCGTCGCTGAAGTGGCGCAAGGGCTTGACGCCGTCGCCGCTGCCGGCCAGTCGTTCGCCGAGATTCGCGCGGCCGTCGATCAAGTGAGCGAACAAATTGGACAAGCATCGTCTGCGATTGAACAAATGACGGGCCGCGCCCGCCAAGTGGATGACGCACTCCAACAGATGACCAATATCGTTGAACAGTCAGCGGCCGGCGCTGCGAACGTATCGGCATCCACTCAGGAGCAAATGGCTTCCGTCGAGGAAATCGCCTCTTCCTCGGCAGCGCTCGGCCGGATGGCGGACGAGATGCGGACGATGCTCAAGCAATTTTCGGTGTGAGGCGGGAAAAAGCGAGTTTGCCAAGGAAAGAAGGCTTGATGCGCCAGCTGTCATATGGAATAAAATGGTTTGCATACGTGCCTGTTATGCAGTAAAATGAAAGGAAAGTCAGTCATCATTGTTATACGCTCATCTGCTAGGGGAGTCCGGGAGCCGGGCTGAGAAAAGAACGCGATGAAGTTCTTTGACCCTTTGAACCTGATCTGGGTCATGCCAGCGTAGGGAAGCAGGCAGCGGGAACAAATGGACGCACAGGCTGTTCATTTGGCCTTTTTGCCTTGATCGGGTTCCGTTTTGCGGAACCCGTTTTTGCGTAAATAGCCCCTGTTTTTGCCTCTCTTTTCGTTGGTGCGGCTGCAGATCCCAAACAAAATGTTTAAGGAGGAAAGCCGCATGGAAAACATTCGCTCGTTCATGTCATTTCCAGCCAGCCGCAAAGTGTACATCGAAGGATCACGGCCTGATGTGCGCGTGCCGATGAGAGAGATCGCCTTGTCGCCGACGAAAACGCCGCAAGGGACGGTGGAAAACGAATCGGTGCGCGTCTATGACACAACCGGTCCATACACTGATCCCGATTTTGAGCCGGACGTAGAAAAAGGATTGCCGCTTCTTCGCCGCAACTGGATTTTTGAGCGCGGCGATGTCGAAGAAGTGAAGCCATTAGCAGCCGCCGGTGTCCGCCCGCTGCCGTTCGTGCGCCGTCCGCTGCGGGCAAAATCGGGGAAAACAGTGACGCAAATGCATTACGCCAAACAGGGGATCATCACTCCGGAGATGGAGTTTGTTGCGATTCGCGAACAACTTGATCCGGAAATCGTTCGCCAGGAAGTGGCGGCCGGCCGGGCGATCATTCCGGCGAACATTAATCACCCTGAGAGTGAGCCGATGATCATCGGCCGCCGTTTTCATGTGAAAATTAACGCCAATATCGGCAACTCGGCCGTTTCTTCCTCGATTGAAGATGAAGTGGAAAAGCTGCTTTGGGCGGTGCGCTGGGGCGCCGATACGGTCATGGATTTGTCGACCGGCAAGCACATTCATGAGACGCGCGAGTACATCATCCGCAATTCGCCGGTGCCGATTGGAACCGTGCCGATTTACCAGGCGCTTGAGAAAGTAGGCGGCGTGCCGGAGAAGTTAACGTGGGACGTGTATCGCGAGACGTTGATTGAACAGGCCGAACAAGGGGTCGACTATATGACGATCCACGCCGGTGTGCGGCTTCGTTACATTCCGCTCACCGCCAACCGGACGACCGGCATCGTCTCGCGCGGCGGCTCGATCATCGCCCAATGGTGTTTGGCCCACCATGAAGAAAACTTTTTGTATACGCATTTTGAAGACATTTGCGAAATTTTGAAACAATACGATGTTGCGATTTCCCTTGGCGACGGCTTGCGCCCAGGCTCCATTGCCGATGCGAATGACGAAGCGCAGTTTGCCGAACTGGAGACGCTCGGCGAGCTGACGAAAATCGCCTGGGAGCATGATGTGCAAGTGATGATCGAAGGGCCGGGGCATATCCCAATGCAGAAAATTCGTGAAAATGTCGAGCGGGAACAGGAAATTTGCCATGGGGCGCCGTTTTATACGTTAGGGCCGCTTGTCACCGATATCGCACCGGGATACGACCACATCACGTCAGCGATTGGTGCCGCGATCATCGGTGCTTACGGGACGGCGATGCTTTGCTATGTGACGCCGAAAGAACATTTAGGGCTGCCAAATAAAGAGGATGTACGCGCCGGAGTCGTGGCGTATAAAATCGCCGCCCATGCGGCTGATCTGGCGAAAGGGCATCCGGCCGCCCAGCAGCGCGACGATGCGCTCTCGAAAGCGCGCTTTGAGTTTCGCTGGAACGACCAGTTCAACTTGTCGCTTGATCCGGAACGGGCCCGCGAGTACCATGATGAAACGTTGCCGGCCGAGGCGGCGAAAACAGCTCATTTTTGTTCGATGTGCGGGCCGAAGTTTTGCTCAATGAACATTTCGCACGAGCTGCAGCGGAAAATCAAAGAGGAAGGGATGAAAGAAAAGGCCGCCGAATTTGTGCGCGGCGGTTCATCGCTATATCAGTAAGAAATGGGCGGCATCACATGCAAGCTGGGCGCCCGCCGGCGCCCGGCTTTTTGAAACTGACGGATGCGCCTTCGCTTTCCGGAAGGCGAAAGACCGGATTGCGGTGAGCCGCACGCACTTCATCCCATTCGATCCTGGTATGCGGGTTGCGGTTTGGCGTTCAGGCAAGCCGGGGCGTATGGACTCGTTCCGCCGCTACTATTCTAATTCTTTCACATTGATAATAAAATATTTTACAAGAAGAGAAATCGCGTTTCCGTTCAACTGTTTTCACCGGTTAGACTCGTTCCCGGGCTTTAGCCGCGATCCGCCTCGTTGCTTGTCCGCCCCGCGCCGCAAATGATAAAGCCGAAAGGGGAGAGGCCGCGATGAAGACGGCTTCCGATCTTGTAAAAGGAATGCCGCCGTATTTGTTTTCCGCTTTGGAGCGAAAAAAAGCGGAGCTTGTCCAGAAAGGAATCGATGTGATCGATCTGGGCATCGGCGCGCCGGATTTGCCGCCGCCGCCATTTGTGATTGACGCTCTGAAACGCGAGCTTGATGACCCGCGCAACTACACGTATTCTCCGTATGCAGGCTGCCGCGAATACCGCGAGGCGGTTGCCGCTTTTTATAAGCAACAGTATGGCGTCGAGCTGGATCCGGATACGGAAGTGCTCGCTTTGATCGGCTCGAAAGAAGGGATTGTCCATTTATTGCAGGCGCTCATCGATCCGGGCGATGCGGTGCTGATTCCGAATCCGGGCTACCCGGTGTACCGCACCGCCGTCCATCTCGCCCGCGGGACGCCGCTTGAATTGCCGCTTGATGCCGCTCATGACTACGCACCACAATTTTCCGCTGTTGATCCGTCCACTTACGATCGCATCAATATCATGCTGCTAAACTATCCAAGCAATCCGACAGCTTCTATGGCGACGGTTGATGTATTCGCTGAGGCGGTGGCGCTGGCGAATAAGCACCAGTTTCTCATCGCCCACGATTCCGCGTATTCGCTGCTGACGTTTGGCGATGCCCGGGCTCCGAGCGTGCTGCAAGTTGACGGCGCGAAAGACGTGGCCGTCGAGTTTGGCTCTTTGTCCAAAAGCTATAACATGGCGGGCTGCCGCATCGGCTATATCGTCGGCAACCGGGATGTCATCCGGGCGCTGGCGGTCCTAAAAGGAAACATCGATACGTGCCAGTTTTTAGCGGTGCAAAAAGCGGCGGCCGCTGCGCTGCGGGGCGGAATTGAAGCGGCGAAAGAGAACAGCCGCATCTATGAGGAACGGATGAAGGCGATGACGGCGGCGCTTTGGAAAATGGGCGTGCCCGTCCGGCCGCCGCAGGCGACGTTTTTCTTGTGGGTGCCGACAGCGGTCGGCTGCTCCGCCGCCGAGTTTGCCGCCCGGCTGCTTGATGAAGCCGGGGTGATCGTGACGCCGGGGACGGCGTTTGGCTCGGGCGGGGAAGGGTATGTCCGCGTTTCGCTCGCCGCCCCGCTTGAGCGGCTGCTTGAAGCGGCGCAGCGCTGGGCGGCGATCGATTGGGAGGGACGGTCATGACAAAACGGGTGATGCGCGGTCTTTCTGTCCCGCGGGCGATGATCGAATGTTTCAAGCAAGAAGGCATTTCCCACTTATTTTGTGTGCCGGGGGAAAGTTATTTGCCGCTGTTGGATGCGTTATATGACGAGCCAACGCTCCGGCTCATCTCCGCCCGCCATGAAGGCGGGGCGGTGTTTATGGCCGAAGCGTATGCGAAAGCATCCGGCAAGCCGGGAGTGGTGCTGGCGACGCGCGCGGTCGGCGCCGCCAACTTGGCGATTGGCGTCCATACGGCGCGCCAAGATTCGACGCCGCTCGTCGTCTTTTTGGGGCAGGTGCACCGCCGGTTTCGCGGCCGCGAAGGGTTTCAAGAAGTTGAATTGGATGAATGGTTCCGGCCGCTCGCAAAGTGGGCGGTTGAAATCGATGATCCGGAGCGCGTGCCGGAGTTGGTGCAGCGGGCGTTTCGGGTGGCGAAAACAGGCCGTCCCGGGCCGGTCGTCGTTTCGATCCCGGAAGATGTATTTACAGAAACCGTTGCGGAGGCGGTGTTGATGGCGATGGACGCGCCGCGCCCGGCCCCGGCTGAGGAGAAGCTGCGGCAGATAGAAGCGGCGCTTGCCGCCGCCCGTCGGCCGCTCATTGTCGCCGGCGGCGGCGTCAAACGAGCCCGCGCCGAGCAACCGTTGCGCCTCGTGGCGGAACAATATTCCCTCCCAGTCGCTGCGGCGTTCCGCCGCCATGACGTGTTTCCGCACGACCATCCACTTTATGTCGGCCATCTTGGCCTCGGGGCGCCGGCGGCGGTGGTCGAAACGGCAAGGAGCGCTGATCTTCTTTTAGCGGTCGGCACGCGGTTGTCGGAAGTGACGACGCAAGATTTCACGTGGCCGTTGCCGCATCAGACGCTTATTCATATCGATATAGACGGGGAAGCGCTTGGCAAAGTGTTCCCGGCGGATATCGCCGTTATGGCGGATGCCCGCGAGGCTTTGCTTGCGCTGCTCGGACGGAACATCGCCCCGTCATGGAGCGAATGGGCCGCTGCCCGCCGACGTGCCTATGAGGCGACCGCGATGTTGCCGCAGCCGCCGCGAAATATACAAGAAGCGGTCATCGCCGTGCTGCAGGCCGAGCTGCCGGATGATGGCGTCATCACGAATGACGCCGGCAACTTTGTCGGCTGGCTGCATACCTTTTTCCCGTTCCGTGACCGGCACGTGTATATCGGGCCGACATCCGGGGCGATGGGGTACGGGCTGCCGGCTGCCATCGGTGCCAAGCTCGCTGAGCCAAAACGGGTGGTCGTTTCCTTATCAGGCGATGGCGGGTTTTTAATGACAGCGGCTGAGCTCGAGACCGCTTCCCGCTACGGCATTCCTGTCATTAGTCTCGTCTTTAACAACCGGATGTATGGAACGATTCGCATGCACCAGGAGCTGCACTTTCCGCGGCGGGTGATTGCGAGCGAGCTGGGCGAGGTGTCGTTTGCCAAGTTGGCGACGGCGTTGGGCGCTGACGGCGTCACGGTGAAGACGGGCGACGAATTTGCGGCCGCTTTTAAACAGGCGCTGACAGCAGTGAAGCCGACGGTGATTGAAATCATGACGGAGCCGGAACAGCTGTCCGTGGCGATGCGGCTGCCCGCTCCGTAATAGCGAGAATAGCGAGGTGCCCAAAGGAGGCATGCGCATTTCCATATGCGGTGAGAGCCCGGCTGGATGGCAACAGCTTGGTGCGGCGCCGGTGAAAAAGGAGATTGCCGCCGGCAGTCGAACTGGAATAAAGTGCAAAGGAGGATGACGATGAAAGCATGGAACTTTATTGATGGTGAATGGAAAGCGGCTTCAAGCGGCCAACGGGCGTCGGTAATCAACCCGGCGAACGGAGAGGTGATTGGCGAAGCGGCGTTGTCGACCGCCGCTGATATCGACGCGGCTGTCAAGGCGGCAAAAGCGGCGCAAAAGCAATGGGCGCTCGTGCCGGCTCCGAAGCGCGCGGAAGTGTTATACCGGGTCGGGAGCTTGCTAAAGGAGCGGAAAGAACAATTGGCCCGGCTGTTGACGATGGAAATGGGCAAAGTGATTGAGGAAGCGCGCGGCGAAGTGCAGGAAGGCATCGATATGGCGTTTTACATGGCGGGGGAAGGGCGGCGGTTGTTTGGCGATACGACGCCGTCTGAGTTGAAAGACAAGTTTGCGATGAGCGTCCGCGTGCCGGTGGGGGTTGTCGGCATCATTACCCCTTGGAACTTCCCGATCGCCATCGCGACGTGGAAGTCGTTTCCTGCGATCGTCGCCGGCAATGCGGTCGTTTGGAAGCCGGCGCTTGAAACTCCGTTTATGGCGCGCGAACTGGCTGCGATTTTCGCTGAAGCAGGACTTCCTCGTGGAGTGTTCAATGTCGTTCACGGCGACGGGCCAACGGCAGGCGGTGCGCTTGTTGAGCATCCGGACGTGCCGGTCATTTCGTTTACCGGTTCGAATGACGTCGGCCGGCAAATCGCCGAGAAGTGTGGGCGCTTGCTGAAAAAAGTGTCGCTGGAAATGGGCGGGAAAAACGCGGTCATTGTGATGGATGACGCGGATTTAACATTGGCGGTCGACGGCATCATCTGGAGCGCGTTCGGCACATCGGGCCAGCGGTGCACGGCATGCAGCCGGGTCATCGTCCATGAGCGGGTCAAGCCGGAGCTCGAGCGGCGCCTGCTGGAAGCGGTAAAAACGCTGACCATCGGCAATGGATTGGATGAAACGGTCAAAGTCGGCCCGGTCATCCACGAAGAGGCGCTGCAAAAGATCGACCGCTACGTGCGCCTTGGCGTAGAAGAAGGGGCGAAATTGTTAATTGGCGGCCATCGATTGCGCGATGACGCCTATGCGCGCGGCTTTTACTACGCGCCGACCATTTTTACGGATGTGACGCCGTCGATGCGCATTGCCCGCGAAGAAATTTTTGGCCCGGTCGTGTCCATCCTTTCCGTCGGCAGTTTGGAAGAGGCGATCGCCGTCAACAACAGCGTTGATTACGGGCTGTCGAGCGCCATTTTCACCCGTGATGTCAATAACGTGTTTCGAGCGATGCGCGATTTGGACACCGGCATCGTGTATGTCAACGCCGGCACGACAGGGGCGGAAATTCATTTGCCGTTTGGCGGCACGAAAGGGACGGGCAACGGTCATCGCGACTCCGGCGTCGCTGCGCTCGATGTGTTTACCGAGTGGCGGAGCATTTATGTCGATTTCAGCGGCAAGCTGCAGCGGGCGCAAATTGATACGGGCGATTGAACGGGCGGGCTGTCTGCCCGGGCAGCCGCAACGATGGCGGCCGATAAAAGCGGTCCATACAGACTCGGGCAAGATGCCGCATTTGCCATAGCGGCAGCCAAAAGGCAGCAAGCGGTTGGATACAAGCAACAAAACGGCAACAAAGGGGGAACGAACGGTGAGAATGCTCGTGCTTGGCGCCGGGTTGATGGGCAAAGAAGCGGCGCGCGATTTAGTGCAAAGCAAGGACGTCGAGGCTGTGACGCTTGCCGATGTCGACCGGGATAGGGCGGAGCAGGTTAAGAGTCAACTTCAATCGGCAAAACTGACCGCCGTTCGGGTCGATGCAGGCGATCCGAAACAACTCGCGGCGGCGATGAAAGGGCATGACGTGGTTGTCAACGCCTTGTTTTACCGCTTCAATGAAACGGTGGCGAAAACAGCGATCAAAATGGGCGTCCATTCGGTCGATTTAGGCGGCCATATCGGCCATATTACCGACCGGGTGCTTGAGATGCACGAGGAGGCTCAAAATGCAGGGGTGACGATCATTCCGGATCTTGGCGTCGCGCCGGGGATGATCAACATTTTGTCCGGCTATGGGGCAAGCCAGCTTGATGAAGTTGAGTCAATCCAACTGTATGTTGGGGGGATTCCCGTCCGTCCCGAGCCGCCGCTTGAGTACAACCATGTGTTTTCTTTAGCAGGGCTGCTTGACCATTACACCGATCCGTCTCTCATCATCCGTGACGGCCAAAAGCGGGAAGTACCGTCGCTTTCCGAAGTGGAACCGATTTATTTCGACCGGTTCGGACCGCTTGAAGCGTTCCATACTTCAGGAGGGACGTCGACGCTCTCGCGCTCGTTTCCGAACTTGAAGCGGCTCGAGTACAAAACGATTCGTTACCGCGGCCATGCAGAAAAATTCAAGCTGCTCGTCGATTTGAATTTGACGCGCAACGATATGGAAGTCAACGTGAACGGCCAAACAGTCAAACCGCGCGATGTGCTGCTCGCCGTGTTGACGCCGCTCCTTGATTTGAAAGGAAAAGACGATGTCGTCTTGCTTCGGGTCATCGTCGGCGGCCGAAAAGGCGGGAAGGAAACGGTGTTCGAATACGAGACCGTCACGTTTAATGACCGTGAAAACAAAGTGACGGCGATGGCGCGCACAACCGCCTATACGATTTCCGTTGTCGCCCAGCTGATCGGCCGCGGGGTGATTACGAAGCGCGGCGTCTATCCACCCGAGCAAGCCGTGCCAGGAGAGGTGTATATTGAGGAAATGAAAAGGCGCGGGGTCGTGATTAGCGAGAAACAAACGATTCGCCCTTGCTAAAAGGGGAGGGAACGAATGAACAGCAGCCGATGGGAAGCCGCGTGAAATCCACACAGGCTGCCAATAGAAAAGCGCCCGTTTTCAGGCGAAAACGGGCGCTGACCCATGCCAGCCGGCCGGTCTGCCAGTTTGCGTCAAGTTGTGCTGTTTTTGCCTTATCTTTTGTGGTCAGACTGTTTTCGTCGCTGACGGCTCGCGTTTGCGCCAGGCAAGAAAGAGAAAAGCGACAAGCGACAGCGCCATGGCCACGATAAACGGCGCCTTCGCCGAAACGGCGTGGCCGATGACGCCCGACAGCACGGGAGCGATGGCGGCGCCCATCCAACGGACAAAATTGTACATGCCGGAGGTGACTCCGCGTTCGTACGGCGACGTTTCCATCACATAGCTTGTAAACAGCGCGTTGTTTAATCCAGAGATGAGCCCTGATAAAATAATGAGGGCGGTCATGAGCCACGTTTGTTCAACGGCGGCCAACAGCAGCAACAGCACGGCAAACAGCAGCAAGCTGTATGGCAACACTTGCTTTGGTTCATATTTTTTCTCGAGCTGATGGGCCAACACCGCCGAGCCGTAAGCAAGGCAAAGCCCCCAGCCGAAGAAAACGAGGCCGATTTGGATGGCCGACAGTCCAATGATCAAAGGCGAGTATGCCAAGACGACAAAAAAGCCGTAATAGTAAAGCATGCTGCCGACCGCCCCTTTTAAAAACGGCGGGAACGAAAGCAAGCGCCGCATTTCTTGCAGGCCGACCGCTTTTTTCGGTTTTCCTTTGTTCGGATCATAGACGAAAAAGGTGACGAGCAAAAAGGCGATGAAAATCAAGATGCTCGTGCCGATAAACGGGTAGCGCCATGAATGTTGGCCAAGCAGCCCGCCGACGAGCGGTCCGCCGGCCATGCCGAGGCCGATGGCTGCCTCATACAAGCCGACGGCGGTGCTTGCCTGCGGCGTTAAGGCGATGAGCAGCGTCATGGCCGTCGCGAAAAACGTCGCATTGCCCAATCCCCAGCCGGCGCGGAACATCGACAGCTGCGGAATAGTAGAGGCAAAGCCGCACAACAATGAAAAAATCGTAACGAGGCCGAGCCCGATCACCATCATTTGTTTATCGCCGACACGGCTGACAACAAGCCCGACCGGAATCATCATCACCGCCATCGTCAAAATGTAGGCGGTAAACAACATTTCCACTTGCCAATGGGTGGCGCCGATGCTTTCGGCGATGACCGGCAAAATCGGGTCAACAACCCCGATGCCCATGAACGCCAAAAAGGCGGCGGCGACGGTAATCCACCGCGCCCTTGTTTGTCTTCCTTCCTCCACTATTCTTCTCTCCTCTCTTGCAAGATGGCGTCTATTCGTTTGGCCATTTGTTCCAACTCTTGTTTAAATGCCATCATTTTCTCCATTTTGTCATCAAGCATGGAGATTTGTCGGTGCAGCCCGGCGGCCATTTGTTCGAGCTCGCGCCGCTGTTCGCTGCCGGCGGCGGCGTGGCGATATTCTTCCCGATGGGTCTTGATTTTTTCCTTCAACGCCAAAAAGTGCTGCAGCTCTTGAAGCGAAAAACCGAGCACTTCACGGGCGGCGACAATATTTTTCAACTGTTCGATGTCGTCGGCTGTATACAGGCGCGTGCCGCCTTCGCTGCGCGCCGGCGGTTTGATCAGACCGATCTCCTCGTAATAGCGGATCGTCCGTTTTGTTAAGCCGGTTGCTTTGGCGACGTCATCGATCTTGAATCGTTCCATTCGGGGCCCCTCGCTTTACCGTGATCACGATCGTTTTCACAAATATAACATTAACGTGAACGTTATATTTTTGTCAATAGGCATTTGGAATGGAATGGAAAAATACATGACAGAAAAAAACGGATGACCCGGCAAAGTGCGGAACATCCGTTGGGGGTAAGAAGAAGTCAAAAATCGGTTTTTGCTTTTTTGGCGGCGAGCGCTTCTTTCACCGCCGCTTCGATTTCTTGATAGCTTGTGCAGCGGCAAATGTTCGACTCGAGCCATTCTTGAATCGTCGCATCATCGGCGTCCGGATGCCGCTCAATGAGCGCGTGGGCGTTCATAATAAAGCCCGGCGTGCAATAGCCGCATTGAAAGGCGAAGTGGCGGACGAAGGCGTGCTGGATGGGCGCCCTGTTAAGCCCTTCAACAGTCGTGATTTGTTTGCCGACCGTTTCGATGGCCAGCATCATGCACGATTTGACCGGCGTGCCGTCGACTAGGACGGTGCAGGCGCCGCAATCGCCGTTTAAACAGCCCGGTTTGGCGCCGGTCAGGCCAAGCCCGCCGCGCAGGACAAACAACAGTGTGTCAGCGTGACGGGCGGCGACCGTCCGTTGTTCCCCGTTAACGTGCAGCACGAGCTCCCGCTTGGCCGTTTCTTCCATGTCCGTGCGTTGACCTCCCGTCTACATAGTTTCCCCTAACTGACGAAGCGCGTCTTCAAGCAGCTGGGCGGCGACAAACAGCCGGTAGTCTGCCGAGCCTTCAATATCATGCAAAATCGGGCGCGGAAACGCGCTGATCGCCTCCTGAATCCGTTCGGCGATGGGGCGGCTCCGGTCGTTAAGATGCGCCTCGACTTCCGCAGAACGAAACGGAAATGGGCAGACGCCGCTGAAGGCGGCGCGAATTGTTTCGCCGTTTTTCAGCGCCGCGATCGTGACGAGCGGGTAGCCGACTTCCCCTTGCTTGCGGCGCTTGCGATGGAAATGGGGCAGGGCGGCGGCGGTCCGGTCGACTTTGAGCTGGACGACAAATTCGCCGCGGCCGAGCCGGAGCTGCCGGTGAAACAACTCATGGAAGCGGTGTTGCCGGACGCCATCCGAACCGGCGATGACGACATCCGCTTCGGCAACGAGCAGCGGCAGCACCGTTTCGCGGTAAAAAATTTGCCCGCAAATGTTGCCGCCAAGCGTAATTTGGTTGCGCGCCGTCCGGTCAGCGACTTCTTTGGCCGCTTTCGTCAGCAGCGGAAACGGGTTCGCTTCCTCGAGCTCGGTGAGCGACAGCGCCGCTCCGAGCACGAGCGAATCGCCGCTTATTTCAAGCGTCCGGCATTCGGGGATGTGTTTGACGTCAATGACGGCTGCAGTCGAGACGAGGCCGAAACGGGATAAGGTGATGATTTCCGTGCCGCCGCCGTAATAAAGCGGCCGTTTTCCTTCCTGCTCGAGCGCGGCAAACAACGCTGCGGCTTCGGCGATCGATGATGGCCGGTAGTAAGCAAAATCAAACGGAATCATGGCCACCTCCTTTCTGCCTCCGCCAAATGAGCTCCGGCACAAGCGGCAGTTCATTGAGCGGCACGCTGGCAGCGAGCGACAAAGCGTTGGCCAAAGCGGCGGGCATGCCGATCAAGCCGTGTTCGCCGATGCCGCGCGCACCGTAGGGGGCATCGATTTGCGGCGTTTCGACAAACTCTACGATGTACTCCGGATGTTCGCCAAAGCGGATCGGCCGGTATGTGCGCAGCTGCGAGTTTAACACACGCTGTTCGTGGTCAAAAAGAAACCCTTCGCGGCTCGCAAAGCTGAGCCCCAAGCTCATCGCCCCCATCGCCTGGCCGAGCGCTGCTTTTGGGTTGAGCACTTTGCCGGCGTCAATGACCGCATACGCCTTCACAATGCGGTACGTGTAGTCGCGTCGGTTGAACTCCACTTCGACTCCTTCCGCGCAGACGCCCCATTCCGGCCCCGGCTTGCCGGCGCCGGTCTCGGGGTCGAGCGGGGTCAAGTGGCGCAAAATGTAATGGCCGCGCCCGATCACTTGCCCGCCGATGGCGTTGCCGTTCGGGAACTTGTAGCCGTAGGCAATGTCTTTGACCGGGATGAAGATGGCCGGATCGTCGCGCAAAAAGACGCGTCCGAACCCGACTTCCAAATCGTCCGGCGCGGCCCGCAGCACGCAGGCGGCGATCTCTTTCAACTGGCGGATGGCGTCATCGGCGGCGGCGAGCGCCGCACGTCCGGCCATAAACGTCCCGCGGCTGGCGACCGTTTTCCAATGTTCCGGCGTCGTCTGCGTATCGATGTCCATTTTGACATGAACTTGATCGACATCCATCTTCAGCCGTTCGGCGACGATTTGCGCAAGCACTGTTTTCGTGCCCGTGCCAATTTCGACGACGCCGGAGATGACGTTGACGCTGCCGTCGGAGTTAAACGTTAAGATGACGCCGGAGCTGGCGTCTGTATCGATGGTGGACGTTTTCCAGCCGCCGCTGATGCCTTTTGCCCGTACGGTATAGGCGTCAAGTTCGATGCGCTGCCATTCGTCCCAGCGCATCAGCTCGCGCAGGCGGTCGAGGCAGGCGGCCATGTCGCCGACATTGCTTTTCGTGAGCCGCACTTGTGTTGGAGTCGTATGCCCTGGGCGAATGGTGTTTTTGCGCCGCACTTCCCATGGGTCAAGTTGAAGCGCCTTCGCCAATTCATCAATGGCCCGTTCGATGGCAAATGCCTGCTCGCAATGGCCGAAACTGCGAAACGGCGTCGCGTACGGGCGGTTCGTATAGACGCAAAGCGAGTCGCAAACGACGTGTTCGACATGGTACGGGCCGGTGCAATCGACCGCGGCGGCGCGGCTCACATCGATCGCCTTGTCGGAATAGGCGCCGCCGTCAAATAGAAATACGATTTCCATCGCCTTCAAGAGACCGTCTTTCGTGGCACCGATTTTGACGGTCGCCTCAAGGCCGATATGGACGGGAGAGGTGACCATGTCGCATTCCCGGTTGTTCCAGACGCTCACTTTCCGGCCGCCGACCGCTTTTGAAGCAAGGTAGGCAAGCAGTTCCAACTGCACGGGGGCTTTCCCGCCGTAAGCGCCGCCGACAAGCGGCGTATGGACGATGACGTTGCCGGTTTCTTCGCCAAAGTACGTATGGAGCAGTTTTTTGATCATAAACGGCGACTGCGAAGAGGCGGAGATATGGATCGTGCCGTCCGGCCAAATTTCGGCGGTCGCGCAGCGCGTCTCCATGGCGGCATGGTCAGACGGCGTGAACGATACGCTCGTTTCGATGACGACGTCGCTTTCAGCAAACCCTTGCTCAATATGGCCTTTGCGGATTTTCGTCCGATGGGCGACGTTCGTGCCGGGCTCCGGGTAGGTTGTTTTGTTTTTTTCATAACGTTCAAGATGTTCATGCAATAGCGGAGCGCCTTCTTTCAGCGCCTCGCGCGGCGAGCCGACCGCCGGAAGCGGCTCGTAGGCGACGCGGACGAGGCGGGCCGCCTGTTCAGCTTGGAAGAGCGTATCCGCGACGACGACAGCCACGACCTCTCCATAGTAGCGTACTTTGTTGAAAGCGATCGGCGGGCGGTCGCGCATATCTTCGCCGGTGAGCGGCAGCCCCTCGCCGGTCAGCACGGCGCGGACGCCGGGGGCGGCGAGCGCTTGGTGCGTTTCCACCGAGACGATGCGCGCATGGGCGTACGGGCTTGTCACCAAGGCGGCGTGAAGCATTCCTTGTTCTTTAAAATCGTTCGTATACTTTGCCCGGCCGGTCACCTTATCCCATGCTTCTTTGCGGATGATGCTTTTACCGACGGCCACGGGAGTGTCCCTCCTTTTCTTCTCGATAGATGACGGCGCGCTCATAGTCGTCTTTTGTGTCGATGTCAATGCCGGTTGACTCATCGCCTTCGTACAAAAGGCCATGCCAGCGGGGGTCGCGAAAGAGCGTGCGCCCGCCTGCATCGCCGTCAAGCGCCAAGAGGGCGGGAAACATTTGGCTTCCAAAAATGACCGGGGGCATCGGCACACCGAAGCGGGAAAAGGCAGCGTAATCGGGACGATGCCGGCGATAAAGGGCGGCAAGGGCATCGAGCGTGTCCGGCGTCACAAACGGCTGATCGGCCAATAATACAGCGGCGGCGTCCGCTCCTTCCGCCAGCACTCGGCGCACGCCGCAGGCCAGCGAATGCGCCTGGCCGCGGCGATGGGCTGTACAGCGGACGAAGCGGCACGTTCGGTGCTTCCGAAGTTCATCTGGAAGCCAGGCGAGCGTATCGGCCGGAGGGATGACGACGATGACAGGCGCCAGACGGGAGCGAAGCGCCGCTTTCAGGCCGGCGGCGCCAAGCGTCTCCTCTCCCCACGGCAAGGCGCGTTTATCGGCCCCCATCCGCCGGCTTTGTCCGGCCGCTAAATAAATGGCGGCGATCGTGTCGGCCTTCATCGGTCGGCCTCCGTTCCATGTCCGCGCAACACGCTGATCAGCTCGGCGGCGATGCTGATGGCGATTTCATGCGGGCTGCGCGCGCCGATGGACAGCCCAACCGGCGAACGGACAAACGGCGGGGCGGAGCCGGAAGGAAAGAGGCGGTCGGTGCGCCGCCGCGGGCCGAGCACGCCAAGGTAGGCGAGCGGTTTGTCAGCCAGCAACGAGACGAGTTCACGATCGCGTTCAAATTGGTGGGTCATCACGATGACAAAGTCGCGCTCATTCAAGCGAAGCGCCGGCACGGTTTCGTGCGGGAAGCCGACGACCCATCTATCGGCGTCCGGCACGTGCGCCTTCTGACAAAACGCCGGCCGCCAGTCGCTGACGGTGACAGAAAACCCGGCCGCTTTCGCCGCCGCCGCCAGCGGCGGGGCGTCCGGCCCGGCGCCGAACATGACGAGGCGCGGCTTCGGCCAAAAGTGCTGAACGTAAAACTCCTCCCCATCCGCCTCATACGATCCATTCCATCCCCTGAAAAGCGGCGCATCGCGAAGCCACTCCGTCCATTCCGGCCTCGGCATCCGGCCGCTGCCAAAGCGCTCTCCGGTTTCGCTTTGGAAAAACGGCGGTTCGTGTCGGTTTGAAAGGCTGCGGGCCATCAGAACATGTTCGCCGCGGTCAAGAGCACGCTTGAGCGCCAGCCAGAGCGGTTTTGTCCCGTCCGTCACCGGCTCAAGCCAAACGCGGACGAGGCCGTTGCATCCGGCGCCCTGCCCCCACGTCAAATCGTCCTCATTCCGCAAATCAAACGACACCGCGGCTGCTTCGCGGCTCGCCAATGCGTCGCGGACGCAGGCCGCCACCGCTTCTTCCAGGCATCCGCCGCTCAGCAGCCCGACCGTTTCCCCGTTTGCGCCAATCCACATGCATGTTCCTTCTTTTTGGTACGCGGATCCTTCCACATTGATGATCATGGCCAACACGCCATCGCCCGGCGCGGCGGCGATCGCTTCGAGCACAGCATGGTAACTCTCCATGGCTCATCCTCCTTCCGCATGGCGCCAAAGGCGGCTGAGCTGTTGAAAGCGCGGCGGGACGATAAACAGGCTTTCATAGCGGCCGTAGATGGCGGCGACAGCCGGCACGAGCCGGACGAGTGCACGCGTGAGCGCTTGAAGCGGCGTGTCCGGATGGAATCGGCCGGCCGCTTTTAACATTTCATTCGTTTCCGTCATCGCTTCAGCGGCGCGGAACAGTACGCTGAGATGGTATTTCATCCGGCTGGGCTGAAGCGGGTCGGCAAGCAGGGCGGCGGTGTGCACGCCAAGTTCGTGCGCTAAGGCGTCAAGCCGGGCGAAAAGCGGATAAGTGGACGCTTTATCTTGCACGTACGGACGCAGCTCTTGTTTGAGCGCTTCGTTCGCTGCATCTAGGTCGCGCAGCGGTTCACGCATTTGACTGACCGCTTCGGCGATGTTGCGCAACGGGTTAGACATGGGCATCACGCTCATTTCCAAGCCATTTTTCCACTTTGCAAACGCCGTTTTTGAAATGCGGCTGCTTTGACACTTGATCCCATGTATCAAGCGTCAGTTCGTTCGCCGCTTCTTGCTCGAGCAGCGAGCCGTAATGGAACGGGAGAAACACCATCCCTGGCAGCACTGAGTCGGTCAGGCGGGCGCGGACGATCGCTTCCCCGCGCCGGCTTGAGACGCGCACCCAATCGCCCGTGCGGATCTGCAAACGGGCGGCATCATCCGGATGGATTTCGGCATATCCGTTTGGCGCCGACATTTGCAAGAGCGGAGCCCGCCCCGTTTTCGTGCGCGTATGCCAATGAAAGACGTTGCGTCCGGTGTTGAGCCAAAACGGGTAGTCGCGGTCCGGCCATTCAAGCGGCGGCGACCAGTCGATTCCGTATAAAATGGCGCGCCCGTTGGCGCCAATGGCGGCGAACTCTTCACGCGTCCGCGCCCGTCCTGTCTGCATGTCGCGTCCGTATGATTCCGCTTCATCGACGCCGGTCGGAAACACGTTGTCGGTGTACAGCCGTTTTTTTCCTTCCGGGGATTGTTCGTTGCACGGCCATTGGATGCCGCCGAGCCGTTCTATTTTTTCGTACGTCATGCCGGACATGTCGCATGGGCGCCCTTTTGAGACGAGGCGCCACTCATGAAACGCTTCCTCCGGCGTCCGGTAGGCAATGAGCGGCCGGCCGCTTCGGTCGCGAAAGCCCATGCGCCGGGAAAACTCAATCAGCAGCTCCAAATCGGACGGCAAGCCGAACGGCGGGTCGACCGCCTTGCGGAGCACATTGACGCGCCGCTCTAAATTCGTCATCGTGCCTTCCTTTTCGCCCCATAAAGCGACCGGGAGGACGAGATCCGCCAATTCGGCTGTTTCGTTGAAAAACGGATCTTGAACGACAAGAAACACCCGTTTTAACAGTTCGATCACCCGCCGGCGGTTCGGCAGCGAGACGGCCGGATTGGTGGCGATCACCCAAAACAGCTGAATGCGCCCTTCTTCGATGAGGCGAAGCATTTCCATCACATGTGTCTGCGGGCCGACCGGCAGCGTTTCAACATCGACATTCCACAGATCGGCGATCTCTTGCAAATGCTTCGGGTTTTCATCGTTCCGATATCCGGGGTAAAAGCCAGCGCCGCCGACTTCACGGTTGGACATCGAACTCGGCTGGCCGGCGTGTTGAAACGGCCCCGATCCGGGCTTGCCGATTTTGCCCATGATTAAGTGCATCGAATTGACGAGCGAGGCGGCCGCCGTGGCGTCCATGCTTTGATAGACACCTTGCAGCAGCACGGTGACCGTCGTTTTCGACGTGCCGATCCACTCGGCGCACGTCCGCAAATCGCGCTCCGGCACACCGGTGATCCGTTCGACAACATCGGGCGTATAGCGGGCGGCGGTTTGTTCCAGCTGTTCGTACCCGACCGTGCAGCGGCGGATATAGTCACGGTCGATCCAGCCGTTGGCGATCAGCAAATGGATCAATCCGTTTAAGACGGCGACGTTCGTGCCGCTTCTTGGCCGGAGCGACAGATCGGCCATTTTTTGGCTGATGTCAAGGCGCGGGTCGATTTCAATGAGTTTTGTGCCGCGTTTTCGGCGGGCATCGAGCACCCGCTCCCAAAGGACGGTATTCGTTTCGTTCGAGTTGCGGCCGATAAATACGATCACATCCGTGATGTCCAAATCGTCAAGGCAGGCGGGAGGGCCGTCGGCGCCGAAGCTTTGGATGAGCGACCATTCGGCGGTCGCCGTGCACAGTCTTGTGTTGGCGTCAACATGGTGGGTGCGCAAGCCGGCGCGGGTGATTTTTGAAATCGTGTAATACTCTTCTAAATACAGCTGGCCGCTATGGTAAACGGCGATGCTGTCCGGCCCATGGGCAGACAGCAGCTCCCTCGTTTTGTCAACAAGCAGCGAAAGGGCATCATCCCAGCTCGCCGGCACGAGCGTCCCGCTTCGGTTGCGGATGAGCGGCCGCGTCAATCGGTCCAGGCTGTTGTTCGCCCACCATTGGTTCTCCCCTTTCGGCCCAAGACGGCCGCGGTTGACCGGATAGCGGACATTGCCTTTAATGCCGACGATGCGGTTGTCTTTCACCGCGATGTAGCAGCCGCAACCGTTTGAGCAAATGCCGCAAGTGGAATACACCCATTTGTCGATTTCGCCTTGCGTATATACGCTCATATCTTCGCGCGGCGTCTCCCATGCCATATACGGTCATCCCCTTATCCATGATAAATGGTCGGCGGTGATGATGGTCCGCAGTTGCTGGTACGTTGGATACGACGGTGTGTAGCTGACGGAACGGTACGGCAAAAATGGGGGCGGCACAGGCGTAGTGGCGGCGTATACAGGAAGCCATGCCGCCGGCACGTTTGTCTCGGCGCGAAACGGCGGCGTGATGAGCTGCCAAAAGGCAAGCGGCGGCAGCGGGTGGGCCATCAGGTCGTCCCCCTTTCGAAAAAGAGCTCTGCTATCATTATATTTCTGTAACAAATGCCCATGACTGAAAAACAAAAGAAGCCAGCCGTCATCGGCTAGCTTCCTTGTTGTTGATCCGTTTTTCCTTTCCCGAGCCGTCCCGCCCGCTTCGCCGCCTCCCGCAGCAAATACTCGATCTGGGCGTTGACGCTGCGGAACTCGTCTTGCGCCCATTGCTCTAGTATGGTGTACAGGTCATAGTCAATGCGCAAAGGGAACTGTTTTTTCTTTATCATCGCACTCCACAACCATCAGTATAGACTGCCGGTATTGATCACCGGCTGGGTGGCGCGTTCGGAGACGATCGCCACCATCAAGTTGTTGACCATTGCGGCCTTTCGTTCATCATCTAACTCTAAAATGTTTTCTTTGTCAAGTTGTTCAATCGCCATTTGCGCCATCGAGACGGCGCCTTCGACGATTTTTTTCCGGGCGGCCAAAATGGCGGCGGCTTGTTGGCGTTGCAACATGGCACCCGCGATTTCCGGCGAGTAGGCCAAGTGAGTGAGGCGCGCTTCCATCACCTCGACTCCGGAGACACGCAATCGTTCCTGCAGCTCAGCAGCGAGAACATCGGAAATAATATCAGCGTTGCCGCGCAACGTAATCTCGTTGTCGTCTTCAAACGTGTCGTACGGATATTTCGTCGCTACATGGCGGATGGCCGCTTCGCTTTGAATCTCGACAAATTGTTCATAATCATCAACGTCAAACACCGCCTTGGCTGAATCAACGACGCGGAAGACGACGACGGCGGCGATTTCAATTGGATTGCCTTGAACATCGTTCACTTTCAACTTGTTGCTCGTGAAGTTTCGCACGCGCAGCGATACTTTCTTTCGAACGGTGAGCGGTACGGTGAAAAACAGCCCGCTGTCGCGAATCGTGCCGAAATAGCGGCCGAAAAAGGTGAGCACTTTCGCTTGATTCGGCTGAACGATCGTGATGCCGGTGGCGAATAGGGCAGCAACAACGAAAAACAAAAGGGCAGGCAAAAACAGTTGTTGAAGGAGGAAGATCACAGCGGCGATGAGAACCAACACAATGGCGCCAATGCCGACAAATCCGTCTATTGCCCATGCTTTCTGTTCTCTCATTGAAAATAGCCTCCTAGATTATATTGGATTGATATTTTCATGATATCACAAATATAAAATGTAAATCATGTTTTGTGTTTTGTTCTGATAACGAGTTAATGTACTAAAATATGGAAAAAATGGTTGACTCCTCTTTTCTTGCCGGCATACAATAGAAAAAAAGAGTCAATGAGGGAAAGAAAATGAGGGAAGAAAAGTCGGTGCGCATCGGCCGGCAGGCGCTTTTGCTGGCGATGCTGGACGAGGGGGAGGAAGGCCCGGTCCTGAGCCAGCTTGAGGCGCTTTCATGGCGCTATTGCCAAGGGCGGGTCGGGGCGATGGAGCCGCAAAAAATCGTCGCGGCGGTCGAGACGGCGGCGAAGCGGCACGGGGTGGTCGACGGCAGCTTGTACCGCGACATGCACGCTTTGTATCATGCGATTTTAGAGGCGGTCCACGGCGTGACGAGAGGGCAGGTAGAGCTGGGAGATTTGTTGAGAACCGCCGGCCTTCGTTTCGCCGTTGTGCGCGGCATGCCGTATGAACAGCCGAAAGAAGGGGAATGGATTGCCGTCGCCTTGTACGGAACGATCGGCGCTCCGGTGCGCGGGCTCGAGCATGAGGCGGTCGGGCTCGGAATCAACCATATATAGGAACCATGCCTAGAGCAAGGAGTGATGAGGAGGCGAACGCCGCCATATGGCGGGCCGCCTCTTTTTGTTTGTCCAACATGACCGAAGGGGGATGGAAGAGATGGTCGTATTAACAGGCCAGACGTTGACGCTTGATGAAGTGAGACGCGTCGTCTATCAGTTCGAGCCGGTGGCGGCGGCTGAAGAGAGCATGCAGCGAGTCCGGCAAAGCAGGGCCGTTGTAGAGGAGGCGATCGCCAGCGGCCGGACGATTTATGGCGTGAATACGGGTTTTGGCAAGCTCGCTGATGTGCGCATTGATGGAAGCAGCCTCGAGCAGCTGCAAATGAATCTTCTCCGCTCGCACGCCTGCGCGGTCGGCGCGCTGTTTGCCGAAGAGGTGGTGCGGGCGATGCTTCTCTTGCGGGCCAACGCGTTGTTAAAAGGGTATTCGGGCGTGCGTCCAGCGGTCATTGAGCAGCTGCTCTCGTTTTTGAACGCCGGCATCCACCCGATCGTGCCGCAGCAAGGGTCCCTCGGCGCGAGCGGCGATTTGGCGCCGCTTGCCCATTTGGCGTTGGCGTTGGTCGGCGAAGGAGATGTGATGTACCAAGGACGGCGGCTGCCTGCCGCCCAAGCGCTTTCACAGGCGGGGATCCCGCCGCTTTTCCTTCGAGAAAAAGAAGGGTTGGCGCTTATTAACGGCACGCAGGCGATGACAGCGGTCGGGGCGCTCGCCTGCTTGGAAGCCCAACAGCTTGCGTATGACAGCGAATGGATCGCGTCGATGACAATCGAAGCGCTGTACGGCATTATCGATGCATTTGACGCGCGCATTCATGAAGCGCGCGGGTTTCCGGAGCAGGCCGAGGTGGCGGAACGAATGCGCCGCTACCTCGCCGGCAGCCAGCTTGCAACAAGGCAAGGGGAGCGGCGCGTGCAAGATGCGTACTCGATCCGCTGCATTCCGCAAGTGCACGGGGCGTCGCTCAGGGCGCTTCGCTATGTGAACGAAACGTTGGAAATCGAAATGAATGCGGCGACCGACAATCCGCTCATTTTTGCCGACGGGGCGGTGCTCTCCGGCGGCAACTTTCACGGCCAGCCGGTGGCGTTCGCCATGGATTTGCTGAAAATTGCGGCGGCGGAACTGGCCAACATCAGTGAGCGCCGCATCGAACGGCTCGTCAATCCGCAGCTGAATGAAGGGTTGCCGCCGTTTTTAAGCCCGGAGCCCGGCTTGCAGTCAGGAGCGATGATCATGCAATATGCCGCTGCTTCGCTCGTATCGGAAAACAAGACGCTCGCCCACCCGGCCAGTGTCGATTCGATCCCGTCATCGGCCAACCAGGAAGACCACGTCAGCATGGGAACGACGGCCGCCCGCCATGCGTACATGATCGTGCAAAACGCAAGAAAGGTGCTGGCGATTGAGCTCATTTGCGCTTTGCAGGCGGTGGAACGGCGCGGCATCGAGCGCATGGCGCCATCAACAAGGCGATTTTACCAAGAGGCGCGCCGCCTCGTTCCGTCGATCGCGGCCGACCGTATGTTTTCCGCCGACATAGAAGCGGCGGACGCTTGGTTGAAAAACAGGGCGACTTGCTCCGGCCGTAGGATAAAGGAGTAAAAAAGACAAACGCGGCGGGACAATGTGCATTCATCGATTCATAACATATAGTGGTACCGGTTGGGATTCCTTTAGCCGCACGAACTACGGAGGGATGCACATGTTTAGCCATACCGTCCGGCCGGGGGATACGTTGTTTTCAATTGGCCGCCGCTACGGCTATCCGGCCGAAAATCTTCAGCTTGTGAATGGGTTGACGACGGCGAATATCGTCCCGGGGCAGGCGCTTTTGCTTCCGCTTTATACGTATACGGTGCAGCCTGGGGACACGCTGACTGCGATCGCCCGGCGGTCGTTTGTCACCGTAGAGCAGCTGCGGGCTGCCAATCCTGGAGTGAACCCAAATGCGCTGCGCCCGGGAATGACGATCACGATTCCTGATATTTCTTCCTACTTGGCGACAACGTTAGGGTATTACGTCGTCCGTGAACCGAGCGCCGATAGGGCGGTTGTCCGCGATTTTGCCCCATATTCGTCCTATATAACGCTTTTTGAGTACCATTTTGCCCCCAACGGCGATATTGTCAACGAATTGAACGATGCCGCCGCCATTGAGGAGGCGTGGCGCAATCGGGTGACGCCGCTTGCTGCCGTGACGAACTTGACAGCGGAGGGGTTCAGCCCGGCGCTTGCGGGTGCGGTGCTGAACAATCCCGAGGCGAGGGCGAATCTTGTGGAGAACATTTTTTATTTAGTATCGCAAAAAGGATATGGCGGAGTGAATATCGATTTTGAACAAATTCGCGGCGAAGACCGCGACTTGTTTACCGGCTTTTTGCGCCAGCTGCGCGACCGTCTCAAGCCGGCTGGATATGTTGTTACGATCGCTGTCCCGGCGAAAACGAGCGAGAATATCCCGTGGTTGCGAGGATACGATTACGGCGGCATTGGCGCGGTTGTCGATTATATGTTTATTATGGCGTATGACTGGCACCATTTGGCGAGTGAACCCGGCCCGGTGGCGCCAATCGGCGGGGTGAGGGCCGCAGTGCAGTTTGCTGTCGAACGTGTACCAAGACAAAAAATTTTGCTCGGTCTCCCGCTGTATGGATACGATTGGATAATCCCTTATCGTCCCGGGACACTCGCGACGGCGCGTTCGAACCAAGAGGCGATTTTGACAGCGATGCGCTACCAGACGCCTGTCCAATATTCGCTTGCGGATGAATCCCCGTTTTTTCGCTATACGGACGAGTTAGGCAACACTCATGAAGTCTGGTTTGAGGATGTTCGAAGCATGGGGGCAAAGCTGACGTTAGCCCGCCAGTTTGGGCTGGCCGGTGTCGGCGCTTGGCAGCTGACGTTAGGATTTGCGCCGGGTCCGTGGTTGTTGCGAAAGTTTTTCACCATTCGCAAAGTTTGAATGCTATGGCGGCAGATCGTGCTGGCAAATGCCGCGCGTTACAAAAGTATAAAATGAATGAGACTTCGTTTTTCGGCGCATTCCGCCGGGGCAAGGAAGCAACCGTCAAGGAAGATGGTTTGCTTCCTTCACTTTTTTAGCGAAGTCCCGAAAGGATGACGAAGGTCGGGGGATATGGGAAAATCGGCGCCTCTTTGCCAACTAAACGAAATGGATGCGGCGAAATCCGTCATTTTTCGCCATCCTCCTAAAGTTGTCCCCCATTCGGATTTGCGGTAAGATGAGAAAGAGAGAAAAAACGGGAAAGGGTGGCTGCTGTTGACGATTTCGGCCGCGGCGCTGTTGGCGCTATGGAAAATTATTGCGATTGATATCATTTTGTCGGGGGATAATGCGGTTGTCATCGCGATGGCGACGCGGCGGCTGCCAAAAGACCAGCAAAACAAGGCAATCTTTTGGGGAACAGCCGGGGCAGTGTTGTTGCGCATTTTGTTTGCAGCTGTGATTGTCTTTTTGCTCAACATTCCGTTCGTTCACTTCGCCGGAGGGCTGCTGCTTGTGTGGATCGCCTATAAAGTGCTCGTTGACCGGGAGGAGGAGGCCCATGTCCAAGCGGCAGACCGGTTGTTGAAAGCCATCATGACGATTGTTGTCGCCGATGCGGTCATGAGCTTGGACAATGTCGTTGCTGTCGCCGGTGCGGCCGAAGGGCATCTTGGCATGTTGGCGCTTGGGGTCGCCATCAGCATCCCGATCATGATTTTCGGTTCCAAAGCGATCGTGCGCGTCATGGAGAAACACCGTTGGATCGCGTATGTCGGCTCGGGCATTTTGGCGTGGACGGCCGGGAAGATGATCGCAGGGGATGAAGGGGTGCTTCATTGGCTTCATCTTTCTTACGGCCCGTTCGTTTATGTGGTTGCCGCCGGCGTGACAATCGTGGTATTGGCGGCCGGCTATATCACGAATAAAAGAGCTGAGCGTGAGGAAGGTACATTGATTTGAACGGTTGAGGGGTGGTTTGACGTCATGGACATCCGACGCATTCTTGTGACAGGAAGGCTTTATGCCGAGCTTGCCGCCCTTCTCCCGGACAAGCGGCCCGATAAGGCGTTTCGCTTTGTTGCGGAAGAAGAATTGACGGACAATGATTTCGCCTGGGCGGATGCGTACGTCGGCTTCCGGCCGGCCGGGCCGTTTTCGCTTGCCTCGCTCCGCTGGGTGCATTCCCTCGGCGCGGGCGTTGACGCGTTTTTGTGGAAGCGGGAATGGAAGAAGGACGTGCTGTTGACGCGGACGGTCGGTTCGTTCGGCGAGCAGATCGCCGAATATTGCTTGAGCTATTTGCTGCGCGACGTTCAGTGCCATGACGTGTATGCATGGTATCAAGAGCAGCGGCAATGGAAGCCAATCGCTCCGAAGCGGCTTGGCGAACAGCGGGTTGTCATTTACGGGACAGGCGAAATCGGCCGGCGCATTGCGGAAACGCTTCGGCTGTTTGGGGTTTCCCCGGTCGGCGTATCGCGAAGCGGCCGGACGTCGCCGCCGTTTTCGGCCGTTTATCGCCCTGAAGAGGCGGGGGAAGCGCTTGCCCGCGCCGATTGGGTGATCGCGGCTCTTCCGCTCACCGAGGAAACATATCATCTCTTTGACGAGACGTTTTTTGCCTGTCTGCACAACGCCGGCTTTATCAACGTCGGCCGCGGTGCGACGGTCGAGGAGACGGCGCTTGTCGGCGCGCTCGAAAATCGAAACGTCCGCCTCGCGGTGCTTGATGTGTTTGAAGAAGAGCCGCTTCCGCCGCACTCGCCGCTATGGACTCATCCAAACGCCATCATCACCCCGCATATCGCGGCGCTCACATCGCCAGAGGACGCCGCCCGCAGCATGCTGGACACGCTCCGCTGCATCGAAGCCGGCGAACCGCTTGCCAATGCGGTCGATGTGAGCCGGCAATATTGAAGGAAAAAGGTGTCTCAGAAACAATGGGACGCCTTTTTTCTATGGCATCATTGTGAAAGGAAGAAGGAATGTTAGAAATCCTGTTGAAATTCACAAAAAAAGCCATCTGAAAGCCCACGGTTTCAATCGAGGGATGAACGACGGCGTTGCTCGGCAATCCCTTAAGAGGATAGCTTCGAGCCGCCATTTTTCTCTTTAGTGTGGAATCTCAAAAGAAAAGGGGGCGAAGCCATGCCCACGATCACACTCAGGCTGGAGCGGCACAACCTAACGAAAGTTGCCAAATTTGTTCATGCAATAAAGACATTGCAAAAAAACATCACGCGAGCCAGCGAAGTGTAGGGTGACATCTACCGCACGTTCCTAAAATCTGTATGTATCTTCGAGGGTGGAAGCCGTGGAAAAAGCAAAACAATTAGGGTTCATTCCAAAGTTTCATATGTTGCGAACGCCTTCATCGGATTGAACATATCCCTGTCAAGTAGACAGTGTGAAAAATACCCACCTTCTTCAGCTGCTTGTTAGGATAGTGGAATGAGGAAACGTTGTCAAGGAAAGCACTTGACAACGTCTCCTTCATTCCACTTCATCGTTGGCAAGCTGAAGAAGGAGACATTCTCAGCCGTTCGTCTGCTAGGCTGCTTGGGCAATTCGGTATTCCACTGGGCTGAGGTAGTCTAGTTTTTTCTGGCACCGTTCGTAATTATAAAAATACATGTACTGATCGATCGCCTCGATCATTTCCTCTTCCGTTTCAAAGGTGGGAAGGTCCATCATTTCCGATTTCAAATGTCCGAAAAAATTTTCCATGCAGGCATTGTCTAAACAGTTCCCTCTTCTGGACATACTAGGAATGATATGATGAGCCTTCAGCAGTTGATGGTACTGGCGGGATGTGTACTGGGAGCCTTGATCGCTATGGAGAAGGACTCCTCGCGCATCCCGTTTTTTGATGGCATCCTTGACCGTTTCGATTACCAATTTTAAGTCATTCGAACGACTGATGCGATACGCAATGATTTCATTGTTGTACAAATCTTTAATAACAGACAGATACAAATAGGTTCCTTGAAATGGCACATAGGTAATATCCGTCACCCATTTTTGGTTGGCTGCAGTGGCCACAAAATCACGGTTTAACACGTTCGACGCTACGATATTCTCCTTTCCCGCTTTATACTTCGGCTTTTTTCGACGGATTTTGTCCTGAACCCCCAACTCTTTCATCAGTCGGTATACTCGCTTATGATTCACGGTCTTCCCATCATTTCGTTTTATCCATGCCTTCACGCGGTAGTATCCATAGATCCCGTTGACCTTTTGATGGCATTCGAGGATCATTTGTTTGATTTGTTCATTTTCCTTTTGCTTCTCTGTGACGATTCCCTGCCGGTTTACCCATCGATAGTATCCACTTCTTGACACACCGGCCAGTTGACATAGCCAGGCAATCGGATAGGTGTTGGATAACTCCTGAATGATCGAGAACCGCTCTTTCGGTTTCACCTCCTTGCCAGCTCTCGTAACTTTTTTAAATAATCATTCTCTGCTTTCAGTCTTCGATTCTCTTCCTCTAAACTGCACTCTTTTTTTCGAGGCCTTCCCTTGAATGGAGACCTGGATGTCCCGCGCCGTTCTTCGAGCCCTTTTCGACCATGTTCATGGTAACGTTTTACCCAAAGTCTGATCGTTTTCGTGCAGGGAATCCCTAACTCTTGGCATATCCGCTTATATCCCCATCCTTCCTCGATGTACATCTGGACAGCCCTCCATTTAAACTCCACGGAATAAGTGGTCTTCCCTTTCGGTGTTTGCTTGGTCTCGAACATAAACAAATCCCTCCAGTGTTTTTACTGACAGTATGGGCATTTTCCCAACTGTCTACACTAGAGGGATAATATCAGATCGGTGAGGGCGTTTTCTTTTTGAAGTCCGCCATTTCGTGTCGGTATCCGACAAAAAAATGGCGGGGTTCCGACACAAGTTGGCGGTGAAAGAGAGAGAAAATGGAGGTATAATGAGGTTGAATAGGAAAATATTTGGGTAGCGTCAAAAGTTTGATGAAAACTCCACACAGGCCATCCCATGGAGCATCGCGAGGCATCCTGGGAGCCGGATTCGCCCTTGACCAACACCCGCCAAAGGTGAGAAAGAGTCGTCAAGGGCGACGGGGACAAAAAAGAGGGCATAGGAAAGCCGCCCTTGCCATGACCGAATTTTACCTTTGGCGGTGTT
>NZ_JBQPTH010000012.1:0-71550 GCF_052220245.1 Geobacillus sp. BK01
ACCCAGTCAATGTAAGATATACACATATTTAAGAAATAATGTTAGAAACTTTGTCGAAAAATATTTTTTTGACACCCCTGAAACGACTACAACCGTTGATATATCAACATTTATAGAGGGAGGAAGTTTCTTCTCTTTTTGCGAATGGTGTTCACCCTGATGACTGGCGGTCTCCATATTTTTTGAATTCCAATACGTCTCTCCTTTGCTTTCTGATTTCTTCAATGCATATTTCAAGTAATAGCAATTAAGAATAATAATCGCAATCGTAGCGACGATCCCAACGAGTGGGGCTGCCATCACCGTTGTCCCAAAATATTTTGTCGGAATGACATTATGGATGGCAGGCGTTCCCGGAAGCATCGTCATGGAAAACGTAGCTGCTCCGAAAAAGAATGCGGCCATAAATAAGTGCCACGGGATATTTAACTCTCTAAACAGCGGTTTAGCAATCGGAATCATCGCAAAAATAACAACATGAACAGCAACACCCCCATAAGTTAAGACCGCCGCCATAGCTACTACTGCCACTAAAACTCTAAGTTTGCCCTTCTTCCCTATAACTTTTAAAATCCCCTTCGCAATAACACTGGCCGCCCCGCTATCTTCCATAAACTTCCCAAACATGGCAGCCAAGAGAAAAATAAAGAAAAATTGTTTAGCAAAATTGATAAACCCACCCATGTACGCCTCATGAAGAGTTTCAAGCAAGGGCATTTGATTAAGCCAAATAACAGTGATACTTGCCAACGGGGCTATAATAATAATCGAAAAGCCCCTGAGCGCTAAGAAGATGAGCAGCGCCAATGAAAAAATGACGACAGATACTTCCCAAATCATGCGATCCCCCACCCCTCTGCTCTAATATTTTTAATTTTCTGAACTATATAATGCAAAACGAATGCCAATAAATAGAGTTTCGGATGGCAATGTTTTTACGTTCCATTTATCGGAAAAGTCATATGACATTCGCAACTCTTCGAATTACTTTTGCAAATGAGACATTTTTACAGAGGGGGAGGAGGTTGAGTGAATAAAAATGAGCCCATCTTGAGTTGCCCTTTCCATAATCTGTGTGAAGAGCAAATACTGCCTGCCGACTTTTCTATACCTGTGGAAAATGAAATGGCGACCCTAGTTTTCGCGTTTGAGATTCGAAAGAGAACGATATTCGCTCAGGGTAGAAGAAACTATTTTTGAACAAACAACAAGCTATGAATGGTCGATTGAAACATGCTTGTTTAACATTTCTTTACGGAAATCCTTCCCTTTGACCGTTAGGCACTCGCCAGTCCTCATGAGCGCTTCCTTGCAACGGCGAATGATATTCAAGATGCAAACCAAAGCAGCCCGAAAGGTTCGTTCCTTCCGGGCTACCTATTGCATAATCGTTTTACCAGAAAACCGATTCTGACTTTTATTCCCCCGCCCATTTCATCCGCTGAAGCAGCGAATACGGAATCGTCTCTCCAACGCGCCCGTTCCGCCCAGTCGTCGTTTCCGCCATCGTCAATGAATTCCAAATCGCCTCCTCTGTCGCCTCAACAGCCGCTTGAAACAGCTCGTTCATGAGCGGCGCATCATCGCGGACAAGCGGCGGCAGCGCCTGATGCCCGGAATCAGCAACAAACGGAATCGTGTATGCCGTGGAAAAGGCAATGACGATATCGCCGCTGCCGTGATGAACATGACTTCCTGTCCGCGCCAGCCCCATCGCCGCCCGCTTCGCCAACCGCTTCAATTGCCGCGCATCAAGCGGCGCATCGGTCGCCACGATCATCATAATCGACCCAGGCGGCACGTCCCGCTCATCAAACGACGGTGGCACATACGACACAAACCGCAGCTCTTCGCGCCGCCCAAAATTGCTCACGACAAGCGCCCCGACCGTATACATCCCGCCCGCAATCCGCGACGAACTGCCGACTCCTCCTTTCCAGCCGAAACACATCATGCCCGTCCCCGCGCCGACCGCTCCTTCTTCCATATCTACCCGCGCTTCGGCAATCGCCTGTTTCGCATGCGCCTTCGTCACCGCCAGCGCCCGCGCCGCATTCAAATAGCTGTCATTGCATTCCCCGACGACAATGTTGGCCGACCCGGTCGTATCTCCGATCTCCGGCGTCATCGCAAGCATATACTCAAGCGTCCCTTGCCAGACAGCGCCGACACTGAACGTATTGGTCAGCATAATCGGCGACTCGATCGTCCCCAGCTCCTCGACTTGCACAAGTCCCGCGGTTTTCCCGAACCCGTTCAGGACAAAGCACGCCGCCGGCACCTTCTCTAAAAACCAATTCCCCCCATGCGGCAACACCGCCGTCACCCCAGTGCGGACCACCGTCCGTTCATCCCGCTCTTCACGAATCGTCACATGCCCGACCCGAACGCCGGACACATCCGTAATTTGATTCCGCTTCCCTGTCGGAAGCGTGCCGATCGAAAACCCGAGATCGCGAAGTTTTTGGCGCATCGATGTGAAGCCTCCTGTCGCGGTGGTTAGCTCTCTAACCTTAAAATAGAAAAACCAAAAATTTATAAAACCGTGATGCACAAAAAGGGGAGTTCCGTTCTTTTCATCACAAATGTTTACAAAGAAACCGGTTGGATGAGCAAACGTAGGTGTCGTTTTTCATTCGTTATAGGTACGATAAAAACAGCCAAAGCCAAAGAAGGCAGCTTGGGGTTTGAGTTATGTTTTAATCCCTCGTAGGTACGATAAAAACCCGATCACTTGTGTTCGATCAATCCCCCACGGCCGAGTTTCAATCCCTCATAGGTACGATAAAAACGGATATGAAGAAACAAGTGGAGAAAAATCCGATGGGTTTCAATCCCTCATAGGTACGATAAAAACGTGATGATCGTCATTCTTTGGTTGCAAGCGGTGGTGTTTCAATCCCTCATAGGTACGATAAAAACACGAAAGGGGAAATGTAAAATGGAAAAACTTGTAGTTTCAATCCCTCATAGGTACGATAAAAACTATATTATATATGAAATGCAAAGTACAGGTGAAGCTCGTTTCAATCCCTCATAGGTACGATAAAAACCCTATTGTGCACCAAAATAGACCTGGCGATGACGCGTTTCAATCCCTCATAGGTACGATAAAAACATATGAGCCGTTGCAAAAATGTGAGTTGAACAGCCGGTTTCAATCCCTCATAGGTACGATAAAAACGCACTGCTTATGATGCCGTCGGTGCTTGGATGAGTGAGTTTCAATCCCTCATAGGTACGATAAAAACTTATTGTTGAATGATGGGAATAAAACATATTATAGTTTCAATACTTGGCTTGTACTTATTCACTTGACACTCCCCATGACAATGGGAATAAAACATATTATAGTTTCAATCCCTCATAGGTACGATAAAAACGCTTTTTCAGTTGCTTCTTCAATGTTTTCGGCTTCTAGTTTCAATCCCTCATAGGTACGATAAAAACGTCGCCCGTGTGGCGACACAGCAAACGGTCGTATGTGTTTCAATCCCTCATAGGTACGATAAAAACGAATGGAATTTGTCTTGTCGCTCCTGTCTGATTCATAGTTTCAATCCCTCATAGGTACGATAAAAACACGAAGAGAAGAAAGCATGGTTTGTCTGGTACAATCGTTTCAATCCCTCATAGGTACGATAAAAACACGAATTGACAAAAGAGCTATGCGATAAGGCTGTGCAATAGTTTCAATCCCTCATAGGTACGATAAAAACCCCAAAAAGTGTTGTCATATCAACCTTTTCCCTTCAACGTCATCATCAGAATAACACGTTTCGAAGATTCTGTCAATCAAGTTCAACCATGATGGCTGTAGGGATCAGGCGATCAAAACCAATGTCGTCGACCCCCTAGGGTTTTTGCACGATTGGAGGTCGACGACAATCAGAATGGCTCACTCGCTGATTAACCGAAACATGCCGAATCCTTGGGAATTGCGGCTGCCTAGGCCAACGTGGTATAGAAACGTCAGTTGTTCGGGAGAAGAGGAAAGACGATAATGGCCTAACCAGCCCGTAATATACATATCTTTGAATCGTGTTACCACTCGATGACGGTGGTGGACATGGACAGGCTGGATCACCAATCTCTCTGCTGGCTCGACGCCATAGTACGCTTCGTATTTATGGCGGAAATTCAGCTCCACGAGGTGGGGAAAGACGTCGTCGTCCGGCCCGAAAAAATGCGTTTTCTTTTTGCCATCGATCGTTTCATACGTGCTGTATACGGTCAGCGGGGAGAGCATGGCCACCTCGATGGTGTTTTGGGCAATTTCCACCTTGTCCATCTTCACGCTTTGGACCTCCACCGGCTGATCGTAAAGCCAAATCTCCCGCCGCAGCAACAACTGCTGCCCGAGCTGCTCGGTCAAATCCGGGAGAATCGTGTCGATATGCCATTGGAAATCGTCCAAAAATCGTATCGTTTTCTTTCCCCTATCCACTTCATGCCTTCCAACTAGACGGCTAAACGTAAACAGTTTAAACGATCGCTTCTCATGGCGGAAGCCGATCTCATGCAAAAACGTCGCGAATCGTTCACTTTCTAGCGAACGATACAACAGGCCTTGCAGCAAATGCTGATAATGAAGCGGCAGCGACACGGGGCCTTGCCGCCCGTTCATCGTAATGGTCAGTCTCATGTGAATACCCTGCCTTCTGTAGGTGAACTACCCCCACTTAATTTTCTAGCGAAAATTTGAAGTGGGGGCTTCCAAAGAAGTTTGACTGCTTCAAGCAATCCTTATTCTTTGAGGCGTGTCCACTTCGCCGCTAGAGCATAAGACACTCAGGTCTACAGCTTTACTTTTCTTTAAGATGTTTAATGCGCCATTGACATCAGCATTAATTAGTTTGCCAGACTTTGTTCGATACAAGCCGCGCTTAATACGTTTGCCGCTGAACTTATATTCTTTTGGATTGTCGGCATTATATTCAGGAATCTCATCGCCGTCAAAAAAGCTGGCTTGAGACGTATATGATTCTTCCTGTTTCAAGAATTCAATGCCGTAAAATTCACAAAGATATTCTAGTTTTTCTTTTATGTTACCGAGAGGAATATTGGCAAAGTTTTGATTTGTCTTTTTTCCTAGATTAATATTGCGTTGCCATGTTTCCGCATAGCCAATGACAAGTTTGCCAATTTGATTTTCAATACAGTAGTTAATGATGTAACGGCAAGTCTTGTTGATATAATCATTCACTTTATTATTGCGATTCATAGCAAGCAACGCCTGTTTACGAGTGGTGCCTTTGATTTTTTGCTTATCTTTCATGCTTTGAAGTCTGGCATTTTCTTTGTTAAACCATTGATTTATACTTTTTAATCTCCGCCCATCAATGATGAATGATCTGCCGTCTGATGTGACACAAGTGGCAAAATTGTTTAATCCTAAATCAATGGCCAGTGCTTTTTGGTCATTTAATTCTCTTTGATCTTCAGGCATTTCATATTTGTACTGAATCTCAAAGAACCTGGCATGATGCTTAGGAATGATTTCAATCTGCTTAATCTTTTTGTCCAGTAACACAGGCGGAATCGTTATCGTGATAGGCTTGTGAGTCTTTTTAAATAGGCGAGAATACGGTATCGTGAATTTGTTGCCGTCTATACGAATCTGGCCAATGATCAGTGAATGAAAGCCATCTTTTTTAAGATATTTTGGAATACTGATAGCCTTGTGGTCATATTTTCCTTGTTTGGCAAGACTGATCAAACCAAAGAAAGATTTAAAGGCTTCATTGACCTTTTTTAAAATTTGCTGTGCCATGTTGCTGTTTAACAGCTTATAGTTTTCGTTAGTTTTTGCAAGATGATAGTTTTTCTCATAATTAAGAAATTCCTTGTGTTCAAAATAGTATTGTCTGACATTGTACAATCCGACGTTGTACATGTTCTTGGCAATATGGCACAGTTCTCGAAGAGTCAAGTATTCTTCTTTGGTCAAACCATTTAGCTGTTGTTTGATACAAAAATACATGTTTTCACCTCCCATCTAACTATATGATACTATATTTTACTGAATCTATCCTATTTTCAGCAAAATATAGTTAAGGCGATTCATCTCCCACTTACTCCGCTTCGCTTCGTTGAAGTGGGAGTCTTCTCGCCTAATTAAGATAAATTTCACTCAAACACATCGTGTACACAATCGAGTTCCCAAAGCTAATCAGTGCGTTCAAACGATTATGCGGCGGCCGTTTGGTCCGCTTTTCAAACACAAAATCTGGATGACGGATGATGGTATCGAACGAAGCATAATACGCTTCACGAATATGACCTTCTGCCGCCATTAACTGCTCCACCGTTTCCGCCTGATTCAACCTCCCTTCTTCCCGTTCGATCGATTGCAGCGCTTTTTCCAATTCCTCCGGTTCAGAAAGGCGGGAACGGTAATACTTGAGCACCCGCTCCATTTGGCGGATGGAGCCTTGAACAAACAGGCGGGCAAGCTCTAATCGTTTGGCCGGATCAATGTAATGCTCCGCTTGCTTTACTATGACATGTCCGGAATTTAAATGTTCTCGCGGATAAAAGGAGCCGACGTAATAGCCATAATGATTAAAGTAATGAACGATGATCTCTTTTTGCGCCGCAAACTCCAAAAACCGTTTCGACACGTCCACTTCCCCGAAAATATAAATATCATTCGTATTTTCTACCGGTATATAACGTTTACGTCCTTCTGTTTCGAAATACAGGCTATTGTCTTTGCGACGAAGTTCACCATTTTGGAAAATATAAAGCGTCTTTTTCATTTCTATTCCTCCGCCCAACAATATTCACGGTAGGCGCATTTGCCGCAAAATGATATCTTTTTCGGCGGCGGTGGGACAGGCATTCGCACGATGCGACGGATGTCGGCAATGGCACGTTCTAACTCATGCCGCCCTTCCTCGGTCCATTCGACACATTCTTTTTTCCGCTCCTTTGGAAACAACAGTTCCCCTTCCGCGTAGATCCCCGCCTGTCTCAACGTATCTAAATAGTATAACAGCTGCATTCGAGCGCTTTTTAAATAGCTCGATGACTTCTTCACTTCTCCTATAATCAACTGGCCGTCTTCTTGACGGATGCGATCAATGACAATGGAACCTATCGATATTTCTTTCTTGTCTCTCTGGTAAGTTGTTTCAGAAAGAAATCTCCCAATTTCTATCGCTTCATCTTCTTGGTCTGGAGCAATCTGATGCTTCATCAGCCAAACTTCGCGCGGACAAATGTAATAGTACCAAATGTCCGTTCCCGTCACAGGCATTTCATATTCCATCGATCTCACCTACCAAATGAGCCCTTCACTTTTCGTCCGGTACCCGAGCGCCTCATCGTAAAAGTCTGACAGCGAATCGTGTCCCACATACCCGATCCCATGGACAATCGGCGGTTGGTGATCTACCCGCGCTGGAATCGCAATGACATATTGAAAAAAGCGGGTTTTAATATCAGAAAATCTCTTCCTCCGCTCCCACCGATCGCTGATTCGCAAAATGGTCTCATATTCACGAAACACTTCGCTCGCTTCCTCATCCAGCTCAATAAAGACATTGAGTTTTTCCCCTTCTCCTTCAATCAGGTGAAAATGCGACACAGGAAGGCGGTCAACGGTTTCTTCCCCATCAAAGTACAGCGTCATCATCCCTTTTAACAGCCGTTCGGACTCGTTATTGCTCATTCGTGCAGCCAGCGTTTCGAAATAGGCTGTAATCAACTGTAAAAATTCGCTTTCCTCTATTTTCGCTTTTCCTTTTAACAAAGCCTGTGTAATGTCTAAGCGGATCGCATCATAAATATAGCTCGCGTATAATCGCTTTTTGTTGTCTGTTAAGCGAACAATGTGCACCTTCCCTCCTCGCTGTCCGTGGCGGTTGCACCTTCCAGCTGCCTGCTGGATGGAATCCAAGGGGGCAAAGTCTCGGTAGACCACATCAAAATCAATATCAACCCCCGCCTCGATCAACTGCGTGCTAACGACAATCCGATACTCCCCGTTTTTCGCTGCCATGATCCGCCGCAGGCGTTCTTTTGGCGGAATATGAGTAGACAGAAACGTCATATCCCCCTCATCTATGCCTTCGTCTAGAAAGGCACGGTATAAAGCTTTAGCACTCTCAATCGTATTCAAAATGAATAAGTACGTTTTTTCCCCATCCCACTCGATTTGCCGAGCAAACTCCTCGATCTCTAGCGGTTCGTCGATGTCTGGATGCAAGGTCACCCGGGAAAGCAGTTGAAAATAGGCCGATTCATTGACAAGGGAAACCGCTTCTGGAAACCATTTTGGATCCGTTGCCGAGCTGAAGATAAAATAACAGCCGAGTTCTTCCGCCATCGCAGCAAACAAGCGGCGAACAGCCAACCAATAACGATGAGGAACGGCCTGCACCTCATCGATGAGAATAATGGAATTGGCCAACCGATGAAATTTGCGCAGTGAAGCATTGCGGTGAGAAAAAATCGTTTCGAACAGCTGCACAAAGGTAGTCACAATCAATTCCGAATGCCAACCTTCCACCAACAGTTTCGCTGCCTCATAATCAGCGTCGTAACGCTCCTCATCTTGCCTTGTCACATAACGCATATCAGCCAGATGATGATGCGCAAGCCAAAGCTGGTGATCCTCCTGCATTCCGCTCGCAGCAAAAACGTCTTTTAGAACACTTGCCGTCTGGTCAATGATGCTGAGAAAAGGAAGACTGTAAATGATTCGGGGCGTCACCTGTTGACGGCGTTCGATTTCGTGGCGAAGACGCAAGGCAAAGTGGAGACCGGCTAACGTTTTTCCCATTCCGGTTGGCAAGTTCAACGAATACACATGATGACGCAAATCGATCGGCGCCTGATCCACTTCTTGAAACGCCCGCTCTCTCCATTCATTCAACTTCGTTTTCGGCCACGATTGTTGCTGCTTATAGCGCAGAATCAAATCAGCCGGAATGTCCTTGCGCCCGGAAAACGACCATGACTGCTTTTGCAAAATTCCAACTTCTGACTTATCTGCATCAATGAGCAGAGAGAAGAGAAACAACAGTTGCAAATATGGCACAAGCGAATCATTGCTTCGATTCCATTTCATGATCCAGCGGCGCAACGAGCGAGCTTCGGCAAAAAATCGTTCAATCCACGCTAACCACACTTCTTTCGTCCAAATCGCTTCTTGTCCAACACCCAAACAGGCCATCTGTTTGGATAGTGCGGAAAAGTCTGTTGCTTCAGCTTGACGTTTCAACAACGTCTTGGCCTCGTCCCCCATCCGCTTCAGTTCTTCCAGCCAATCGTCTAAATTCCCATGATGCCGCTTCACGACAAGAAACGCCAACAATCGCCAAAACTCATCCATCCCCTTTTCTTGTAAAAAAACCGCTACGAGGACAGCCGACAAAAGCGCATGGCTTTTTAATGCAGGCGGACCTTGAAAGGAATCCGGTGATTGGATGTATTGCTGGAAGAAGGCATGACTTTTGCCGATATCATGAAAAAGCGCAATCCACCGATTCACTTCCCCCAACTGTCCGGACTCAGCGAGACGGACGGACTTTTCAGACAAAAAGAGGGAGGAAAGCTGTTCCACCCCTCGCAAATGATCCGACAAAAAATAATGGGGATGAGAATACATCCTACTCTCCCTTTCCATTCGAATAGAAAAAGACAATCCGTTCTCCTTGCGCATTCTCCCAATAATAAGGGACCGAAGCGAGGAGCGGACGCGCCCCCGCCTCGAAAATCACTTCTTCATACCGAGAAACTACCCGTGCCGGATCCATCTCCCAAGCCACTCGTTCCTTGCGATACTCTTTTCCCGGCTCTACTTTCAGCGCTTGTATGTCTCTTCCTGGGATGACCGAACAAATAGGCACAGGCTCTTTGTCCATCGCTTCAACCCGATGAAAATCGTCTACAGCGACAAACCGTACATCTGCTAAACATTCACTCAATCCTAGACACGGCGTATAGACGCTTTTGTGCTGCCGAACGAAATCAACAAGCTGCGAAAATCGCTCATGATCGTTCATATATACGTAGCAACGGAAACGAGGAAAACGCAAAAACTCCACGCGAATTTGCGTTCGTGCTCCTTCCCGCCGTTGCTTCGGGACCCATATATTTCCTTTTGTGTTGACATAGTTGATGCCGACTCTCGTTTTTCGTACAGGTTCCATCAGGCGTACAGCCACATTCGTCGTCTCATGGTTAAACACCCGCAAATAGTCATTATCCTCTTTTCCCACTCCAACGATGGCGCCAAGCAAACCAAAAAGAGCCGTTGGGGGAATAAACGAGTGCGTCAGCGGCGAGGAAGTCGAATACATTTGGCGAAAATGGCCAAAATCGGCTCGAACATCAAATACAAGCACATTCATCGCACTCATTCCCTGTTACCGAATATCGACAGTGATTCCTTCTTTGCGCAAGCGCTCAGCCAGATTCTCACTGCACGCAAGCCTTCCGTCCTGACGCAGCTCGATGTTGGCGATGTGTTCTTTCTGTTGAACCAATACTTCAGCCAATCGCGACACATCGAGCACATAATCGCTGACATCCCGAATTTCCTCTTCCGCTTTTTCGGTGTGAAGAGAAATATACTTATCCAACTCTCCGATATGGAAGTACGGCTCTTGATAGACGACGCGAAGAAGCAACCGCGGAACATGTCCAACTTTCGAACGCGAAATTAAGTTTTTCGTACCTTCCCACATCGCTTCCATCAGCAACTCCACATCTTCTTCCGTTAATCCCGTGAAGCGCGCCGCCGCCTCATTGATCATCCCGTAAAAAGCAATGAGGGAATAAGGCAACACATATTCCTCACGGAACGTCTTTTGTGTCATTTGCCCACCTGAGGCAAACGCTCCGGTTCCTTTGATATACTCCATCTTCACCCGATGCAGCGATTGCCCCATTTTAAATTGGACCGGCCCTGTATGGGTAATTGAGCTTTTTTCCTTTTGATTTTTTTCGATCGGCAATGTCACGCCAAACAACCGCACATCAATGCATTGACGCAGCACTTCATCGTTGATGATTTTTTTCATTTCGCGTAAGGTCAGTTTCGATTTATCTAGTTTCTCGCCGTCTTTCACTAAAAAGTCTTCCGCCCGGGCCTTCGCATCTTGAATATACTCATCGTCTTGCGCAATTTCGCGGACAAAAATTTCTTGTTGACGATAGTCATATAAATAATCCCGAATCGTCCGTTTCAGCCGAACATCGGTGACAATATTCTTCCCCGTTTCCTCATCGATGCGCGGCTTGTTCCCGTCAACCGGATCGCCATTCGGGTTTGCCCATTGCACATCATACAAAAAGAGCAGCTCGGAACGGTGCTTGACCATATTATTTCTCCTCCTTGTTCGCTACGATTTCTTTGACCTTCCACGATAAGTTCATCCCGCAGGCGAAATAAAAATTCAATTCATCGACAGATAATTTCCATCTTGGGGAAGAGGATAGGAATAAATGGGAAATTTCTTCCGCCAACTGTCGATGGCTCGCATAGTAAGACTCGTATTCTTCGAGTTTTCCGATGACCTTCGGAAGCAGCCCTTTGATCGCCTTCTGGTCCATCTTCAACCCCATTAATTGCTTCACAAATGGCTTGCTTCCCCGTTTTTGTTGCTGGATGTCAAGCAACATTTGCGTCAATGCCCCCAACAGGAAAACAGCTTGTTTTTCCGGAGACTCCAGCTGTCCCCCGTACGCATCAAACAACTGCGCAAATTTCCCTTGCACCGCCTTCTCTCCTTTCCTGACCAGCACGCCCGCCTGCTCTAAAAAAAGCACAACCGCAAGCGCTTGACGTGTTTTGTTGACAAACGACCAATCGCCAGCCTCATAATCATAAAAATCAGCCCGAAGCTGCTCCATAAAAAAGGGAGCGAAAAACGAGATCGAAAGGGGCTTCTTTTGGAATACATACTCCACCACTTGCAAAAAGTACTTATCATAGACACCCGGCCGAAAAAAGGTGCGAAGAAAGCCAAAGTGAAAAGGATGGTCCCCTTCTCTATACAGAAGAGACTCCGTCGCTTTCTTCGCTTGAAACAATTCACTAATTCGCGACGGCAACACATCTTCAATCAATAACAAAATCCGCTCGGCACTTTGAATCTTCTGCAAGAACAACAGCTGAAGCGACAGGGAATTATCATAGTCTTGCATGAGCCCAAGCAAGTCTTCCTCCGTCGTCATAAAGGAATCTGCCTGCTCTTGATGAACGCGAATGTCTTTCTTTCCGTCTGTCAAATATTGAAGCAATTCATCCAATACATCCTTGCCAGCCGGAATGAGCAATGTCGGAATGACGAAATAAGAAAAACCGTAAAAGCGATAGTGCAAATGGGACTCCACAAACTTTCTTCCTTCTTCAATATGAGCTTTGCAAGATAAACAGACGGGGTAATTTCGCCACGCTTTGGCCTCGTCAAACCCTCCTGTAATAAATCCGGGCTTGTCCAACGTATAAAACCGAAACACGGATAATTTTCCGATGACCGTATCTTTGCGCTCCCCACAAATAGCGCATACTTGATCCCGAGCCGACAACTCCATATCTTTCTCGTGAACTAGATGCAAGAAAGCATCGCGAAACGGCTCACAGTCATATAAATAGGAGCCGTTAATTTTTAGAGAAATAAGGGAACGATCGGTTGAGAGAGAGAGTTTTTCCCTCAACTCCTGCAAGATCGCTTCCTTTTTTTGCACAAGCAATTGCTCAATCGCCCGAAGAACGGGATGATCCATTTTGCGGGTAACCGTTCGAAACCAGCCAATGACTTTTTGTTCATATGTATTTTCAATCGTTGTAATTTTCGCCGTCGGCGAATAGTTGGCTCCGCGAGACGAACCGGAACGAAACAAATATTTTTTGTAATCACTTCCACATCCCTCAATCTCGCAACCTTCCCAGACAACATTCCCTTCTTCGTCCGCACGCACTGCAACAAGCACACAAGCAGGATAGCCGGGGTTCTCCACCAACTGATCCACCACTGACCCCTCTCCTTGCTTTTCAAGCACTATCTTCCCAATTTGGGCGATCGCTTCGATCAATCTATCACCCCTCCGCATCATGAGAACTAATTCCATTATACCATATTTCAGGAAATATGGTATAAAAATTTATAATATTTAGTGATTATAAATCATCGTTCAAACCACAGACGAAAAAATTGGCACATAGCCCACATAATCGTTATGCATCAAAACTCCGTAACGCTTGCCCAACTCCAAGAGGGGCCCACATAACTCCTGAAAAAATCTGTTTCACGCAAAACATCGATTAAGGAAAAAAGGCCATGGACAACCTTTTTCCCTCCCCTATAAAAATCACGTGGTACGATTCTCACGGAACAAGCGGCTGAAGTCAAACTTCATGAAAAAAAGGCGGTGGATAACCGCCTTCTTCTTTCCCTCTTACTCATTCAACAGGAAACACCAGGATGAGATCGACCCCCCTTTCCCTCTTACTCGCTCAGCAAGCTTCGAACCTCTTCTTCAGAAAGATCAACCAACCGGGCAATCTCGGCGGCCGTCATCCCTTTTTGCGCCATCGTCTCAATGAGCCGCTTCATTCCTTGCTTCATCCCTTGCTCAAGGCCGCGTTTTACCCCTTCTTCCAGCCCCTCTTTCTTCCCTTTTTGCTCGTAGGAGATGATCAGCTCCAACACTTTCTCTCGTTCTTTCGTTTCCATCGCCTTCACCTCGCTTTGCAGCTGTTGTTCCTCTTCCTCCGTCAGCTTCACGTACGTCTCAAAAAACCCAAGCAGCAGCCGCTGCCTTGCCTCATCGAGCTCCAACCGCACCAGCATGCGCAAAAACTCTTTTTTCAGCTCCACCTTCTCTCTTTCAGTATACCCCATTTGACTGAGCAGCGCAGCCGCGACCGGGTTGTCGTGCCGGATGTACTCCCGCCACTGCTTCTTCCGCAACGCCACCGGAAAAAAGCGAAACTGCAGCACTTCCCCAAACGGAAATTCCATCGAAAACACAGACGGTTCCTCGCGGAGAGAATCATAGTGGAAGACGGCGATCGGGACGATGCGGGTCCGGTAGGTTTCATACAAGCGGCTGAAATAGAGGAACATGCGCTCGGCAAACGTCGGCTGGACATACCCTTGCGTTTCCACGTGCACGATGATCAGCCCGTCTTCGCCTTTCAACTTCGTCTCGACCAGCAAATCAACGCGGGACTTTTCGCCAGCCGTCACATCAGTAAACAGCTCTTCGGATAAAAAGGACAGATGGTGGAAATCGATATGCTCGTGCATGTCGGGGAAAAAGAGGAGCAGAAACTCTTCGAAAAACGTGCGGATCAGCTCTTTGAACAGCCGATCATGGTCAATCGCCATTCAATCACCTCACCTTGATGGTCTCTCTTTTTCTATTCGCCGTCCCCAAGGCGGCATCCTGCTCACAGTGAGAAATTCGTCATAGGTACGATAAAAACGGCAGAAGGAACTCCAATTGTCACGACCGGGATGACGTTTCAATCCCTTTATAGGTACGATAAAAACTTCACATTTTAAGACCGTACATATCCACAAAAAACTGGTACACTTTAGGTTCGCCTAGTTGTAGGATTTCGACCACCGCTTTTTTGACTTCTTCTTTCACCTGTGATGTCCAGACAGACGTTTGAAAGTACCATCGACTGATGATTTCATCCAATTTGTCCATGTTGTCCATGTTTTGAATGTAGCCGATCAAGTCATAGATCGTGATCATGGTTTCTTCACCCCCAGTTCATTCATTGCAACTAGTAGACACAAGCAGATTTCCCGGTTCGCTGTGCCGAATCTAATCCCGGATTCCAGGCCTTCTTTGATCATCTGCCGAAGTTTCAATCCCTCATAGGTACGATAAAAACCATTGAAATCGTTGATAAGCATTTAGATCGTGCATTGTTTCAATCCCTCATAGGTACGATAAAAACGTTGTTATGCACGTCATTACGCAGGCGGACGAAACGGAGTTTCAATCCCTCATAGGTACGATAAAAACAAAGCTACGCGCAAAGCGGGTGTATTGCGGAACATGTTTCAATCCCTCATAGGTACGATAAAAACTGTAGTCCGAAATGCTGACGGACAGATTGTTGGTGTGTTTCAATCCCTCATAGGTACGATAAAAACGGCGCGTTCACGCGAGAGATTTGCGATTTGTGCGGCGTTTCAATCCCTCATAGGTACGATAAAAACTTGGACAAGCAGCTCGACCGGACGTCGCATGCGATCCGCCCGTGTTTCAATCCCTCATAGGTACGATAAAAACCCTCGATGTCTACTTTTGTTTCAGTTAAGATGTCAGGTTTCAATCCCTCATAGGTACGATAAAAACTATACATTGTATAAAGTAAACGGCGTTGACTTGGCTGTTTCAATCCCTCATAGGTACGATAAAAACAAATTTACAGGAGGTATGATTGTGATTCTTTATGACATGTTTCAATCCCTCATAGGTACGATAAAAACGAGCCCGAAATCGGACAGTGACATGCAACTTCTGATTGTTTCAATCCCTCATAGGTACGATAAAAACGTGTTGGCTGAATTAGAATCTCTTTCTGATGAGGAATGTTTCAATCCCTCATAGGTACGATAAAAACACGGCGGAGGGATTTATCGAAACAGAGCGAGGGCCAAGTTTCAATCCCTCATAGGTACGATAAAAACCCCAAAAAGTGTTGTCATATCAACCTTTTCCCTTCAACGTCATCATCAGAATAACACGTTTCGAAGATTCTGTCAATCAAGTCTATCCTTGATGGCTGTAGGGATCAGGCGATCAAAACCAATGTCGTCGACCCCCTGGGGTTTTTGCGTGATTGGAGGTCGACGACAAACGAAAGGCGGTTTGGTTATGAGCCGTTAAGCAGCTGTTGAATGACGTTGATTTTTTCTTTTTGCTTTTTGCTGGCGCTTTTTCCCCATTGGCCGATCCGTTGCCAATACGCAAGCAGCGCTTGAGCGGCCTGTTTGTTTTGTTGTTGGATGACTTGACTATATAGGATGTCTTTGCTGCGCTGCTGATCGGCTTGGCTGTCGGTGAGCTGCTCGATTTCAGCGACAAGCCGTTCTTCTGGGGAAAGCAGGGCAAGTTTTGCTTGCTCTTCTTCCTCGCGCTTCCGCTGTTCCAGCAATGCCTGCTCTTTTTTCCGCTGTTCAAGCCGCATCGTTTCTTTTCGGACAACGGGAAGAAATTCCGTTTCCGTCACATCCTCCACATCGATGAATCGGCCATAGCCCGATGATGTTTTCGATCCAATTCCCCATTCTGTCAGCGCCGCCTTCGTCCATGCCGCGGCTTCCTCCAGCAGACGCTTCGCCTCTTCATCGCTTTGTGCCGAGCGGTTTGCTGTCAAGTAGATCTCCACCTCAGCGGCCGTGACCGTCCAAAACGAAACAGGGACGGGCTTTTGGTCATCGGTCGCTGCCTTTTTCCCTTCGTAATACTCTTTCATATGCACAGCAAGGGCATCACGGACGAGTTGCAGCCCATCGATGAGAAAAATATCGTGAAATTGAACCATGCCTTTCTTTTCTTGCGTTCCAAACACGTCCCTTCCGATCTTCTGTTCGGAAAGGCTTTTTTCTTCCCCTTGACCGTATGCTTCGATCCACCAGTGGCGGACAAGTCCTTTTACGCTCGAGGCGGGAATGTACGGCAGTCCGTATACGGGATGGATCGTCAATGAGGTCTCGCGGACATGGCCAGCACCAAGGCCATGGATGATTCGACCGGCAAGGCGTGCTTTGAGCTTTTTGACATGCCCGGTTTGCGCCCATGCAGCCATGGCGTGTTCACGCTGCGCCCGCAACTGTTCTCCCACTGCTTTGAGTTCTGGAAGGATCGGAACAGGCTTTAGTCGTTTGGATAACTCCCACACTCTTTTTTTATCGTTCCACTCATGTTCTAAAAAGTAATAGAGATGGTACGCCAAATGGGCCATGGACTTGCTGGCGGCCTGCATGACGTCCCGCGTGTCTTTTGGATGAAAAAGCATGCTCATTCCTCCTTACTCCGCCGTCCCGCCATCGTCCTTCGCCATCCCGTCGGCAAACTTGCGCATCCAATCAAGCAACGCGACCGCCTCCATCGTCCATAGCCGATATTCTGCACTCGATAAATGGACGATGACTTCCACCAACTCTTCATTCCCGCTTGGGAACTGGTCAGGAAACTGCTCTTTCATCCATTTTGCGAGCGTATGATAAATCACTTTATACTCGTTTTGTTTCTTTTTTTGGAAATAAAACGCCAATGTTTGCCCAAGGCCGTTCACTTGAATGAGAGACGGCATTTTTTTCACGTACGAACGATACGTTTCAAAATTCTCCCTTAACTGTTCTTTCGCCCGTTTGACCTCTTGGAACGCGAAAGCGGCGCGTCCATTCTCAATCCCAACCCGTTGCACCGTTTTTTTCATCTTTGTCTCCTCCATTTACAGCCAAATGGTTCTCATCATTCCACGTCCTAGCGTACTGTTTCCGCCCAATTGAAAGACAGACGGAAATTTCCCGCTTTTCACTAAATACTGTTCAATGTCGTTCGCGGTGGTCAGTCCATTGATTCCGTTGCCGCGCGCATGGCCAATATAAAGGAAGCTGTAAAAGAACGTCTCCGGCGGCACATTTTCTTCGTACCAAAGCGCCCCATTGTCCACCGTTCCCGTCTCGTGGGAAATGCGAATACGTGCATTGACTTCCGTCGATAGTTTGACAAAATCGACAAAATCATCGTCAGACAGCACGACAAGACGTTCTGGAAGACGGAGGCGGCTGTATTCGCCAATGAGAGTCGCTAACTGTTCGGCAAGCTGTTGGGCCTCTCGTGAAATCGTGACGTCGAACGTATATTCTTCAAGGACGATGCGTCCATTTACGGCCATCAACCGGTCACTGCTCACCGTATTTGGCGCTGGAACTGGAAGCGGTTGAAAAGCGTTCTCTTTGCTGATTGTTTCTTGGTGAATGCTCATTTCCTGATTCCAGCGTTCAAGTACGTGAGGGCATGTAATCCAAGCAAACACGCCGCGAAGCGATTTGACAGGGAACAATAGCACACGAGCGTCGCTCAATGCAATAGCGCTCGCCTGCGTGACACTTTCCTCCCCTCGGTCAGCTCCAAAAATAAGGTCGAGCTCCTTCTTTTCTTCCGGCAACGCTTGTACCATATGATACCGCACTGCTCCTTTGAGAGAGGAACTCTCAATCTTCGGGAAACCAGTATGTTTCTCACGCTGGATCGGCAAGTCGACAAGCCCAATTTCACTTCCACTTCCCGCGTGGACAGACGTAACCGCATGCAAAACAAACGGACGAACAATGGAATACATTACAACTCCTCCTCACTTTCACTGGCACTGGTTACAATCGCAAAGCCAAAACCTTCTTCGGCTCCTTCATCGGTCAGATGAATGCCGTCAAGGACCGAGAAAATAAGCGGCAGTTCCTCATCACGCTCCACCTTCACGTAAACGACAGAACCGGCCGGAACCATCCATTTCCGTGGTTTTGGGCGATGATGGACGATATCCCACCCACCGTACAGCTCTGGACGGCCAATGGCAGAAGCAAGCCATTCAACGGTTGCGCCATTCGGCCATCTCCAATGCACGCCGTCAAAGGTGGCAGGGCGGGAACCGTTTGAAAAAATGGCAGGGGACAAAAACACGACTTTCGCTAGTTTTGTCCGTTGAATCGTCTGTTCAAGGGTCTTCCTTTCGTCCACGCTCCATAAACGAAACTGCTCCGGCGTTTGCCGAATCGACCAAGGGCGGTTCTCACCGCCAATCCGCGCCCATTTCACGGCAGAAAAGTCCGGCTCATCACTGATGTAAGCAACCAGCGAGGCATCGCCTAAAAAGCGGCTTTTCTCCACCCGGTACAAAAATTTCTCGCGGGCGGTTCGTTTGCTGTCATCCAATTGAATGCCCACTTTCGCTTCGCGCACGATAAATGACGATAAGGATCGAAGCGAGGTGATCGGCTGACTAGCGAGTAACGCGCGTTTCCATTCATCGACAGAAACGTAGCGATGTTGCGAACTTTTTGTTTTCTCCCTCCGTGATGAGGCAAGCCGCCATCCTGGGGACGATGAAGCGGGTTTTCGATCCTTGACTAGCTCCAACGGATACGCTGTGAGCGACTCCCCTTCCTCAACGACTTGATAGTCAAGTGGGAGAGGCAAAAACAGCTGATCCCCATCCGCAAGCCCACAATAATGAAGGCGAAACGCCCCATGTTCGTTCGGCGTGCCCATCCATTGCTTCACATGTTCGTCTGCGCCTCTGGCAAAGTCCTCAAACGAACTGTGTGTGTAAATATACGCCGCCCGCAACGCCCCGTAAATCGTGTTCGGCCGCGGCGGAAACATGGGCTCCATGACGGTCGTTTCCCCTGCTTGTGTGGCATGATGATTTTTGAAAAAAAACGTATCGGTCGGCCTCAATGTCAGCTTGGTCATACGTCGCTCCCCTCGCTCCGTCTAAAAAAGGTCAACATCTTTAACAAATGCAAAAAATCATAGCCGCGTGGCACGGCATCATACAGCGCCATGAGCGCATCCGTATGGCTGCGCAAATCACGTTCCTTCCATTGATTCCCTTCTTTCACTGATCGCTTGAGCAGACGGCGAAGCTCAACGGCCAGCATGTCACGGTTTTCCCATTTCGGGCAGTCCTTTTCGTGCAACAACGGCGCAAACGCTTGGGTAAAGTGGAAAATAAAGTTCGGTGAGATTGAAGTCTTTAACAAGGCAACGAATTGTTCTAACCGGCTTGATGCCATTTTTCCTTTGATCATCCACGGAAGTATGGCTTCGGCAATCTCACCCGACCGAGTATGCACCGCCAGTGCCAAGGCGTCTTTTTGCTGATTCGTCTGTTCGTTACGGTACTGTTTCGCTTTTTGTTCGAGTGCTCTTGCCTCATTTAGCACATGCTGCAGCGGCGCTTTTTTATGGGCAATCACCAATCCGAACGAAGCCGTCGCCCCTTCCCCTAACCCTTGCTGTTCATCACTGAATGCCAAGCGAAGCAGCTCAGCGGCCTTTAACGCCTCATCGACCGGCAAAAAGGCGAGCACATCATCACCGCCTGCATAGACAAGCTCACCATGACATTGTTGTTCGACAATGCGAGGAACGACTTCTTTGGAAAAGCGAGCGAGCTTTTGACTCGTCCGGCTGTATTCTTCTTTCTGTTCTCCGGAAAACCATCTGCCCATGTTATCGCCATCCATCATAAGCACCGCGTAGTAATCGCCCGAACCGATGTCCAGCACAGATGGGAACGGCCGAAATGACGCTCCGAACAAGTCCGTGAAGTAATCACGGGCAACACGCTTCCCTAAACAAATGCCGCATAAAAACTCATTGTCTTTCACGCGGCCAACGCGCCGTTCATCTTCACCGTCTCCATCTCTTCCTTGAAACTTTCCAGCCCTTCTCTTCCACAAATTTGCCGTTTTCCTCTTGATTTCGCCGTAACGATCAAAATCGTCGATTTCTTCTAGACGCAGCGCCTCCCGTTCCTTGCAGACAGAACAAACAAGCCCTTGCTGGGGAACAGAGGCGTAATGTTTCTCATTTTTCAACGCGCCTAATCGGCGTTCAGCCCGTTCACGCACAGTTCGGAATGATGCGGATGGCTCATACGGTTCCGCCACCCAATAAACTTCCAAAAACGATTGCACTTGCTGCTCCACCATCGTTTCAAGCTGTTGCCGCTCATCGTCTGACAGATGCGGGAACATGCGTGAGACCGCTTGAAAACAGAAATCGAGAAACACATTGCGGACGTCTTGTTCGGTTTCCCGCAACCAACCGCAAACGTCAGTTTCTGTACCTTCCATAACCGCTGTTAGGCGGTTGGGGAGCGAAGCAACACGAAGTTCACGAAGCGAGAGCGTGCGCAGTTCCTCTTTTCCAACTAGCGGATAAATCATCTCACAGCCGGCACCATATTGGTAAAAGCGTTTCATCGCCTCTCTTACCAGATGCGACAAAATATAGCTTCCGCTCCAAAAATCTTCTGTTTTGCGGGCCGATGCAATAAACGACTGTACAGGTCCCACCGTAAAAAGAACAATATATCGATTCGTCATACCCTCACCCCAACGATTTCCAAAAACCGCTTCCGGTCTTGTTCGTAACGCGGCTCATTGTACCGCTGTTCATTCGTCCTCACTTCTGAGATGATCGGATAATACCGTCCGCCGATTTTCCTTACTGTGCACCATAATGGCGAAGCGAGCTTATCCCTTCCGTGCACAAAGCCGAGCGTTCCGTACCGATTGGCCTCATGGGACGCTTTTCCAAACCCCTTCAGCACTTCGCTCGCGCTATCTTTTCCTTCCCCGACCCAGACAGCGAATAATATCGGGTGGGGCGTCTTCACAGCTGCGGTTCGCGCTACGATGCAGCCGCGACTTGCGAAGGAAAACGCCGATGCCACCCCGAGATGGCTCAACACGGTATGTAAACTATTGGCGTATTCTTCAACAGTGTTCCACTCGTGTCCTGTCCACTGCACCGCCCCAAATCCGCGGCGCGATCGTTGTCCGATCCCGGCGAGATGAAGCATATACTGGAAATACCATTCATACATCTCCAACTTTGATTCATGCCGTTTCCGCACCGAAACCGTCACTGTCACTTCTTTTCCGGCTGAAAGGGCGGGCACAGTGAAGGAAGACGACTTGTGCGGCAAAATGTTTTCTTTTTTCGCTCCCTGCACCGTCTCTGACATCGATAGATGAACAGGAGACTGCTGCTTCATCACCCTCGTTCCACCAAACATGATTTCCTCTTCCCGAAGCAGGTCATTGACATTCGGCTGATCCTGGAGCGTACGCCAAAAATAGCGCCACACCCCCCGCAGCGACGGGAGGCGAAACTCGGCTTGGGCCCGCGGCTCAGCTCCATGAATGGCCGCTGGCGTCAACAATACAAGCTGATACGGCGATTCGACAACAGCGGTCGCCGTAGCCGATTCATAACGTTCCATCATCTGCTCCCCTTTACTTTGACATCGACTTTGCCAACATCGACATCCGCTCAAAAAATGAAGAAAATTGTTCAAACAGCGCAACCGCCTTCGGCATAAACTTTTCTGCTGGCAGCGGATTGGGACGTGTGCCCGCATGGTTGATATCGTTGCGCAGCTCTTTGATTTGGCCAAACGGCTTCAATTCCTCCCGATAAGAGTCAAGCGCATTCGCCATCCGCTCCACCAACTCGAACGAATGAACCCGCCATTCGTCCCTCGGAATCCGACGCAGCACGATTTGAATGGTCGAATGGATGTCATTCCGCACCTCTTCCTTGCGTTCATCGAGCGAAAACGCCCGGCAAATCGCCGTCACTGTGTTTTCCTCAAGCATCGTTAGCGCTGATTGGATGAGTCCATGATTCAAACACCACCGAACCGCTTGCCAACTGTTGATGATCGGATCATCACTAAAAATGGCATACTTCTTTTCCATTTCGTCAAGCAGCGGAACAAGCGGTTTGACCGCTTCGGTCGGCGCTGAACGGACACGCGCCAGTTGTTCGCGAAATTTCCGCACTTCCTCATCAATGTCCAAACTCCGGCACGTGCGGATCGCTTTTTCTGTCTGATCCAATTGTTTCGCTAACTTGTTTAACGCCGCCACCTCGTTGCGCAGCTCTCGGCTTGCCGTTGGATCACAGAAGACGTGACGGTTTTCCTTTTCCGTCAGCGCCCGAATCAACGCCGCATCCCCCGTACGCAAAAACTGGTCGACGCCATTCGTCCAATCAAGCAAGCTGGCCATGCTCGTCAAATTGACAATCGGCGCCAATCGCTCTTCTGGCGGCAGTTGCTTAACATCCATCGGGCGCCCCAGCACCTCAAACCAGCCATACACAATTGCCCCGATCTCGGCCTTTTTCACCAAGCGGGCATAATTCAACACAATGAGTGCTACAAACGGAATGGAACGAAAACTATGGGTAATATCGAAATAGATCGTATCCCCTTCCCCAATTTCTGACATAACGCGATCAAACAGCCGCCAATTGGTCCGTTCATCCTGACCGTTGTCAATGTCAACCATCTTCACATTCGCTTCAGGGGCGATGCGGCGGAAAGCGGTCATTAGTCCTTCCAGCTGCTCTTCCCCTCTCAAGCGGTCCTCTCCATTTCGCTCCCGCGCTTCTTTTGTCGCAAACACAATGACATCCATCGGTTGCTCGCCGTGCAACAGCTCGTACACCGCCGTCTGAACAAAACGGGTATACGAGGAAGTTTTTCCCTCATACGTATAAAAACAATATTCATAGTCACTTAACCCTAAAAATGACAACAACACATGTCTTCCCATCGTCATGATCCCCCCGTCCCTACCAGTTGCGCCGTCACATCCGAAAATGATGAATCGTCTTCATAAATCCCTTTTCCTCTCACCGCCTCCCGCTCATACCGGTCATGATCGAGCCATAAGTAATTGGCGTACAGGCGGTCTTCCTCTTCGACATACCGATAGGCGAGCCGAAACGCCGTTTGGCCGTTGCTTGCCCCTTTGTATAAGTGATATTTGGCTTTGCGCGGATCAATCGTTTCAAACGATTTTTCATGGTACAAAACCGAAGCGTCGCCTTCACGATATTTTAATTTTTTGACTAGTTCTTGCATCTGTTGGTACACAAATAGCGACTGATGACGATTATGCCGAAGCATATCGGCCACTTGCCGCGATACAAAATAAGACGTTTCAAAAAGATGCTTATACTTTTCATGCTCGAGCAAAAACTGGCCAAACGCGCTCAAACAAACGAACTCTGCATCCCGATAAAATAAGGAAGGGTATTGTTCAATGCATTGCTTTTCTTGATAGGAAAGCTCGTTCATCGCCACCAAATCCATTTGGCACTTGCGAAGCAACTCAAAATAACGGCGCACAAATTGTTCGTCGATGTGAATCGGTACGGGTGGAATTTCATGCAAAACTTGTCCATCCTCGTGCATATAAGCAGTTGGATAGTTTAAGAATGCCCCAACAATATAGCCAAGCGAAGTCATCACTTTATACCCGCCGATCGGCGCAAAACAAGTCGTCGATGGCTCGCCGTGCATCAGGGCATTCGCAACCTTCGACATATACTCTCCCAGCGTTTCTTGCAATCGCCTCCGATGGTTCACATCTACTTCTACATACACAACACGGACATTCGCTTTAAAATCCCGTTCAAGCAAATGGACAAGCATCGCCTCAACGACCCGCCCTCCAACCGTGTCCGTAACAATGAGAACGATCGTCGGTCTCTCTCCTAGTTTTCCTTGTCGATGAAGCTCGTAAATCATCGAATACTCTGCACAAACACGGTTAGGCTGCTGAGCGGCCTCATGAGCAAACTGCCGGGCATGGCGCAACCAACGATCTATCTTGCTTTGTTTTTGTTCATCCACGTCCCGGTCATGAATCCAAGAACGAATCTCCCCTAGCGTCTCGTCTCGATTCACCGAAAAGACATTCCTAGCCCCCGTCAATAACGAAACGCCGCATGTCAATACAATGTGCTGATACAAGCCAATCTCTCTCCTATTCTTCAAATCTCCATCTAGCATGAACAAACCAGGAAAATATATCTATTTCTATACCAATTTTAAACTATTTTCCAAAATTCAAGCAAGTGATTTTATTATTTTCTTAATTCATAACAAATCGGTGAATCCTCTACTGCGGAAAGACATTTTGGAAGGCTGGTGATTTAAGGGAGTAGGCCGCTTCTCAATAACGTTTCTCAAATAATAGAAAAAACTGTAGCATCGTTCCTTCTTTGCACACGTTCACCCATTGATCAAGGGAAACTGCTGTTTTTCACCAGCCTTCTGGAAAACTTCGCATAAAAAATGGGCTGAACTAGCGATTGTGGGTCAAAATTTTTCGAGGAAGATAGGGAAAGAAAAACAGATAGAAAGTGGAGGGATAAGGATCTTTCCGCAAAAATAGTGCGCTGACGTTCCGGTCTCTCATAGGTACGATAAAAACCATTTTGGACTCGGAGGCGGATGTGTTGGATGATCTGTTTCAATCCCTCATAGGTACGATAAAAACCCAAAAACCACCGCAGAAATGCTTCTTATGTACGCGCAGATTTCAATCCCTCATAGGTACGATAAAAACGTTCTCCAACTTAACGCGGAAGGACAATTCGCCGCCGTAGTTTCAATCCCTCATAGGTACGATAAAAACATTCGCGGGATTGTCTCTGATAAATACACCAAATTTGAGTTTCAATCCCTCATAGGTACGATAAAAACCGAAGACTGGAGAAATTGGAACGAGTGACGCATGCGATGTTTCAATCCCTCATAGGTACGATAAAAACTAAGTGACCACCACGCACATTAGCTATATCTTGATCGGGTTTCAATCCCTCATAGGTACGATAAAAACAAGAATATTCTACACATGTCACCTATTATCTAAACGAGTTTCAATCCCTCATAGGTACGATAAAAACACATAATGAAAAATGTAAAATTTAATGTGTGGTACTGGTTTCAATCCCTCATAGGTACGATAAAAACATGCGATCTGTTCTTCCGTCGACAATGTGAATCAGTTTCAATCCCTCATAGGTACGATAAAAACAGGTTTTGCACATTCCGCAAGATTTGATTTTTATTGTTTCAATCCCTCATAGGTACGATAAAAACAAAATGGAAAAATCTTCGACGTGACAGTCGATGATGGTTTCAATCCCTCATAGGTACGATAAAAACATCACGATAACGTGATAAAACGAAAGGGGGATGATTGTTTCAATCCCTCATAGGTACGATAAAAACGTCCGTACCACTCAGCGTTTGAATACGCCGCTCGGAGTTTCAATCCCTCATAGGTACGATAAAAACCTTTTTCGTTGGTTGCGATTGAATCAGTGGGTATCGTGTTTCAATCCCTCATAGGTACGATAAAAACCTGACGCTACTTTGTGGCGTGCTATCGAGCGTATGGATGGTTTCAATCCCTCATAGGTACGATAAAAACTTCTTCGGGATTTCAAGATACGCATACCGATACTGTCTGTTTCAATCCCTCATAGGTACGATAAAAACCCAAAAAGCGCTGCCATAACAAGCTTTCTCCTGCAACGGCAACTTCAGCATAACACGTTTCGAAGATTCTGTCAATCAAGTCTACCCTTGATGGCTGTAGGGATCAGGCGATCAAAACCAATGTCGTCGACCCCCTGGGGTTTTTGCGTCATTGGAGGTCGACGACAAACGAAGACTGCTTCCTAGCGTTTGGCGTGCCTTGTTTGCCGATTGCTGTTTGCCTAAGCGAGGGCAAGCGCTCGTCATGCGGTGAATAAAACCGGGGCGCCGCCTGCCCATCCATCGCAGGCAAGACGAATACAAACATTGGAATCCCAACACTTGCATGAACAAGGGCGAGTGCTAACTTTTTATGTCTCGAAGCAGTCGGCCGATGATCGCCTCTTGGTATCCCGCTTTTTCCGTTTTCGCCATCGCTTCTTTCACTGGCTGCAGCGGCGCTGACGCTACGGAGGCGAGTTTGGCGAGCCGCTCCGCAGGCAAGTGAACCGATGGGGTGGCGGCGAAGTAGTCATCGACGCTGTAGCGCCAGAGAACAGCCGCCGAGCTGTATCGCTCGAGAAAACGGTCGGCCATTTTCAAACCTTCCGGGTCAAAGTCACCGGAGTAATGCAACTTGGCGCCTGAAGCTGCGAGCAAATCAAGGAGCCGCATCGTCGCTAAATTCATTTGCCCGTTCGTGCAGACAAGCGGGGCGCGGGTGTCAAGCAAGGTCGAGAAAACGCCCGCGTTTTCGACGACGTATACGATGCCGCCGTTGGCTGGATAGGCGCGAATGAGCGACAACACGTCCCTTAGCGGTGCATTCAATGCGCTGTTGGCTTCGACGGCAGCAGTGAAGACTGGGTGAGGGCCTTTCTTCGTTTCGGCCAACAAGTTGGCGCAGGTGGCAAAGTTCAAAATATCCTCGCGGAGCAGGCCAACGGACTGCAGCAATTCATTGACGCTCTCTACAGAGGTCACATCCCACTCACCTGGCACGGTCGCTTGCAAGGCCGACAGCAACACCTTGCCGGGGAGCGTTGACAGGTCAAAGGCGTGTGGATCGCCGGCGATGCGCTGGGCAAACAATGGGAGCCGCTCATACGAGCCAAGCGGCAAGCGGCGAAGGGCGGCGCCGGCAAGACGGATCGCCGCCGCCAACTCTTCGCGGTTTGCCTCATACGCCGCTTGGATGAACCGTTGGCCACAAATGTCTTCAAGCCAAGGGTGCTCGTGGGCGAGGTGCCCAAAAAACCGCTCCCGCTCCTTTTCGACTGCCTGGCGCTGTTCTTTTTTCGGCACGAGCGGCTCGCCGAAATAGCGCTCGAGCAGCTCGATGAGACCAACGCAGGCAAACCGTGTTCGTTCGAGTTGCTGTTCAAAGGCGGGCAGGGAAACGCGGGAAACGTCTCGGCCGAAAAAGGCGGCGATGACTTCGCGCTCGTTCTCGCTGAACGATGCCAAGGAGACGACGCCGCCAACACGGCCGAGCGACTCGTATTTCCGCTTCATTTCGACAAACAAGCGGCGAAAGCCCGGCTCGGAACGGAAAAAGGCAGCGGCCTCTTCGGCCCGGTTCATGTCTCGATCAACTCCCATTCTTCCTCATTCGCTACTAACTGTTTGATGCGCCCGTTCCAATAATACTGGATGACGGTGACAAACGGTGCATTGCGCGGACGGACGAGCTCGCAAATCGACAGGGCCGGCACGGTGTCGTAGTCACCCCAAAGCGCCTGCGAGTTCATGATGTAATTAAAGCCGAGCTGTTCAACAAGGCCGAACATCATGCGGATGTTGTTTTCATCGACGCCGGCGAACGCTTCATCAAGCGAGATGATGTACGGCGCATCATCGCCTGCTTCTTGATAGCGTGAATACGCCGCCGCAAACAGCGGAATGTACATCGCCAACGCTTTTTCCCCGCCGCTGAACCGATAAAAGCGCTGATTTGTCAGTTCGCGCTTCGGTTCGTGTTCTTTTTCATAGTAGAGGGTAAACGAAAACCATTTCCGATAGTCGAGCACTTCTTTTATAATTTGATGAAGCGTATTGCCTTGGCCGCGTTCCTCAAGCAGTTCGCGGGCGCGGGCGATTTTCGAGCGGAAATGGTTCGTCACCCGCTGCAAATCTTCCTCCTTGAGTAGCCGTGAATCCATCCGCAGCAACCCCACCAGCTCTTTCGTATCGAGCTCGTCTTCCGTCTCCGCCGTTTTCGGCTTCCATTGAATGGATAGAACGAGGCTCGATGACGTATCGATTTCGCTCATCCGCTTGTTCATGTCGTTCACCCATCGCTCCGCGCGTTGGATGCGGCTGCGCAAAATGCGGCCGACCGACTTTAAAATGACTTCCTCGTACAGTTCCCGGTCTTGTTCTTTCATATACTCGTGCTGCAACGCGATTTCCCGCTCAACTTCCGCCAAGACGACAGACGGCGTGGCACGCTGCCCTTTGTAGTCAAGGAAAATGACGTTTCGCTCTTGTTTTTCCCGCCAATCAACTGCTTTCATCGCCATTTCGTCGTCCGGCGCCGCGGTGCTCCATTCTTTCTCCTCGAACGGCAGCGATTCGAACGTCGCCCGGTATTCGGTCAAATTGGATGATTCTTGGAAAAAGATTGTGTTCAGCCGAGCCAGCAGCGAAGAGCGGCTGTCTTTCAATGTTCCCCCATACCGCTGTTTCGCTTCGCTCGCCTGCTCGCGAAGCGGGCGCGAACGGTCCAGCTCCACCAACTTGAGCGCCGCTTCACGGGCAAAGGCCTGCTCCCATGCGGCGGCCAGCTCGCGAGCGAACGTTTCCCGTTTCTCTCCTTGTTCCCGTTCTTCGGCAAGACGCGCAAGGCGCTGCTCGGTCCGCGCCCGCTCGTTGACTAGACGCGGAACTGCCTCGCGCAGGGTGTTAAGCCGCTCCCGCACGCGGGCGATTTCCGCGCGAATGTCATCCGCCCCCATTTGTTGGAGCGTTCGTTCGATCTCGGCCATGCGGAGCGCCAGACGTTCGTCTTCATCGAGCAGGCGATTCCGCTCCCCTTTGGCCTCATCGATGTCGTCGCGAAGCTCCTGCAGCTGCTCGCGCTGCTGGGTGATCATCGCCGCGACATAGAGCGCTTCTCGAACATGCACTTCCAGTTCATGCAAAAAGCGGAGATACGATTTCATCGCCAAGCGGGCTCGATCGCATCCTTCCACGGAAAACGCCACGTCAAGCCCTGCCGATTGCTCGCGCAACGTTTGCTTGAGGTGCTGCCACTCGCGAGCGAGACGGGATACTTTTTCTTGTTGCCGCTGCCAGTCGCGCTCTTTGCTTTCCGCGCGGCGGCGCGCTTCCTCCCGTTCCTCAAACGCCGCGCGCACATCGCGGTCCGATGGAAAGGCGGCAAACCACTCCGCCAATGCGGCTATATGAGCTTCCACCGCTTTGTGTTCCGCCTGCAGGCGGTCAAGCGCTTGCCGCAAGGAAGCGATCTCCTCTTCCAATGAAGCGATCTTCTCCATCCGCCACCGCCGCCTTGCCGCGCGGCCGATGAACATGGCGCGCTCGCGGGCGGGCGCATGACCGAGCACGAGACCAAGCGCATAGCGTCCGGCTTCATTAAGCGTCATGCCACTGTCTTGCGCCTCATCGGCAATGACGATACTGCGAAGCACGGCATCAATTCGCTCCGCAGCGACAGGCACATCTGCATCTGGCTGGAGATAATCGGCCAACGTATGCGCCATATGCACCGGGTTCGGGACGAGCACCCGGTCATACGTCACCGCCATATCGCGGTCAATGATCAGCGCGTCGAGCAGTCCGGCATGGGCGAGCGCCGATTCGATCCGCTCGCGGACAGGCTCGGGCACATGGTCGAAAAATTCGACTGCCGCATACAGCGGAACGGAAACAACTCCTTGTTGCTCCAACTCTGCGCGCATGGCGTCCGTCTGTGGATCGCGTTCCGGTTCTGGGTCTTGTTCCATCTGCCAATGGCGAAGCTCCTGGTCGCGCTCGGCGAGCTGGTCGCCAAGCAAGCGCATTTCGTGTTCAAGCCGCCATTTTTCATCGTTTTTCTTCCCGACGGCATCATAATACGCCGCCGTGAACGGCTGCTTGAGGTCATCGATGGAATATTGATCATACAAGCCGTCCGTCTGTCGCAAAAACGTCTGAATGCGCGCTTCGTCCACCGTGACGCCGCCGCGCTCCAGCCAAACGAGCACCGCTTGTTCCCACCGCTCTTTTTCTTGGTCAAGCAGTTCGTCCCATTTCCGGTATTGATGCCGCCATTCGTCAACTTCCCGCTGCAGTTCGCCCGCTTCTTTGCTTGCTTCTTCATAGCGCGCTTGCAGGCCTTCATGACGCCGCCAAAGGTCGGCGAGCGCTTCGAGTCGTTCCGCATGGCGGTCCGCTTCCTGCTTCCAAACCGTAAACGGAAACTCGCGCTGTTGGTGATGATGACGGAAAAAATCGTCTTCATTCACTTCATGGCCGGCAAACGCCCCTTCGTCCGCGTCGGCGCGCAACTGCGCCAGCGTTTCTTCTACCTTCCGTTCCAGCTCATCGAGGCGCGCTTCCGCCTCATCGATTTGATGGCGGCGCTGCCGTTCAAGCCGCTCCTTCTCTTCGATTACCTGCTCTTGCCGCTCCCGCCGCCTCGCTAGGTCGCGCTGCTGTTCCTTTAACTCTTCGTGCTTTTCGGCTTGTTGAAAGACTTCATGGCCCGCAAGCTCCACTTCCCGTTCACGCAACACGTCTTCTTCCCGGCCGAGGCGGGTGATCTCCTCATCCAGCTCATCGAGCCGCTGCCGCGCTTTGTTCTCCTCTTCTGACCTTGCTCGCTGCTCAGCGGCGAGCTGTTCGGCTCGTTGGACCGCTTTCTCGTATTCCACGGCTTTTTCGGCAATCATATATTCATTGTAATGACGGTAATGGTCGCAAAGCCGCTTGAGCGCCCGCGCATCGCGCTCGAGCTGCTCCAGCTGCTGCTTTGCTTGGTCCATATTTTCAATCGTCTCGGACAAATGGCGCAATTCCTCATCGGTTAACGGCGGCAATGCGCTTTCCAAAATTTCGTAAATCACCGTCGGCTTGAAATCTTTCGATAATTTCGGGCTTCGCAATTGAATCAACAGCTCGATCAACTCTTGAAACGCCTCGAGCGATTCGAAGCGAAACACATGCTTATTGACGAGCTCCATATATTCTTTTTGCGTCTCGACCACCGTTCCCCCGGCGCCGAGCGCATCGGCGAGCTCGCGCTTTGTCAAAGGAATTTTCTCGCCCGTTTTTTCTTTTTTGTACAAGTCAACATCATGGCCGATGCGGCGGTTGTCCAAAATGACAAAGCCCCAAAAGTCGAGATTTTTTTGCCGTTTCGCTCGCAAGCCGATGCCGGTCGTGAGATATTGATCGGTTTCGGTCCGCTTATATTCGAGAAACAAATAGCCGGTCCGCTCATCGCGGTTGACGACATCTTTTTCCCCGAGCAAGTAATCTTCCATTCGCCGCGCCCGCGAACCGAACGGATCGAGCCGGTCGGGCGTCTTTTTCCCGTCAAGCAGCACCGGGATCAAGCTTTGCATCGTCACCGATTTGCCCGCTCCATTGCTTCCGCGCAAAAACAACTTTCCGTCAGCAAAATGAAAATATTGTTCATCATAATACCAGAAATTGATCAATCCCGCGCGATGCAACATCCACCGATCCGCCATCATAGTTCCCTCTCTTTCGCTTGAAAATCGTCCGGGTATCGCCCGCACAGCCGCCCAAGGAGCGGGTAGAGGACGACCATGCCCGTCTCGGGATCCGTGTCTGCCATTCGCCATGCTTTCAGCTCCGCCAACACCTCGCGGGCTAACTCCGCAAGCGATGCTTCGCGATGCGTCTTCCCCCATCCAGCTTCGTAGCGACGCTTCGTATCGGCGAGCGATTCAGAAAACTGCGCCGGCGTCAGCCAAAGGCGCCCGTACTCGTCCGGCGGAAAGGACGCCAACCGCTCGCGGACGACGGCGGCAAAATGAAGGATGATGTCAGACGTCCCTTTTAGATCGGGAAAGAGCGTATACGGCGCCTGCCGTTCCGGAATCGTCAACATGGCGACGTTTTTGTACAGCTCATATCGAAACGGCGTATGGGACTCAATATCCTCACGCAGCCGATGCCGGAAGTTGCGCAAGTAATAAAAATCTTGCTCGTCGCCTTCTGTTCGGTGTACAGCCGGTGATAAAAACAGCTTCCGGTACAGACGATGGCGCCGGTAATCTTGCGGCGCTGCTTTCCATTCTTCCGCCAACAGTTCATCAATCGACGTATATTGCAGCAAGTCTTTCGGATATGTGCGCATAAAGTAGCGCGCCAACACCGGCACTTCATAAAGCGCTTCTTCGTCCGCATGTTGCGCGAACGCTTCGATCTCTCCATCCATCCGGCGGATCAGTCCGATTTGTTCCGCTGTTTTCAGCACACGAATGAGCGCGCGCCGCTGCGAATAGTTCGTCCAATCGACCGGCACATCGCCCGGATACATAGCGCGGATTTCCTCGCATACATCGGAAAGCAAAAATTTTTCCTCAACCGCCTTGCTTTCAACATACGCCATCAAGCAGCAAAACAGCGCATAGTCGAGCGGCTCTTGAAACGACGGAATCCCCATCCACGGCTCCGGCTCAGCCGGAATTTTTTCGAGCTTCGCGAAATGCCGGTGCACGATCAAACGGTAGCCGAACTTCTCCTCGACGTATCTTTTGAGCACGTGTTCGCGTTCGCGGACAAGCTGATACCGTTCCGGGTCGGCGTCGCGGACGATCCAAAATTGTTCAAATAGCGCCGCCAACGCTTCTTTTGCTTTGTCATCAAACGCCGTCTCCATCTTCACTTCCTCCTTCCGCCATCACTTCGATTTCGTAGTTGGGCATCACAAGCGTTCCGTCTTCAGCATGAAGGCAAATCGTGTCGTCCCGACGAACAATGCGGATGTTCCAGCCGTTCTCCGTTTTCACGGTTGGCTGTTCTTTCCCCATCGCTTTGGCGATCCAGGCGAGCAACGTCTTCCGTACGTACGGGGTCACTTCGCCGAGTTCGGCCAGCACGATTTTTCCGTCTTTCACCAGCTGTTTCAGTTCGGCTTCCTCGCGTGCCTTCTCCTCCAAATAGCGGCGGCGCGCTTCTTCTTTTTCCCGCTTTTTCTCCTCGATCGCCTGCGGTTTCTTCTTTTCTCCATAATGGCGCACGCGCGGTTTCGTCACCCATTCCATCGGCGCCTCTTCCCAAACATCGCGATACATATCATCTGTCGCCTCATTGTCTGCGATCAGATGTTTCGTATGGAAGCAGCCGAACACGACCGCCGACAAACAGTGCGCCTCTTCGATCGAGGACAGCTTCGAAAACCAGCTCGCCAAGTGCAAATAATCGCCTTTGCGGCTGCGAAAGTGATGATGCCGCTCACCAAGCCGCTGCACGATGCGCGTCAAGCGACGAATCGCTTCGTTCGTCTGATGCTGCAAAAACGCCAGCTCGCTTTCGTGGCCGTCCCGACCTAAAAACCATTCGCGCAAACTGCGCCACGTCTCGCGCTTTTCTTCGATGCATTCGGCGCGCGACGGAGCGCTGTCGACAAAGCGTGGAATCGACCGCTCATAATCGACTACGTACTCAATGAACCGGTTCACCCCTTCGTCTGGAAGGTCTTCCAACAGCCGCTCAATTTGCATCGACGTCTTCTGTAAAGCGACGATAAAATCACGCAAATAGGCGGTAAATTGTTCCTTGTAAACGAGAAACGATTCCGCCGTCATCCGTTCTTCCAAATTTTCGCTATGCAAATAGGCGATATAATCGGCCGAATGGTGAATGATTTTTTTGAAATAATCAAACGTCTCCTCCCACACTTGGTGTATTTCATCTGGTTTTTCTTGGAAATTGGCAGAAATGATCGTTTCCATGCGGGAAAGGGATGCGTACAGACGGTCAAACCGCGTTTTCTCGAGCGAACCGCCGAACGAGTCGCCCAACTGTTCGAGCGTGCGAATCATTCGCTCTATTTCCACTGTGTACGGGCTGCATTGATAGCGAAAGCGTTTTTTCTTAAACTCCTCGATCGTCCGTACATGAGAAGTCTCTTGACGGGCGATCAAATTGTTCCATTTGACAAGCTGATCGAGGTCTTGCTGCAAATCATCCTCAGTATAATCGGCAAATTCGTTATGCTGTTTCAAAAACGCATACACTTCTTCAGGGAACAAATATTGCCGCATCCGTTCGTGCTGAATGTAGAAATACCGCAAAATCGCGCGGTAACGGTGCGCATTTTCCGCCGACAAATACTTTGTTTCGACAATTGGCTTCAACCAAGAAGCATCCATCCTCGTCCACCTTCGCCTCTCCTTTTTCTACTCATTATTGTAAGGTGTGGTTCTTTCTTTTGCTAGTGAAAGCTATTTTCCGAATTTTTCCCGCCATCCATGCGCTTTTTTTGTAAAATAGAGACCAAAAGGAGGTGAATCGACATGGAGGCGCTGTTGCGAAAAATTTTGCATGAGGTGAAAGCAACGCGCACGGCAGCCGAGTCGCTCAAACGGCGAGTCGGCGCTTTAGAGGGACAAGTCGCCCAGCTCAATGAACGAACAAGCGCCCTCGAGACGCAAGTCGCCCAACTCAATGAGCGGACGAGCGCTCTTGAGACGCAAGTCGCCCAGCTCAATGAACGAACGACCGCTCTTGAGACACAAGTCGCCCAGTTGAATGAACGGGCGAGCGCTCTTGAGCAGCAATTCGCCCAATTGAAGGAGCGGACGACCACGCCCGAACAGCGCATCGATTTGCTTTACAAGCGCACGGCGGAAACGAAGGCGGTTGCCGAAGCGCTTCGTCATGGGCAGGAAGGGCTGACCGCGAACTATGAGGCGATGGCTAACGACCTCCACCAAATGAAAGGCGACCTCACCCACGTCACATCGATCCGCGAAGACAAGGTGCTGCCGGCTCTCGCCGAACATGAAGCGGGACTGCACGTCCTCAACGCCCGCGTCTTCAAAACCGAAAGCATTCTTCACCACCTCGTCCATGCGTAAGATGATTCCTCAACAGATCATGAACCCACTCGTTTCGATGGATCCGGCCGCTTACCGCAGCCGGTTTTTTCCTCCTATTCAACCCGAACCTCTCGAATTCGGAGTATTCTGGAGAATTCGAGAGCATTCCCGAGCATTTGTAAGCATCGATGAGGAGAGAACACCTCTCACGGCGAGAGCAGGCGACAGGCGGATAGATCGGCTGATACCAAATTTGCCAGCTGCACCCAAATTGCGTTATCCTCTTTATTGTGACGCTTTTTCACCCCTCCGCGTCTTGTTGCCGCTTTTTTATCCCCCTTCATTTTGTATAATCGTAACCAAAAAAGGAGGAATCATGTTGCGAAAATGGATCATGTCTTTGCTCGCTGTCGGGCTTATGTTTGGACTAGCAGCCTGCAGCGGAACGAGTGATGCGAAAGGGAAAATTGTCATTACCGGCAAGAAGTTTACCGAGCAAGTCATTTTGACGCATTTGCTGGCGGAATATGTAAAAGCCAATACCGATTTGGATGTTGACGTGAAAGACAGTTTAGGCGGCGCGTTTATGCTCCAGCAAGCCATCGAAAACGGAGATGTCGACATGTATGTCGAGTACACCGGGACGGGGTATTTGAACATTTTAAAACAGCCGTACGATCCTGCGAAGACGCCCGAACAAATTTACAACGAAACGAAGAAATTATATAACGAAAAATACAACATCGCTTGGCTCAAACCACTCGGATTTAACAACACCTACGCCTTGGCCATGCGCAGAGACTTGGCGGAAAAGCTCGGGGTGAAAACGTACTCCGATTTGGTGAAACATTCGTCTTCCCTTACGTTTGGGTCAGACGCCGAGTTTTTTGAGCGAAGCGACGGCTATGACGGGCTTGTCGATACGTACGGGTTCCAATTCAAGAAAAAAGTGACGATCGATCCGGACTTGCAATACGAAGCGGCGAAAAACGGCGAAATTGACGTCATCACCGCCTACACGACCGACGCCCGGATTAAAAAATACGATTTGGTCGTATTGAAAGATGACAAACAGTACTTCCCGCCGTACCACGCTGTGCCGATTATCCGCCAAGAAGTGTTGGACGCCAACCCGGGGCTTGAGGAGAAACTAAACAAGTTGGCCAATATTTTAACCGATGAAAAAATGATGGAATTAAATGGTGAAGTGAACTTGGAAGGAAAACGGCCGCGTGAGGTGGCGATTGATTTCTTAAAAGCGGAGGGACTGATCGACTAGAAAGCGAGGAATGTGGATGATTCGGTTTGAAAACGTCACGAAACAGTATGAGGACGGCTTTGTCGCCTTAAAGAATATTAATCTCGACATTCGCAAAGGAGAGTTGGTCGCCTTGATCGGGCCGAGCGGGTGCGGAAAAACGACGACGATGCGGATGATCAACCGCTTGATCGAGCCGACTTCAGGCAAAGTGTACATCGACGGGCAAGACATTTCCCAGCTCGACCCGGTTGATCTGCGGCGCAACATCGGCTACGTCATCCAGCAAATCGGCTTGTTTCCGCACATGACGATCGCGGAAAACATCGCACTCGTGCCGAAGCTGAAAAAATGGGAAAAACACACCTATGAAAAACGGGTTGACGAATTGCTTGAGCTCGTCGGCCTGGATCCGGCGACGTTTAAACACCGCTACCCGTCGGAACTGAGCGGCGGGCAGCAGCAGCGCGTTGGCGTCGTCCGCGCCTTGGCCGCTGAGCCGGACATTATTTTAATGGATGAGCCGTTCAGCGCTCTTGACCCGATCAGCCGCGAGCAGCTGCAAGATGACATCGTCCGCCTGCAAGAAGAGATTCACAAAACGATCGTCTTTGTCACCCACGATATGGATGAAGCGATCAAAATCGCCGATCGGATTGCGCTCATGAAAGACGGGGAAATCGTCCAGTTCGCGACGCCGGACCAAATGCTCCGGCGGCCGGCGAACTCGTTCGTCCGTGAGTTTATCGGCGAAGACCGGCTGCGGACCCGCCAGACGGCCGTGCCGACGGCGGAAGATTTAATGTCGGCGGACGTTGCGACGATCTCGCCGCGCCGCGGTTTGGCGGAAGCGTTCCGATTGATGAAAGCGAAAAAAGTCGACAGCCTGGTCGTGGTTGATAAAAAGCAGGCCTTTCTCGGCATCGTGACGCTGAAACAAATTGAACAGCGCTATCAAGAAGAGCATTTGTTAGTCGCCGACATCGCCGATTACGATGTGACGACGTTGGCGAAAGAAGCGGACGTCACGAATGTCGCCGCCCTGTTCCAAGACCCGGATGTACGCATCATCCCGGTGCTCGATGGCGACCGACTCGTCGGCGGGATCACGCGCTCGAGCATGATGCGCGCGCTCGCGGAGTGGACGTTCCAGCAGCACGCGTGACGACAATAACGGGGGCGAATGACGGCAAAAAACGAGGCGCCCCGTTTCCCGCCATCGAGCTAGAAACTCGCCGCTCGTTCGCCTAAATACACACGCCTCATGTTGAAAAGGCAGAACCGCTTGTCTGCCAACAGGATCGGTTCTGCCAGTGAACCAAAACCTTGCCAATCTTTCAGTTTCAGCCCGTGACCGAGCGGCAGCCATCCGCTGCCGCTTTTTCCGCCAAGGAGGGATACAATGGAATTATTGCAAACGTTGATCGAACGAAAACATGACATTTGGATTGCGTTTCAAGAACATGTGCTGTTATCGGCCATCGCCATGGGCATTGCGATCGTCATAGCCGTACCGCTCGGCGTCGCGTTGACACGGTATCGCAAACTCGCCGAGCCAATCATCGGCATCGCCGCCATCATCCAAACGATTCCGAGCTTGGCGCTGCTTGGGTTTATGCTGCCGATTTTCGGCATCGGCAAACTGCCGGCGATCATCGCCTTGACGCTTTATGCCTTGCTTCCGATTTTGCGCAACACGTACACCGGCATTCTTGGCGTCGACCCGGCGCTCGTTGATGCCGGACGAGGGATGGGGATGACATCGCGGCAAATTTTATGGATGGTCGAGCTTCCCCTCTCGCTTCCCGTCATTATGGCCGGCGTGCGCACCGCGACGGTGCTGACGATCGGCGTCGCCGCTTTGGCGACGTTTATCGGCGCCGGCGGGCTTGGCGACTTGATCGACCGCGGCTTGCGCATCGCCGACAAAAACTTGATTTTCGCCGGCGCCATCCCAGCCGCCATATTGGCGATTGCCTTCGACTGGTTGCTGCGAAAAATAGAAAAGAAAGTGACACCCAAAGGGCTGTGATCAGCCCTTTGGCGCCGTCCCAGCAAAAATGCGAACACCGCGCCCCTGCCCTTCCACCTCGGAACGGCCGGAACAGGCTGGCATCAATACTAATGAATCTCTCCCTCAAGCCATGCGAGTAGGGAACGCATATTCGGAGGAAGAACAATCGTCAAACGCTTTCCATATACAACCCCCGCACTTTGAAAGCCACCCGCTCGCCGGGTGGCTTCTTCCTTCCTAACTATTTCACCCCCACCGTCTGGCTTTGGCGAATGGCTTGGCGCAAGTCGTCCAAAATGTCGTCAATCGCTTCGGTGCCGACGGACAGGCGGACAAGGCCCGGGGTGACGCCGGCGGACAGCTGTTCGTCCGGGCTCAGCTGCTCGTGCGTTGTGCTGGCCGGGTGGATGATGAGCGATTTCGAATCGCCGATGTTGGCCAAGTGCGAGAACAGCTTGACCGAGTCGATCAATGTTTTCCCGGCTTCGACGCCGCCTTTGATTTCAAAGGTGACGATCGCTCCTTGCCCGTTTGGCAAATACTTTTTCGCCAGCTCATGCGACGGATGGTTTGGAAGCCCTGGATAGCTGACCGATTCGACAGCCTCTTCCGCTTCCAAAAACTTCGCAACGGCGAGGGCGTTTTCGCTATGGCGCTGCATCCGCAAGTGAAGCGTCTCCAACCCTTGCAACAGCAAAAACGCATTAAACGGCGACAGCGCCGCCCCTAAGTCGCGCAACAGCTGAATGCGCGCTTTCGTGATGTACGCCGCTTCGCCGACGGCATCGACATACACCAGCCCGTGGTAGCTTGGGTCAGGTTCGGTGAACTCCGGAAACTTGCCACTTCCTTTCCAGTCAAACTTGCCGCTGTCCACAATCACGCCGCCGATCGAATTGCCGTGGCCGCCGATAAACTTCGTCGCTGAATGGACGACGATATCGGCGCCGAATTCAATCGGCCGCAGCAAGTACGGGCTGGCGACCGTGTTGTCGACAATGAGCGGAATGGCGTGGCGATGGGCGATGGCGGCGACCGCTTCGATGTCGAGCACATCGTTTTTCGGGTTGCCGATCGTTTCGGCAAACACTGCTTTCGTTTTGTCAGTAATAGCTTTTTCGAAGTTTTCCGGATCGGACGGATCGACAAACTTCACCGTAATGCCAAACTTGCGCAGCGTATGGGCGAACAAGTTGTACGTGCCGCCGTAAATGGACGAAGATGATACGATTTCATCGCCCGCTGAGGCGATGTTGATGAGCGAATAAAACACCGCCGCCTGCCCCGATGAGAGCGCGAGCGCCCCAACGCCACCTTCTAACGCCGCGATTCGCTTTTCAAGCACATCGTTCGTCGGATTCATAATGCGCGTATAAATGTATCCTTCCTCTTTCAATCCAAACAAATTGGCCGCGTGCTCACTGTCGCGGAAGACATACGAACTCGTCTGGTAAATCGGCACGGCCCGCGCGCCCGTTTCCCCATCCGGTTTTTGCCCGGCGTGGATGGCGAGCGTTTCCGGGCGGAATGTGCGTTCATTGCTCATCGTTTTCCTCCCCCTCGGTTTGGTTTCTTCCTCTCCCGCTCCTCTTGGTGTTGATATCCAACTAGTTTTATATAAAAATCTACCATTCCGATCAGGGGATGTCAATCAAGTTTTTTCAAAAGTCTAAAAAATCAATGAACGAAACAAGCCTGCGAATCGCAGGCTTGTCCGATGAGTTACCGCTTGTTGATTTCTTCGATGAGTAGCTTGTTGACAAGCGGCGGGTTGGCTTGTCCTTTCGTTGCTTTCATCACTTGGCCGACGAGGAAGCCAAGCGCGCGGTCTTTGCCGTTTTTATAGTCTTCGACCGACTGCGGGTTGGCGTCGAGCACTTCGAGCACGATTTTGCGCAGCGCTCCTTCGTCGGAAATTTGCACGAGCCCTTTTTCTTTGACGATTGTCTCTGGATCACCGCCGTGTTCGACGAGCTCTTTGAACACTTTTTTCGCGATTTTCGACGAAATCGTGCCGTTTTGGATCAGCTTGATCATCCTAGCCAAGCTTTCCGGCGTCAAGGCGATGTCATGGAGCTCTTTTTGCTCGGCGTTTAAGTAACCAGATACTTCGACCATAAGCCAGTTGGACGCCAGTTTCGGGTCGGCGCCGTTGGCGACGGTCGCTTCAAAGAAGTCGGCCATTTCTTTCGTCAAGGTGAGCACTTTGGCATCGTATTCCGGCAAGCCCCATTCCTCGATATACCGCTTCCGGCGGGCGTCCGGCAGCTCCGGAATCGAGGCACGGACGCGCTCTTTCCATTCGTCGTCAATATAGAGCATGACTAAGTCCGGCTCCGGGAAGTAGCGGTAGTCTTCCGATCCTTCTTTGACGCGCATCAAAATCGTTGTTTTCGTCGCTTCGTCAAACCGCCGCGTTTCTTGACGGATGACGCCGCCCGAGAGCAAAATTTTCTCCTGCCGCTTCGCTTCGTATTCCAACCCCATGCGAACGAAGTTGAACGAGTTGAGGTTTTTCAATTCCGTTTTTGTACCGAACTTGTCCGAACCGAGCGGGCGAAGCGAAATATTGGCGTCGCAGCGAAGCGACCCTTCTTCCATTTTGCAGTCGGAGACACCGGTGTATTGGATGATCGCCTTTAATTTTTCCAAATACGCATACGCTTCTTCCGGCGAGCGGATGTCTGGCTCGGAGACGATCTCAATGAGCGGCGTCCCTTGACGGTTAAAATCCACGAGCGAATAGCCGTCGCCCGTATGCGTCAGCTTGCCGGCGTCTTCTTCGAGATGGATGCGGGTGATGCCGATTTTTTTCTTTTTTCCGTTTACTTCAATTTCAATCCAGCCATTTCGGCCAAGCGGCTGATCGTATTGCGAAATTTGGTACGCTTTCGGGTTGTCCGGATAAAAGTAGTTTTTGCGGTCGAATTTCGTCTCGGTCGCGATTTCGCAGTTCAACGCCATCGCCGCTTTCATCGCAAACTCGACCGCCTGTCGGTTCAACACCGGCAGCACGCCCGGATACCCTAAGTCGATGACGTTCGTTTGCGTATTCGGGGGCGCCCCGAAGGCGTTCGGGCTGCTTGAGAAAATTTTTGACTTCGTTTTCAGCTCGACGTGGACCTCAAGTCCGATCACCGTTTCAAAGTTCATCACCTAACCCCCCTTACAACACCGGTTTTTGCTTATGGTAGTCGGTCGCTTGTTCAAAAGCGTGGGCGACGCGGTAGACCGTGCTTTCATCAAAGTGCTTGCCGATAATTTGCAAGCCGACCGGCAAGCCATCGACAAAGCCGCACGGCACGGAAATCGCCGGTACACCCGCAAGGTTGACTGGAATCGTTAAAATGTCGTTCATGTACATCGTCAGCGGATCACTCGTTTTCTCGCCGATTTGAAACGCTGGCGTCGGCGTGGTCGGACCGATGATGACGTCGTATTGGTCAAAGACGTTTTCGAAGTCGCGCTTGATCAGCGTCCGCACTTTTTGCGCTTTTTTGTAATACGCATCGTAATAGCCCGAGCTTAAGGCAAACGTCCCAAGCATGATGCGGCGCTTGACCTCGTTGCCGAACCCTTCGCTTCGCGTCAGTTTGTACATGTCGATCAAGTTTTTTGCGTTGTCGGTCCGATATCCGTAGCGAACGCCGTCAAAGCGGGCAAGGTTGGCCGATGCTTCCGACGAAGCGAGCAAGTAGTATGTCGCCAAGGCGTACTTGGAATGCGGCAGCGACACTTCTTCCCATGTCGCTCCAAGTTTCTCGAGCACATTGAGCGCAGCAAGCACCGACTGGCGCACGCCTTCGTCGACGCCTTCGCCGAAATATTCTTTCGGCACAGCGATTTTCAAGCCTTTGATATCGCCCGTCAACGCTTCGACATAGTTGGGCACCGGGATGTTCGCTGATGTCGAATCCATCGGGTCAACGCCAGAAATCACTTGCAGCAAGTAGGCGTTATCTTCCACCGTACGCGTAATCGGGCCGATTTGGTCGAGCGATGACGCAAACGCGACAAGCCCGAAGCGCGACACGCGGCCGTATGTCGGCTTCAATCCGACAACCCCGCAAAACGCCGCGGGCTGGCGGATCGAACCGCCCGTATCCGAGCCGAGCGCAAACGGCACTTCGCCGGCCGCCACCGCCGCCGCCGAACCGCCGCTGGAACCGCCCGGAACGCGCTCTAAGTCCCACGGGTTGCGCGTCAGCTGAAACCCGGAGTTTTCCGTCGACGAGCCCATGGCGAACTCGTCCATGTTCAACTTCCCGATCGTGATCGTCCCTGCGGCATTCAACCGCTCCATGACAGTGGCGTCGTAAATCGGGTCAAAGTTGTACAAAATTTTGCTGGCGCATGTCGTACGCAGCCCTTTTGTGACGATGTTGTCTTTAATGCCGATCGGCAAGCCGAACAGCGGGTTCGTTTCTTCGCCTTTGGCGAGCTGGTTATCCAACTCTTTCGCTTTCGCCCGCGCCTGTTCTTCATTTAATGTTAAAAACGCTTGCACTTTCTCTTCCACTTCATCGATGCGGCGGTACGATTCGTCGACTAAATCGAAAATCGACACTTCTTTTTTCTTCAGCAACGTATGTAATTCTGACACGGAATGGTCAAAAAGCGACATAAATCCCCCTCCTTACTCTAAAATGGCCGGCACACGGAACTGGCCGTCTTGCTGATCCGGCGCATTTTTCAGCACTTCTTCGCGCGGCAGTCCCGGCTCTGGCACATCCTCGCGCATGACGTTTTTCATATCAAGCACGTGCGAAGTCGGCGGAACGTTCTCCGTATCCAATTCATTCAACTGCTCGGCAAACGTAATGATCGCATCGAGCTGTTTCGTAAACATCTCCGCCTCTTCATCCGTAATCGCCAACCGTGCTAAGTCGGCGACGTGTTTGACTTGGTCAATGGAAATTCGCGACATTGTGTTCACCTCCGACATGGTCGACCTTCCACAATACTATGATGATACCAAACGTTTAGGAAATAAAGCAACCATCCGGCCATCTTTTGCCTAGTTGTCCATTGACACATCCGAACATATGTACTATAATGGCCGTAACAGGCGAAAAAGGGGGAATGATGACGATGAGTGAAGCGCTGCTCGCCCAAGTGCTCGACCGCCTGAACGCCATGGACGGTACGCTGCAAAAGCTCGTGAACGGCCAAGAGCGGCTCGAGCGGGAGCAAATCGCCATTCGTCAAGAACAAGAAGAAATCCGAAAAGAGCAACAAGAAATTCGCAAAGAACAGCAAGAAATCCGCCTGGAACAACAGCGGCTGCGCCAAGAACAAGATTCGCTTCGCGCCGGGCAAACGGAATTGAACGGCATCGCAGCTGCTCTTCTCCACCGCCAAGATGAAACAGACGCGAAGCTGAAAGCTCTCGCCGCTGACGTCCACCATCTGCACCAAGAATTTGCCGCACTGAAACAAACGGTGGATCGCCTCGAACAAAAAATGGACTCCCGTTATGAACAATTGACCGCCCAAATCGAAGACATCAAGCTGGACTTGAATTTTATCGCCCACCGCACCGTCGATAACGAGCGCATCATTTACAAGCTGAAAGAAAGGTTGTTCCGCTAATCGATTCCCAGTCTAGGAGGAGGTCGCCGTCATGCATGTCGCGTTTGATCATCTCGTCCACTTAACCGAACGGCCGGAGCAGGTGAAAACAGCGTTTGAACAATGGAGGTTTACAGCTATCCATGGCGGACGCCACCCGTCGTGGGGAACGTATAACGCATTATGCTACTTCGAACATTTGCGCTACATTGAATGGATCGCCATCGCCGATAGGCAGACGGCGAAAACGTGCGGAAATCCGCTCATCGCCCAGCTTGTCGCCGACTGCCAAGAAGGAAACGGCTTCTCCCAATTTGCCTTCCGCACGGACAACATCGAAGCGGTGGCAGCACAGCTCAAACGAAACGGATTCACCCCGGTCGGCCCGTTCCCCGGCAGCCGCGAGCGCGATGACGGCAAGCGGCTCACATGGTCGATGCTGTTTATCGAAGACGACACAGACGGCACGTTTCGCTATCCGTTTTTCATCCAGTGGGGCGACGATGATGACGTGCGGATGAACGAGCTGGCGCCGCTCATGCGCCACCCGGCCGGCTCTATTTCGCTGTCGTCGATTAGCGTCTACACCCTCGATCTCCAGCGGGCGATCCATGGCTACCGCCGGCTGTTTGACCTGCCCGAACCCGATGTCGGGCGCGATGAGACGGGAGCGTACGCGGAGCTCGCTGTCGGCGGCATCGCGCTTCGGTTGTACGAGGCTGACCGCCGCCATCCATCGACGCGCCCGTTTTTGTGCAAATTGGCCGGTTGGCCCAGCCATCGCCACATGAAAGTGGACGGCGGGACGTATATCGGCTCTAAACTATGATGGACGCTCTTATTCTCGCATATCCCCCTTTGCGGTCGAATACCAATGAAGTAACCGCGTCAGCGACGCCTTGCTGCGGAAATCGGCAAAGGGGGGGAATCCAACCGTGTCCCATCCTTATGTTTCTCCAAAACTATCAATGGAAACGATGATCTCGATCATTCGCAACGGCTTAAAGAAACCGTCGTCCCCTCAACATATCGTCACCATCGGCGCCGGCATGGCCGGGCTTGTCGCGGCGTCACTGCTGAAGCAAGCCGGCCATCGCATCACCATCTTAGAGGCGTCCGAGCGGGTCGGCGGCCGAATTTACACGCTCCGCTCCAACTTCCGTGACGACCAGTATCTCGAAGCCGGCGCGATGCGCATTCCCCACACCCATCGATTGACGCTCGAATACATCCAAAAATTCAACTTGCCGCTCCATCCGTTTATCAACAGCACCCCGCGCGACATTGTATATTTTCGCGGCGTGAAAGCGCGCCTTGACAAATATGAGCGGCATCCCGGCCTCTTTGGCTTTCCGGTCGCCCCGCATGAACGGGGCAAAACCGCTTCCGAGTTATTGCAGATGGCCATTCGCCCGGTCGTTCAATTCATTGCGCAACACCCGGAAAAACATTGGCCGATCGTCATCGAACAGCTCGACCGCTACTCTCTTGACTCGTATTTGCGTTACAACCCGTTCGGCCTGTCGTTGTCCGTGGGAGCCATCGATATGATCAAAGCTGTTCTCTCATTAGAAGGATTCCCCGAACTTTCGTTTCTTGAGATGTTGCGTGAACTCATGGTGCTGTTTACGCCGAATATTCGCTTTTACGAAATTGCCGGCGGAAACGATCGGCTTCCAAAGGCCTTTTTGCCGCAGCTGAAGGATGACATCCTCTTTAGCCATAAAGTGCAAAAAATCGTGCAAACCGAAAACAGCGTCACCATTCATGCGACCCATACGAAAATTCTCCAACCGTTTCAAACGACCGCTGATCGGGTGATCGTCACCATCCCGTTTTCCGTTTTGCAGTTTGTCGACATCGAACCGCGCCATTCATTTTCCGAAAACAAATGGAAAGCGATTCGCGAACTCCATTATGCGGGCTCAACGAAAACCGGCATCCAATTTAAAACACGGTTTTGGGAAAAAGAGGGGATGTTCGGGGGCAAAACCGTCTCGGATTTGCCGATTCGCTACACCCAATACCCGAGCCAAGGCATCGGCACGGCCGGGCCGGGAGTGGTGCTAGCCAGCTATACGTGGGAGGACGACACGATCCCCTGGGACAGCTTAAGCGATGAAGAGCGGCTTGAATATACGTTGAAAAACTTAGCCGTCATCCACGGCGAACAAGTGTACCGTGAATTTGAAACCGGAACAAGTCATAGCTGGGTGCGCTATCCGTACTCCGGCGGCGCCTTCACGATGATGAAGCCCAATCAGGTGACGGAGCTGTCGCCGTATATCGTGGCCCCCGAAGGAAGGGTGCATTTTGCCGGCGAGCATGCTTCCACCCACCACGGATGGATTCAAGGCGCCATTGAATCCGGCATCCGCGTCGCGTATGAAGTGAACAACTCGCCAGCTTAGCAGCATCTCTACCGGCGGAGCGGTCAACCGCTCCTTCATGTTCCAGAACAGCGATGATGGCGGAACTTTTTCATCCGCTCATACAGCGTTGAAACATCCTCAGCGCTGACGATCAGCTCGAGGTCCTCCGGCGCGGCGAATCCGTTGTCGACTGTATGCCGAAGCAAATGAAGAAGGGGATCGAAAAACCCTTCCACGTTAAGCAGGCCGATCGGTTTTTGGTGGAGGCCGACGCGCGACCATGAGAGCACTTCAAACAGCTCTTCATACGTCCCATACCCGCCTGGCAGGGCGATAAACCCGTCGGCCGCCTCATACATTTTCGCCTTGCGCGTATGCATCGTATCGACAACCACTAGCTCGCTCAACCGGTCATGCGCCACTTCCCGGGCTTTCAAAAATTGAGGAATGATCCCGACCACGCGTCCTTGATGGCGAAGCGCCGCCTCCGCGACTTCCCCCATCAAGCCCCGCATCCCGCCGCCGTAAATGAGCGTCATGCCGCTTTGGGCGAGAAACGTTCCGAGCGCTTTCGCCGCTTCCTTATATTTCATGCTTCGTCCGTAACTTGATCCGCAAAACACACAAATGGCTTTCATGATCGTGACACACCTTTACTCGCATCTAAGTCCTCATTATTTTACCAGTCTGTTTTCCATCCGGCAAATCACACCGACGGGCTGCCAGCGAATTTGTTTTCACCAGCTTTTCGAACCGTAACATCGCAAAAAACACATCCCCTCTGGCTCGTCCAGAGAGGATGCGGCACGTTGTGTTGTCATTGATAAATATGCACAAACGGCTCGTCCGCTTTCGCCTGGCGTACGATGAGACTTTCCGGCTGGCCGGCTGAAGAGATGTAGACGTTGACAGCGATATAGTCTGGAAACTTCTCCATCACTAAACCGGTCACATATTGCGTAAAGCCGATTACCTCTGCTTTCCCATAAAATGGGATCGTCATATTGATCGTCAACTTTTGCAGTTGGTCGTTGACATACAGCCCTTTGCCGACAATGCCGGTGTAGTTCGGGAAAAAGTCTTCGACATCTGACTTAAAGTTATTGAACTTCAGCCAGTCGTCGCGGTGATTTTCTTCCGCTTCATCGGACGGGAATAAATAGTATTCCTCGTTCACCGCTTCCCACTTATCGATCGTATTTCTCCCCTCATCAATATGGGTGACGGCGAAAAAATGCCCTGGAGTGACGGACGAGCGCGGCGCCTGTTTGTACAAGGCGATCGTGATCGGCACGTTGCCGAGCCCTTTTATATTTCGTAACCGTTTCAACACCTCGGCGGCGATCCGCTTTCCTTCCCGTTCGATGACATCGTCCTTGAGTTTAACCTCACGCGGGTAGCCTTGCTCGGTCGCGTAATAGTGGACGGAGTTTAACGCCAAGCCGATGGCAACACCGCCAAGTTTTACCTTGTCGTTATCGACTTTCACTAAGTAGTCGTGCTCCAAAATGCTGGCCAAATAAATTGGGCTTTGTTTGTTTTTTTGCTCATTCGTTCCTGTATCGCTCATTGGCGGGTTTAAGCCGATGTTGTCTTCCGGTTTCATTTTCTCTGCCCTCAGCTGACTGTCCGTCCGCTTGCGGGCGAGCCATTTTCGGACTGTCTCACCGTCCAAATATTGTCCCTCTTGGAACAAGTAATCGTCCGGGGAAAATTGTTCGGAGGCCAAACGCATGAGTCCGGTCTCAAACTCATCAACATCAAGGCGCGTGTTTAAATCGTTAACCACCTGTCCGCGCGCCCCGGACGGCTTAAATGGCAAGACAACGCGGTAATGCGAATCAGAAATATTGTATTTCGGAATGACAGCTTCTTGCTCTTTGCTTCCTTTGTCTTGCACAACTTGTTCGCCTTCGTCAAATTTTGGCGCGCACGCCGACAACAAACAGACGGAGACGAGCCCGAGGACGGCAAGCCGCTTTCGGGCCCACTTCGTCCAACGGCAGGCAACCAAGCTGCTGAGCGGTGAAATTCGTTTCATCGTTCCCCCCTGCTTATCTCTTGCAAAAATCGTGTTTCGTCCCACACTTCAATGCCAAGTTGTCGCGCTTTCTCAAGCTTCGATCCGGCATCCTCGCCGGCGATGACAAGGTCAGTACTGCGGCTGACGCTGCCGGTGACGCGCCCGCCAAGCTGCTCGATCTGTTGTTTCGCCTCATTGCGCGACATCGCGGCAAGTTTGCCGGTCAAAACGACCGTTTTGCCGGCGAATGCCGAATCAACCGGCGCTTCCGCCGCCCGCTTCGGTCCTCTGTACGCCATATTAACCCCGTAGGCGCGCAGTTCATTGAGCAGTTCGACCGCTTCCGGTTGGGCGAAGAACGCCGTGATCGCATCCGCCATCTTCTCCCCGATTTCGGGGACGGCCATCAACTCCTCTTTCGTCGCCCGTTCGAGCCGCTCCATCGTTTCAAAATGCTCGGCAAGCAGTTGGGCTGCTTTCGCTCCGACGTAGCGGATGCCAAGGCCAAACAGCAGCCGTTCAAGTGAATTTTGCTTCGACGCCTCAATCGCCGCAAGCAAGTTGGCCGCCGACTTTTCCCCCATCCGTTCCAACCCGATAAGCTGTTCCTTCGTCAGGCAGTACAAATCGGCGACATCACGGACAAGGCCGGCGTTAAACAGCTGGGTGACGACTTTTTCGCCCAGGCCCTCGATATTCATCGCTGCTCTTGAGGCAAAATGGATGAGCCGCTCGCGCAGCTGGGCCGGGCAGTTCGGGTTCAAGCAGCGGAGCGCCACTTCCCCCTCGAGACGGACGAGCTCGCTTTCGCATTCCGGGCAGTGCGTCGGCATCGTAAACGGCGTTTCGTCCCCGTCGCGCCGGTCAACGACGACGCCGACGACTTCAGGAATAATGTCGCCTGCTTTTTTGATCGTGACAGCGTCGCCAATCCGGATATCTTTTTCGCGAATAAAGTCTTCATTGTGAAGAGTGGCGCGCTGCACCGTCGTGCCGGCGACGCGGACCGGCTCTAAAATCGCCGTCGGAGTGACGACACCGGTGCGGCCGACGTTCACCTCAATGCCGATCAACGTCGTAACGACCTCTTCGGCCGGGAACTTGTAGGCGATCGCCCAGCGCGGGCTTTTCGCTGTCGCGCCAAGCGCTCGTTGTTGGGCGAATGAATCGACCTTAATGACGATGCCGTCAATCTCATACGGAAGCTGCGGCCGCTTGTCATGCCACTCGTTGATAAAAGCGATCACCTCATCGATATTGGCGCAGCGCCGCCGCTCCGGGTTCACTTTAAAGCCGAGCGCCTGCAAATAATCAAGCGCCCCGCTGTGTGAAGCGATGCCGAGCGCCTCGGCGTCGGCTAAGCCGTATACAAACAAATCCAGCTGGCGCGACGCCGCCACTTTTGGATCCAACTGGCGGAGCGAGCCGGCCGCCGCGTTGCGCGGATTGGCGAACAATTCCTCACCGCGCGCCTCCCGCTCCTCGTTCAAGCGCAAAAACGATGCTTTCGGCATAAACGCCTCGCCGCGCGCTTCAAGCGACACCGGTTCTGTCAGCCGCAGCGGCAGCGAGCGGATCGTTTTCAAATTTTCCGTAATGTCTTCGCCCGTCGTCCCGTCACCGCGCGTCGCCCCTTGGACGAAATAGCCGTCCTCATAGCGGACCGAGACGGCGAGGCCGTCGATTTTCAATTCGCACACATACGCCGCCTCGTCAACTTCCTGGCGGACGCGGCGGTCAAAATCGCGCAAGTCACCCTCGTTAAATGCGTTGGCCAGGCTCATCATTGGAACGCGATGCGTCACCTTGCGAAACGCCTCAAGCGGCGGGCCGCCGATGCGCTGAGTCGGCGAATCGCCTGTTTTCAAGTCCGGATACTGTTCCTCAATGGCGACAAGTTCCTGCATAAGCCGATCATACTCGGCATCCGGAACGGATGGGCGGTCAAGCACATAATATTCGTACCCGTAGCGGTTTAACAGTTCGCGCAGCTCGGCCGCGCGCCGTTCGGCTTGTTGGCGGTCCATACGTTCACCCGTTCTCCTTTCTTACACTTTCTCAATCGGCGCAAATTTCGCAAGCAGCCGTTTAATACCGGTCGGACTTGGGAAGGCGATGTCAAGCTCTTGGTCATCGCCGTCGCCGCGGACGCTGACAACGGTGCCGACCCCCCATTTTCGGTGGTTCGCCCGGTCGCCGACTTTCCACGACCCAACGGCGCCGCTGGCCTGCGGGCGCGAAACGGTCGGACGGGAGGCGGCCGCTTGACGGCGCGAGGCCGTCTCGAGCAAATGCGCCGGAATTTCATCCAAAAAGCGCGATGGCGGGTTCATTTGGATGTTGCCAAACAGCGTTCGCATTTGCGCGCTCGTCAGCACAAGTTCCTCCTCCGCGCGGGTGATGCCGACATACGCCAGCCGCCGTTCCTCTTCCATCTCATCGTCATCATTGAGCGAGCGGTTGTGCGGGAAAATGCCTTCTTCCATGCCGATCAAAAAGACGACCGGAAACTCGAGCCCTTTGGCGGCGTGAAGCGTCATTAAAACGACCGCATCGCCTTCAGCCCCCTCGTTTGTCCCGTTCAGCTCGTCCAAGTCGGAAATAAGCGCCAAGTCAGTTAAAAAGGCGATGAGCGATTTATCGTCGCTCACATTTTCAAAATGCTTTGTCACCGATAAAAACTCATCCAAGTTCTCAAGCCGGCTTTGCGCTTCAATCGTCCGCTCCGCCTTCAGCATGTCGCGGTAGCCGGATTTGTCGAGCACTTCTTCGACGAGTTCGGTGACGGAGACGTATTCTTGCAGCTGCGTCCATTGCTCGAGCTGGCCGCGAAACGCAGCGAGCGCCCCGGCCGCTTTGGCGCCAAGCCCGATCATCTCAAGCTCCCCGAGCGCTTCAAAGAGCGACAGTTCATGCCCGGCCGCATAGCGAACGAGTTTGTCGATCGTTGAAGCCCCGATGCCGCGCTTCGGCACATTGATGATGCGAAGCAAGCTTAAATCGTCGTCCGGATTGGCGATGACGCGCAAATAGGCGAGAATGTCTTTAATTTCTTTCCGGTCATAAAACTTTAAGCCGCCGACAATTTGATACGGAATGTTCGCTTTCAGCAACATTTCCTCGACGACGCGCGACTGGGCGTTCGTCCGGTACAAGACGGCAAAATCGCTGTAGCGGCGCTCGCCGCGCTCTACCGCCTCGCGAATGCGGCCGGCGACAAACTGCGCTTCGTCCGCTTCGTTCATCGCCTCGTAATAAAGGATCGGTTTCCCTTCCGCATTTTCTGTCCAAAGCCGTTTCGGCTTTCGGTTGACGTTATGCTCGATCACTTCGTTCGCTGCCTGCAAAATGCGCTTCGTCGAGCGGTAGTTTTGCTCAAGCAAAATGACTTTTGCGTTCGGATAGTCGCGCTCGAACGACAAAATGTTTTGGATGTCCGCCCCGCGCCAACGGTAAATCGACTGGTCGGCGTCGCCGACGGCGCAAATGTTTTGAAAGCGTTCCGCCAGCTTTTTGACGAGCGTATATTGGGCGCGATTCGTGTCTTGGTATTCATCAATATGGATGTACTGAAACTTATATTGGTAATGGTGGAGCACATCCGGCACGCGGTCAAACAGTTGGATCGTTGTCATGATCAAATCGTCAAAATCGAGCGAATGGTTGCGAAGCAGGCGCTGCTGGTATTCTTGATAGATGTCGCTGACGATTTTTTCGTAATACGTCGAGGCCCGCTTCGCGAATTGTTCCGTGGACAACAGCTCGTTTTTTGCCGCGCTGATCGTCCCTAAAATGGTACGCGGTTCAAATTTTTTCGGGTCGATGTTTTTTTCCTTTAAAATCGTTTTGATCACGGAAAGTTGATCCGTCGAATCGAGGATGGAAAAATTGCGGTTGATGCCGATGCGGTCAATGTCGCGGCGCAAAATGCGGACACACATCGAGTGAAACGTCGAGATCCAGACATCTTCCGCCGCCCCGCCTAAGAGTGACTGCACGCGTTCCCGCATTTCACGCGCCGCCTTGTTCGTAAACGTAATGGCCAAAATGTTCCACGGCGCCACATGCTTTTCCGCCATCAAATAGGCGATCCGGTGCGTCAACACGCGCGTTTTTCCGCTTCCCGCCCCCGCCATAATGAGCAGCGGGCCTTCCGTCGTCCTGACGGCTTCTTGCTGCTCTTTGTTTAAATGCGCAAGTAGCTTTTCCGATAAAAAATTCATCATGTCCACCACCAATAAAACATATGTTCTATTCTGCCTCGTTCACCCGCTTCACAGCGGCCACGGTCAACAACGCCTGCTCAAATGATTCGTAAATGGCGTTGCCGACGACAACGGTATCGGCGTAGCGCGCCATCTCAGCCGCCTGTTCCGGCGCAGTAATGCCGCCACCGTAAAACAGCTGCGTCTTATCGAGCACCCGTTTCACGTTTTCCACTAGAATCGGATCGCCGTATGTGCCGCTATATTCGAGGTAAAAGATCGGCAGCTTGTACAAATGTTGAGCGAGGCGGGCGTAGGCCACAACATCGTCTTCACTCAGTCCGGTGTCGGCCTCGGTGAGCTTCGCCGCCTTGCATTCCGGGTTCAAAATGCAATATCCCTCGGCGAAAATCTCCTCCCAGTTCATGACGTCGCCATGCTGTTTCACCGCCTCATGATGACGGCCGATTACCCAATCGACATGGCGGCTGTTTAACACGATCGGGATGAAATACGCATCAAACCCCGGCGTCAAGGCCTCAAGATTTGTGACTTCAAGCGCGCATGGCACCGAAAACCGGCGGATGCGGGCCAATAAATCAAGCACACCATCGAGCGTCACTCCGTCCGTTCCGCCGACGATGACCGCATCCGTTCCCGACTCGCAAAGGCGCTCAAGGCGCTCGTCATCAATCAACTTGTTCGGGTCGAGTTTAAACACATGGCGCCAAGCGCGAACCTCTTCCATGACAATACCCCTTCCACTCCGTTCTCCATTGTTTCATTATAACAAATCCGCAAAAAGAAAAGGAGTTCCTTTTCATATGGAAGGAATCTCCTTTCCTGATCAGTCTGTCACGGCTTCATTTTCTTCTTGCAGCTGTTCTTCTTTAATGCGGTCAAGCGCCATCGCATAGGCATCGTTGCCGTAGTTGAGGCAGCGCTTGACACGCGAAATGGTCGCCGTGCTTGCTCCGGTTTCAGTTTCAATTTTATGGTACGTATACCCTTCCCGCAACATGCGGGCGACTTCCAGACGTTGGGCAAGCGCCTGAATTTCGTTGACGGTGCATAAGTCATCAAAAAAACGGTAACACTCCTCTAAGTCACGCAACGACAAAATGGCTTTAAACAGTTGATCAAGCTCCCTGCCGCGCAGTTTATCGATTTGCATGTATGTCTCCTCCTTGCTTTGGTGAAACCGCAAATTGTATGGCCGAACATAAGCATCTTTGCCCTTTCCGAACAAGAACGACGGCGGGCCAATGGAGTTTGTGCCTGCAAGTCGTTCCTTGTTCGGAGAGGGCATGCGCCAACAGCCCATCGTCGATGAGCAAACCGTCTGCCGACTACAGCACAAAAAAGGGAATCAACGCCTTCCCAACCCGTCTTTATCGGCCGATCAACATACTTGGTTTTGGCTTGTTGACGACATTCTTTGTTCATCGTTTAGAAAACTAGCGAGGCGCGCCGCCGGACCAACGGTCATTTGCGCGTCGTCACCATTGAACAGCCGTCAGTTCCGGAACGATATTGATCCACGTTTTGCCCGGCACGAACCCGACCGGCACCCCATCGCGGTATGGCAGCAGCCGGCCGTCGACGTTTTTCCATTCGATCGGCTGGATGACGCCGTTTTGCAACAAGTAGCCTTGGCCGCCGGAAGTGAAATCAATGTCGCGCCGCCCGTAGCTGTCGATCACTTGATGGCGGGCGGCGATGATTAGCACATTTTGCACCACGACCGGAGCGCGCGTATCGTAATCGATCGTCTGCTCGCCGCCGCTATACCGGTAATACCCTTTTTGCTCCGGAGCGTAGCGATATTCCACTTGGGCGTATAGGCGGTGCGAATAGGCGATGCGGACCGTCCCGACTTTCTCCCCGCTTGGCTCATCAGAACGAAATGGCAGTGGGGCGATATCGTCCGTCCATGCGTATTCGTTGTCATCCGCCCCTTTTTCAATATTGGCAAACGTAATGTATGAGTTATGCGGCGCCTTGCGGAAGGAAACGCGCTCAAACAGCGTCCCATCGTAAAAGAGTCCGTTCAAATAGTCAGTTTCGCCCCGTTCGAGCCTCGCTTTCGCCTCTGGGCTCCAGCCATGGCAAACATAAATAGCGTTATAACCTTCGCTTAAATCAATATAATAATCACGCGCACTCCGCACCGGCCCGACCCGTTCCGGCCGATCGCTTTGATAAAGCGCCAAAAAACGGGTGATATCCCCCTCGGCAAGCACCTCGTACACGATATCTGCTTGGCTTAATCCCGATTGCGGACGCGCCTTCGGATGGTTGTTGACCATCACGCCGACGACCCGCTGACGGACGTCCCCTTCCGCTGGCAGCCCGGTCAACGGAAACGTTTCCTTCTCCTTCTCCTCTGCCGGAGGCTGGGGCGGCTGCTCTTGCACAGGCGGTTTCGCCGGCTCCGGCTCGCTTTGGGCGGTGCAGCCGCCAAGGAGCAGCGCCATACAGCCAATGGCATACAGCCAACGTTTCAATGGATACACAACCTTTTTTCTTTTTTATTTTACCGCATTATTGAAGGAAAGAGTACCGTTTTGTGCATGACATCGTAAATGCCGCGCTGGGTGATGCGCACATACGGCAAGTGGGTCGATTGCAAAAAGAGCAACGAGTACACGGGATCCTCAAAATGATACCCGCGCTCCCGCAAAAGGCGGACGAACGTCTTTTCCTCGTGCATCAACGTTTCCATCTCTAAAGTGGACGTCATGCCGCCAAGCGGAAGCGGGAGTTCAAACAAAATCTCCCCATTCTCGGCAAGTACAATGCCGCCACCGATCTCCTTCATCCGCCGAAAAGCAAGCATCATATCTTCCTTATGCTTTCCGATCAAAATCAAATCGCCGGTGTTTGAATACGAGCTCGAAAGCCCGCCAAGCGCCGATGAAAACCCTTTAAGCAGCGTATTGACACGCCATTGGCCATTTCGGTCAAGCAGCACTAAAAAGCATTCGTCATGGTCGTGCCCTAAGCGGTCGCGCGACGTATCGACCGAAACAGAATACGGCTTTAAAATCACCGCATTTTCCATGCGCAACCCCATCGGCATCGAAAATTGCAAATCGTCCCATTCAAGCTCCCATGATAATGAAAGCGGCCGAATGCCAAACTGTTCCCACTCAGGCGCCGGCCATGCGCCTGTCGGCTCCCCTTCCCGCTTCACCCATTCTCCTTTGGCGAGCACCTGCACCGGCGTCGGGTCATGAGCCGAGCGCAGAAAATTGATGTGCGCAATCCGGCCGGTTGTGATGCTGCCGTGAAGATGTTCGATGCCATAATGGCGAGCGGCGTTGATCGTCGCCATGGCGTACGCGTCGATGACTGGCACGCCATGTTCAATGGCGATGCGAATCAGCCCATCCATGACCCCGTTTTCATAAAATGCCGGCGGCGAGCCGTCGGTCGTCAATAAGCATTTGTCGTAGTGCCGGATGCCGAGCGCTTTCATTTCCTCAAGCACCACCGGCAAATCCGGACGGATCGAGGAATGGCGAAGTGTAACCGTATAGCCGTGCCAAAGGCGCAGATGCACTTCTTTTCCTGTCATCACTTCATGATCTCCGTCTGCACCGAAAAGCGCCATTTTCACCAGCGTTTTCTCCGAAGCGCCCGGGAAGTGTCCCTCGATTTTGCGGCGCCGTCGTTTTGCCTCTTGCATCCAGTAAAGGACAATGTCATCGCCGCTGATGAGCTTCGGCCACGACGTCAGCTCGCCGCCTTGAAGAACCGTTTCTTGATCCAACCACCGTTTGATCCGGGCGTTTGATAGCTGCTCATCCTCCCGCTCTAACTCCGTCTGCCCGTCAAATCGGCACCACCAATACATCGATGTTGGAAGCGCATTCATTTCTTTCAAAAATAAAAACGCCTCTTCATCGTCAAGATGCAAAAGGAAAAATAAATTATCATTGATTAGCGTCGTCGTCCCGCACGTTGCTGCATAACGGGCAAATGAATGGGGATTATATAATTGAAATGGATGAACATGCGGCTCAATGTAGCCAGGGACGAGCACATACCCGCGGCAGTCGATGATTTCACACGCTTCATCGACGCGGCTGGGAAGCCGCTCTCCGGCGTACACGATGCGGTCGCCATGTATCCATATATTCCCTTTTACCCATTCGCGAAAATAGGAATGCAAAAACGTTGCGTTCGTCAATACTTTGGTCGGTGATTGTTTGCCATCCATCACCGCTGCCTGTTCACGCAATTCACTGCTTTTCCATCGGTAGCGTTGTTCGCCCATTGACACCCCGTCCCTTGTTTCCTAATCGTTCCATATAATCATTTTAACGCACGAAAGCGATTTTCACAATAAAAAGATGAGGAGGGACACGCCAATGGCGAATATCGGCATTGTGAATGCGCTCATCCGCATTACGTTCGGTTTGACTGTTGTGGCGTGGGCGACCGCCCGTTTGGCCCGGCGGCCATGGTGCACATCGTATCTGCTTGCCGTCTTGCTTGGGGCCATGAAAGTCGGTGAAGGGATTACCCGTTTTTGTCCACTGACAGCCTTGTTTGACAATATGCAGCGTGAACGGCTGCTTGAAGAACAAAAAGAAGCTGTTGTCAATCCGACATAAATAAACGGCCAGGCAGGAGCAACCGCTCGAGGCCGTACGGTTCTCCCCGCCACAATGCCCCAAGGGGGCTGAAGACTCGCTTCGCTCTTGCCGGAAGTTCTGCTTCACGTTAGAAAAGGTGTCCCGCGTTTGGGACACCTTCAATCCAAAGGAGTGAATGATCATGTTGCTGGAATATATGACCGACATGTCGTTTGTGTTAGCGACATTGATCGGGGGCATTATTGCCCTTTCGTACGTGTATGTGCGGCGGAGGCGCGTTCGATAGCGCGCCGGCCGATGTCCCGGCGGTAAAACAACCCATTGCTGTCGATTCGGGCAAGCTGTGCATACACTTTTTCTTTTGCTTCAGCCAGTGTATGTCCTTTGGCGGCTAACAAAAGAACGCGTCCGCCGTTCGTGTACAGTGTACCACCTTCTTGCTTTGTCCCGGCATGGAATAACAGCACATCGGAATCGAGCCGATCCAATCCCCGGATGGCCGCCCCACGCTCATAGGCGCCCGGATAGCCTTTAGCCGCCAACACGACGCCAAGCACCGCTTCGTCCGTCCAATCAAGCTCGATCTCTTTTCCTTCCATCACCGCCAAGATCGCTTCAATGAAATCGGTTTTCAGCCGCGGCAGCACGACTTGCGCCTCTGGGTCGCCAAAGCGGGCGTTAAATTCAATCACTTTCGGTCCGTCTTTCGTTTCGATCAGCCCGGCATATAGCACACCGGTAAACGGCCGGCCTTCAGCCACTAACGCTTTGGCGGTCGGACGCAAAATCGTCTCAAGCGCGATTTGGATCGTTTCGGCGGAAATTTGCGGCACTGGCGAATACGCTCCCATTCCGCCGGTATTGGGCCCTTCATCTCCGTCATACGCCCGTTTATGGTCTTGGGCGATGGCAAGAGGATAGACCTTCTCGCCGTTCACGAACGCCATAAACGAAAATTCTTCACCTTCCAAATACTCCTCGATGACGACCTGGCTGCCGGCTTTGCCGAATTGCCCATCGACAAGCGTTGCCTTCGCCGCGGCTAACGCTTCTTCTACCGTTTGGGCGACGGTGACTCCTTTTCCAGCGGCTAACCCGTCCGCTTTGATGACGATCGGGGCGCCTTTTTGTTCAATGTACGCTTTCGCATCTTCATACGACGCAAAGGTGGCATGTTCCGCCGTTGGAATGCCGTATTTCTTCATCAGTTCCTTCGCAAACGCCTTGCTTCCTTCAATGAGTGCCGCCGCCTGGTTCGGACCGAAAATAGGCAGCCCCTCGGCCAGAAAGCGGTCGACGAGGCCGGCGGCAAGCGGCGCTTCCGGCCCGACAATCGTCAAATCAATCGCATGTTGTTTCGCAAACTGCAAAAGCGCATCTATATCGAGTTCCTCGATGTCGACGAGCTCTGCCACTTCCCCGATGCCCGGGTTGCCCGGCGCCGCATACAGCTTGCCAGCCAACGGACTTTGCGCCGCCTTCTGAGCGATGGCATGCTCGCGCCCGCCGCGCCCGACTATCAAAATGTTCATCGTCTTCCTCCCCTTTTGCCGCCGTTTAATGTTTGAAATGGCGAACACCGGTAAATACCATGGCAATGCCGTATTCATCCGCCTTGCGGATCGAATCAGCATCACGAATCGAGCCGCCCGGCTGGATGATGGCCGTAATGCCCGCTTTCGCCGCCGCCTCAACCGTATCATCCATCGGGAAAAAGGCATCGGATGCAAGCACTGCGCCCGCCGCCTGCTCCCCGGCTTGTTCAATGGCGATGTTCGCCGCGCCGACCCGGTTCATTTGCCCGGCGCCGACACCGATCGTCATGCCGTTTTTCGCCAACACAATGGCGTTTGATTTAACATGTTTGACGACTTTCCAGGCAAAACGAAGTTGTTCACGTTCCGCCTCTGTCGGCTCGCGCTTCGTGACGACGTTCCATTCGGCGTCTTCAAGCGTATGCATATCCGCTTCTTGCACAAGCAAACCGCCGTTTATGGACACGAACGTTTTTTCTTTGACCTTTGGCGCAGTAAAATCAAGCGTCAACAGACGGATGTTTTTCTTTCTCGTCAAAATGGCAAGCGCCTCGTCGCTAAACGATGGGGCGATGACGATTTCTAAAAAGATGTCGTGCATCCGCTCTGCCGTTTCTTTGTCCACTTCCCGGTTGACAGCGATAATGCCGCCAAAAATCGAGACCGGATCCGCTTCATACGCTTTCGTAAATGCCTCAAGAAGCGTCGCGCCGATCCCGACGCCGCACGGGTTCATATGTTTAATCGCCGCTACAGCCGGCTCTTGAAATTCGCGAATAAGGTTGATGGCCGCATTGGCGTCGTTAATATTGTTATACGACAGCTCTTTTCCGTGCAACTGTTTCGCTTGCGCAATCGAGAAAGCCGCACCGAGCGGTTTGGCATAAAACGCCGCCGATTGATGCGGATTTTCGCCATAGCGCAACGATTGTTTTTTCGTATAGGTGACGGTGAGCGTTTCCGGATAGTTCTCGCCGGTGAGATTGGTTAAATACTCGGCAATCATCGCATCATACGCCGCCGTATGGCGGAACGCTTTCGCCGCCAGTTGCTGCCGCGTCTTTGCTTGGATCGAACCGGTTGTTTTCAGTTCTTCGATCACCATCGGATAGTCAGCCGGGTCAACGACAATCGCGACATCGGCATAGTTTTTCGCCGCCGCCCGCACCATCGTCGGGCCGCCGATATCGATATTTTCAATCGCCTCGGCAAGCGTCACGTCCGGTTTGGCGATCGTTTGCTGGAACGGGTACAAGTTCACCACGACCAAATCGATTGGGCGAATGCCATGCTCCTTAAGCGCCGCTTGATGGCGCTCATCGCTGCGCACCGCCAAAATGCCGCCGTGAATGGCCGGATGCAGCGTTTTGACGCGCCCGTCCAAAATTTCCGGAAACCCGGTGACATCAGAGATCGAAATGACCGGAACGCCGGCCTCTTCAAGCGCCCGTTTCGTCCCACCGGTCGAAATGATGTCGACGCCAAGTTCCGCCAGCTGCTTCGCAAACGGAACGATCCCTTCTTTATTGGACACGCTGATTAATGCTCGTTTGACTGCCATCGCTCTCGATCCTTTCTTCTTGTTGATCCTTGTCCGCCAACAGCATGCGCAACACCGCCGGGTATAACTCATGTTCAACCGCGTGGATGCGCGCTTCAAGCGCCTCGATCGGCTCGCCGGGCATCATCGGGACAGCGCGTTGGGCGATGACCGGTCCGGTATCCATCCCTTCATCAACATAATGGACGGTGACGCCCGTTTCCAAAACGCCCGCCCGATAAGCCTGGCCGATCGCGTCCTTGCCCGGAAACGCCGGCAACAGCGACGGATGAATGTTGACAATTTTCCCTTCATAGGCCGAAAGCAATGTCGGCCCGATCAAACGCATATAGCCGGCGAGCGCAATCCAGTCGATGCGCCGCTCCCTTAACTCACGCAAAATCTCGCTTTCAAACGCCGCCTTGGATGGGTAGTCTTTTGGCGTAAACACAAACGCCGGCACGTTTTCACGCGCTGCCCGTTCAATGACGTTCGCGCCCGGGCGGTCGCACACCAAAAGCGCCACTTCCGCCGGCACATCGCCGCACTTGGCCGCATCGACGATCGCTTGAAAGTTCGTCCCGCTTCCGGAAGCAAACACCGCTAGCCTCTTCATGCCTCGTTCCCTCCGGCAAACGATACGCCCTCTCCTTCAACAACTTCGCCAATGAGATACGATGGCTCGCCTTGTTCGTCCAACCACTTCACAAGCGGCGCCACCGTTTCCGGACTGACGGCCATCACGAGGCCAATGCCCATATTAAACACCGAAAACATCTCTTCTTCCTCGAGGCCACCCTTGTCGCGCAGGAAGTCAAAAATGGGCAGCACCGGCCAAGAACCTCGGTTGATGCGGGCACCAAGTCCATCCGGCAGCATGCGCGGAATGTTTTCGATAAATCCGCCGCCGGTAATATGCGCCATCCCTTTGATCGTAAACTGTCCGAGCGCCGAACGCAACGGTTTTGCGTAAATGCGCGTCGGCTTCAGCAATTCCTCACCAAGCGGAACGGTAAGTGGCTCATAAATGCGATCAAGCTCCAACTTCGCTTGGTCAAACACGATGCGGCGCACGAGCGAGTAGCCGTTGCTGTGCAAGCCGCTTGAAGGCAGTCCGATCAGCGCATCGCCCGCTTGAATCGTTTGTCCGGTCACAAGCTTTTCTTTTTCAGCAATGCCAACAGCGAACCCTGCTAAATCATACTCATTTTCGTCATACATTCCCGGCATTTCTGCCGTTTCCCCGCCAATCAATGCACAACCGGCTTCCACGCAACCATCGGCCACCCCTTTGACAATGGCAGCGATTTTTTCCGGCATTGCTTTGCCGCAGGCGATATAATCGAGGAAAAAGAGCGGTTCTGCCCCTTGCACCACGATGTCATTGACACACATCGCCACGCAGTCAATCCCGATCGTATCGTGACGATCCAACAAAAACGCCAGTTTCAGCTTCGTCCCGACGCCATCCGTGCCAGATACAAGCACCGGCTGGCGGTAGCCAAGCGCCGATAAATCAAACAAGCCGCCAAACCCGCCGATTCCGCCCAACACTTCCGGACGCATCGTTTTTTGCACGTGCTGTTTCATCAAGGTGACCGCCTGATAGCCGGCCTCAATGTCAACCCCTGCTTGTTTGTATGCGTTTGCCACATTTAATCCTCCCTTTGACGGCCATGCGGCCAGCTTCGAACATGATCGCGGTTCCGTTCAGATGTTATTTCACCGTTAAGCACGGCCGGGTGACTTGGCCGACGCGGGTCGGATATTGGCCGGTAAAACATGCCAAACATTGCCCGCGCTGCGGCGAGACATCTGGACGTCCGATCGCCGTCATCATTCCTTCCTTGCTGAGAAATGCCAACGAATCAGCGCCGATCAAACGTCGGATCTCTTCTACTGAATGTTTTGCTGCGATCAGTTCTTCTCTCGATGACGTATCAATGCCGTAAAAACAAGGGTGGGTGATCGGCGGCGCACTGATACGCACATGCACTTCTACAGCCCCTGCCTCGCGGAGCATCGTCACAATACGCCGGCTTGTCGTCCCGCGCACGATTGAATCGTCAACCATCACGACCCGCTTGCCAGCCACCACACCGCGCACCGGCGACAGCTTCATTTTTACTCCTTGTTCACGCAACGCTTGTGACGGCTGGATGAACGTCCGGCCGACGTAACGGTTTTTGATGAGCCCTAATTCATACGGGATGCCGCTCGCTTCCGCATAACCGATAGCGACGGAAATGCTCGAGTCCGGCACACCGGTAACAATATCAGCGTCAGCCGGCGCCTCGAGCGCCAACTGTTTCCCTAAATTTTTCCTCGCAGTATGGATGTTGATGCCATCGACATGACTGTCCGGGCGGGCAAAGTAAATGTATTCCATGCTGCAAATGGATCGGGGCCGCTCCGGGGCAAACCGTTCCGAACGCACTCCTTCCCCGTTGATGATAAGCAGTTCGCCGGGTGCCACTTCACGCTCGTACGCAGCACCGATGACATCAAACGCACACGTTTCCGAAGCGACGACATACGCCGAACCGAGACGGCCGAGCGACAGCGGCCGGAAGCCGTGCGGATCGAGCGCAACATAAAGCGCCTCTTCCGTCAGCAACAAAAACGCAAACGCCCCTTCAATCTGGCTGAGCGCCTCTTTCACTTGCCCGACAAACGTTGACGCCTGACTGCGGCGGATGAGATGGGCGAACACTTCCGTATCCGATGTCGTCTGAAAAATGCTCCCTTGCGCTTCGAGTGACAGTTTCAGTTCAAGAGCGTTCGTCAAGTTGCCGTTATGGGCAAGCGCCATCGAACCTGTCTGTGAGCGGAACAAAAGCGGCTGAACGTTTTCATAACCGCCTCCGCCCGCCGTCGAATAACGGACATGGCCGATCGCCGCCGGCCCGTGAAGCACATCGAGCGTCCCGCTTTGGAACACCTCTGTCACTAAGCCGAGACCTTTATAGCCGGATAAGTGACCGCCGCATGCCACAACGATGCCCGCTCCTTCCTGGCCGCGGTGCTGCAAGCTGTGGAGCCCGTAATACGTGAGCTTGGCGGCGTCCTCATGTCCCCAAATGCCGAAAATACCGCACTCCTCGTTCAATCCTTTGATTTCAGCAAGCATGGAATAGCCCCTTTCCAGACGTTTCGCATCTCGTCAACCGAAAGGCGGATAAACGTTTCCTCCTGTTCCCCGTTTACTGTCAAGATGCCGTCGCCTGTCACTTCACCGATCCGTTTCGCTTCCACAAGCTGTTCAAACGCTTCTTGGTGTTCTTTTTTCACCGACACGACAAAACGCGATTGCGTTTCACTGAACAGTTCGCTCGTCACATCGCCGCTAATCGTCACATTCGCCCCAAGCCCATCGGCTCCGATGACACATTCAGCAAGCGCGACTGCCAATCCGCCTTCAGCCACATCGTGTGCCGACGCCACGACTCCGGCGCGGATCGCCGTCAACAGCTGGCGCTGGCGTCTCGCTTCGACCGTCAAATCGAGCTCCGGCGCTTTGCCGAAAATGCGGCCCTCCAGCCATTTTTGCAACTCGCTGCCGCCAAACTCCGGCTTCGCCTCACCGATCACGTAGATCAAGTCGCCTTCTTGCTTAAACGATTGCGTTGTAATATGGGAAAGATCGTCAATAAGTCCGACCATACCGACCACCGGCGTCGGATAGATCGCCTCACCATTTGTCTCATTGTAAAGGGAGACGTTTCCGCCTGTCACCGGCGTTTCAAACACGCGGCATGCTTCGCTCATCCCGTCAACCGCTTTTTCAAGCTGCCAAAAAATCTCCGGCTTTTCCGGGCTGCCAAAGTTAAGGCAATCGGTAATCGCGAGCGGCTTCGCCCCCGAACAAACAACGTTGCGTGCCGCTTCGGCCACAGCGATTTTCCCACCCATCTCGGGGTCCAAATACAAATAGCGCGAATTGCAATCTGTGGTCAGCGCGAGCGCCTTATTCGTGCCGCGGATGCGCACAACCGCCGCATCTGATCCTGGGGCGACGACTGTGTTCGTCCGCACCATGTAGTCATATTGGTCGTACACCCATTCTTTGCTGGCGATCGTCGGTCGGGCGAGCAGCCCAAGCAATGTGTCGTTGTAGTCTTCGATCACCGGAATGTACGGCGCCATCGCCTGAAATTCACGGTAATAGGCCGGCTCTTTCGACGGCTTATAGTAAACCGGCGCGTCTTTCGCCAAGGCGTCGACTGGAATTTCCGCCGCCACCTCGCCGCGGAACCAGAGACGAAGCATTTTGTCATCCGTGACTTTGCCGATCGCTTTTGCTTCCAACCCGTACTTGGCAAAAATCGCGGCGATTTCGTCTTCACGCCCTTGCTTGACGACAAGCAGCATCCGTTCCTGCGATTCCGAGAGCATCATTTCATACGGCGTCATGCCAGTCTCGCGCTGCGGGACGAGATCCAAATTCATCTCGATGCCAAAGCCGCCTTTGCTTGCCATCTCGGCGGACGAACTCGTGAGCCCCGCGGCGCCCATATCTTGAATGCCGACAAGCGCATCGGACTTGACCGCCTCTAGGCACGCTTCTAGCAATAGTTTTTCCATAAACGGGTCGCCGACTTGCACAGCCGGGCGCTTCGCTTCCGATTGTTCGCTTAACTCTTCTGACGCGAACGTCGCCCCATGGATGCCGTCGCGGCCCGTTTTCGCCCCGACGTACATGACCGTATTGCCAACTCCGGTCGCTACGCCGCGTTGAATGTCTTCATGGCGGATGATCCCAACACACATGGCGTTGACAAGCGGATTCCCTTCATACGACGGGTCAAACTGGACTTCACCGCCGACGGTAGGGATGCCGATGCAGTTGCCATACCCGGCAATGCCGGCGACGACATGTTCAAACAAATATTTCACACGCGGCGATGTCAGTTCGCCAAACCGAAGCGAATTGAGCAGCGCGATCGGCCGCGCCCCCATTGAGAAGACGTCACGGATAATGCCGCCGACTCCGGTCGCCGCCCCTTGATACGGCTCGATCGCTGACGGATGGTTATGGCTTTCGATTTTAAACGCCACCGCCAATCCGTCGCCAATATCGACGATTCCAGCGCCTTCCCCCGGTCCCTGCAGCACGTGCGGGCCGTCAGTTGGGAATTTTTTGAGCACCGGCTTGGAATTTTTATAGCTGCAATGCTCCGACCACATCACCGAAAAAATGCCGGTTTCCGTGTAGTTCGGCAGCCGTCCTAAAATCGCTTCAATGCGCGCAAATTCGTCATCCGTCAATCCCATCTCGCGGTACAGTTTTTGTTCTTTAATCATCGCCGCACTCGGCTCAAGCAGTAACGACATGCGTCTCCCTCCAATAGTTGACGATCGATCGGAATAGTTTCAGTCCGTCCGCGCTGCCGAGCAAGGCGTCGACCGCCCGCTCCGGATGCGGCATCATGCCAAGCACATTGCCCCGCTCATTGACGATGCCCGCAATATCCATTAAACTGCCGTTCGGGTTTTCGCCGTGGTAGCGGAACACGATTTGCTTGTTTTCCACTAAGCGCTTCAGCGTCTGTTCATCGCAATAATAATTTCCTTCGCCATGGGCGATGGGAATCGTAATGACTTCCCCTTTGTCGTAGGCAGACGTAAACATCGTTCCGTTGTTTTCCACAACAAGCTGCACCGGCCGGCAGATGAACTTCAACTCTTGATTGCGGCGCATCGCCCCAGGAAGCAAGCCGGCTTCAAGCAAAATTTGAAACCCGTTGCACACGCCAAGCACCGGTTTTCCGGCGTCAGCCGCTTGCTTGACGGCGGTCATCACCTTCGAAAAGCGGGCGATCGCTCCCGAACGCAAGTAATCGCCGTACGAAAAGCCGCCCGGAAGCAAAATGGCGTCAAACCGGTCTAAGTTGTCCTCATCATGCCAGACATATTCGACTTCCTCGCCAAGCTCATCGGCGATCGCATGGTACATATCGACGTCGCAATTCGATCCCGGAAACACAATGACGGCAAACTTCATCGGGCGACGGCCTCCTCAATTTCGTAGCGGTAATCTTCAATGACCGGGTTGGACAGCAATTTCTCACACATTTCACGGACCATCTCATCAAGGTCGCGGTCGCTTTTTTCGATCATCAGTTCCATAAATTTGCCGATCCGCACGTCTTTCACTTCCGTATACGACAAGCTGTGAAGCGCCCCTTTCACCGCGGTCCCTTGCGGATCCAACACACTTTCACGCAACGTCACATACACTTTTACTTTATACATGCCGATTCTCCCCCTAACCGTTGTAAAATGACTTCATACGCCTCTGTCAAGCTGCCAAGGTCACGGCGGAACACATCTTTATCGAACTTCTCATTCGTGTCAGCGTCCCACAGCCGGCACGTATCAGGGGAAACCTCGTCGGCTAAAACGATCTCCCCGTCTGCTGTGCGGCCAAATTCAAGCTTAAAATCAATTAATCTTACATTTCGTTCCGCAAAATGGCCGCCTAACACTTCGTTCACCTTGAGCGCTTTTCGTTTCAACTGATCGATCTCCTCGCGGTTAGCGAGTTTCAAAATTGCAATATGGTCTTCAAGCAGCAGCGGATCGCCAAGATCATCGTTTTTGTAGTAAAACTCGACAAGCGGCGTTTCAAGCGGCGTTCCTTCCGCCAAGCCGATGCGCTTCGCTAAGCTGCCCGCGACAACATTGCGTACGACCACCTCAAGCGGGATGATCGTCACCTGTTGGACGAGCTGCTCAGTCGGTGATAGCTTTTCAATAAAATGATTGGCGATTCCCGCTTCGCGCAATTTCAAAAACAATAAGCTGGAAATCTCGTTATTGAGCCGCCCTTTGCCGGCGATCGTCGCCTTTTTTTCGCCATTAAACGCGGTCGCGCTGTCTTTGTACTCGACCCAAAGCACGCCGGACTCATCGGTCGCATAAATTTTTTTCGCTTTTCCTTCATACAGCAACTGTTGTTTTGTCGGCATCGTGCACGCCTCCATTATCCAGAAGATTAAAAATTTTCCGCATAATCAGCTGGCCAAAGCCAGCCGTTTTCTGCTCAATCCAATCCTAAGCGGGCAAAAATCGTATCGACATGCTTCAAATGATGACGATAGTCAAAACAGTTATCAAGCTCTTCGCTAGTGAGCCGGTTTGTAATCCGTTCGTCCGCCTCAAGCAACGGGCGGAACGGCACTTGTCGCTCCCATGCTTCCATCGCTTTCGGCTGCACCAAATCGTACGCCTCCTCGCGCGTCATCCCTTTGTCAATGAGCGCCAGCAACACGCGTTGCGAATAAATAAGGCCGAACGTGCGCTCCATATTTTTCTTCATGTTCTCCGGATAGACAAGCAAGTGTTTCACGATGTTGGCAAACCGGTTCAACATATAGTTCAAGGCGATCGTCGCATCTGGCAAAATGATGCGTTCCGCCGAGGAATGGGAAATGTCGCGCTCATGCCAAAGCGGCACATTTTCGTACGCCGTCACCATATAGCCGCGGATGACACGCGCCATCCCGGTCATATTTTCCGAGCCGATCGGGTTGCGTTTATGCGGCATCGCCGATGAGCCTTTTTGCCCTTTCGCGAAAAACTCTTCGACCTCACGAACCTCACTTTTTTGCAGACCGCGAATTTCCACGGCGAACTTCTCAATCGACGTCGCAATGAGCGCCAATGTTGCCATATAGTAGGCGTGGCGGTCGCGCTGAAGCGTTTGTGTTGAGATCGGCGCCGGCGTCAGCCCGAGCTTCTCGCACACATACTGTTCGACAAACGGATCGATGTTCGCATATGTGCCAACCGCACCGGAAATTTTCCCGACTTCAACCATCTCCGCCGCTTGGTTAAACCGCGCCAAATTCCGCTCCATTTCCGCGTACCAAAGCGCCAGCTTGAGCCCGAACGTCGTCGGTTCGGCATGGACGCCGTGCGTGCGCCCCATCATGACCGTATATTTATGTTCGCGCGCTTTCTCTTTCAATATTTGAATGAAGTTTTCCAAATCGCACCGCAAAATCGCGTTCGCCTGTTTTAACAAATAGCCGAGCGCTGTGTCAACAACATCGGTTGACGTCAGCCCGTAGTGCACCCATTTCCGTTCCTCGCCGAGCGTCTCCGAAACTGCACGCGTAAACGCCACGACGTCATGACGTGTTTCTTCCTCGATTTCCTTAATGCGGCGGATGTCAAATGACGCGTTTTCCCGTAGGCGACGGACGTCCTCTTTCGGAATGACGCCAAGTTCGGCCCACGCTTCGCAGGCAAGCAGCTCCACCTCAAGCCACGCCTTAAAGCGGTTTTCCTCCGTCCAAATCGCTCCCATTTCCGGTCTCGTGTAGCGTTCAATCATCTTCGTTCCAGCCTCCGATCTTGCCAAATTTGCCACGACTCGATTCGCGCCAGCGCTTCCTCCACATCGTCTGCCAGTACGGTCACATGGCCCATTTTCCGCTTTGGCTTCGCCTCATGCTTGCCGTATAAATGAAGGTAGGCCGCGCCGCCAAGCGACTCGATCTGTCCGATGGCCGGCTCGACGTGCTCCCCTAAAAGATTCACCATCACGGCCGGCTTCAACAACTCCGTCGAGCCGAGCGGCCAGTTGCAGACCGCACGGATGTGCTGGGCGAACTGCGACGTCGCACATGCATTGATTGTATAATGACCCGAGTTGTGCGGTCTAGGGGCCAACTCATTAATATAAATATCCCCGTTCGCTGTCAAAAACATTTCGACCGCCAGCGTCCCGACAAGCGAAAACGACGCTGCCAACGTCTCGGCATAACAGACCGCCCGCTGTTGGATATCTTTCGGAATGCGAGCTGGAACGATCGTTTGATGCAAAATGTTTTCGACATGAATATTTTCCGCCACCGGAAAAACAGCCGTCTCCCCGTCTACATTTCTCGCCACAATCACCGATATTTCTTTTACAAACGGCACCCAGCCTTCCAAAAGACATGGGCCAATTCGAAGCAATGCGGCCGCCTTTTCCACATCCTCTCGGCTGCGCAGCACATATTGCCCTTTTCCATCGTAGCCGCCGCGCCGCGTTTTCAATACGCACGGAAAGCCGATCATGGCAACGGCTTGCTCCAACTCATCCCATCCGTCCACTTCCCTATACGGCGCCACCGGCAACCCAGCTTCGACAATCGCCGCCTTCTCGAGCGCCCGGTCTTGCGTCACCGCCAACAGCCGGCTTCCTTGCGGGACATAGGCGTTGGCCTCCAACCACGCAAGCGCCCGCGCATCAATGTTTTCAAATTCGTACGTAATCACATCGCTCACCTGCGCCAGTTTCGCAATAGCATTCAGATCATCGTACGCTGCCGTAATTTCGACATCCGCCACTTGCCCGCACGGGGAATCAGGCGTCGGATCAAGCACAGCGATGCGAAACCCCATCTCACGCGCCGCCAAAGCCATCATCCGCCCAAGCTGTCCCCCGCCGATAATACCGATCGTCTGTCCCGGAACAATCCTTCGCTTAGTCAAGCTGATCACTGCTTTCTACTACTTGTTTTCGAATCGCCTCCCGCCGCGCTTTGAGCGCCTCCATATAGCGCGGCTCAAACAGTCCAACGATCGACACTGCAAGCAGCCCTGCGTTCGTCGCCCCCGCCTTGCCGATCGCCACCGTCGCCACCGGCACCCCGCCCGGCATTTGCACGATCGACAATAACGAATCCAACCCGTTCAACGCTTTCGACTGCACTGGCACGCCGATGACCGGCAACGTCGTTTTTGCCGCAATCATTCCCGGCAAATGAGCCGCCCCACCGGCTCCGGCAATGATCACTTTTATCCCCCGCTCTTCTGCCGTTTCCGCATAGCGAAACATTTCATCCGGCGTCCGATGCGCCGATACGACTTTTTTCTCAAATGAGACGCCTAATTCTTCAAGAATAGCACAGGCGTGTTTCATCGTTTCCCAGTCCGAATGGCTTCCCATGATCACTCCAACTAGAGGGCCCATGCGTTCCACTCCTTAACTTTAATAAACATAACAAAACCCGGAACATACATTCCCTCTTGTAAGCGAGGGAAAGCATCGTTCCGGGCTCTTACATCCACCGATGTGCAAAAAGCCAAAACCGATCCTTCCCCTCATAGTCCAATCATTTACGGTGATTGGGTAGAGACTTTTGGGCCATATTCCCAAAATTATATGAGGGATACTTTTGTACACAATGAAGTTACTTTTATATTAGCAGGTTTTTTAGCATCATGTCAAGGTAAAATCGAACATTTGATATTATAGGAAAGGAAATGTTCGTGTTTTTCGAATCACCAAATGAATGGGAAAGCATATGATGAAGGAGCGGAGGAGGGAAACGCCATGGCTAATGAAAACCCGTTCACACCGTTTTCCGATTGGACAAAGCATTGGCAGCAATTTTTCCAAAACGATTTTTGGGGAAGCATTCAGCCGCTGCTGTCGTCATCAAACAAACCATCATCAGGCATGAACATTTACAAAAAAAACCACGAATTACTCATTGTCATCAGCCTTCCCGGACTGGAAAAAATCGAGGATGCGGAAGTGTATGTATTACACAAGACGCTGGAAGTGAAGGCGACGATCAATCTCAACTTTAAAGGGTTTGATTTAGTGGAGGAAGGCATTTTCCAAGGCCGGTTTGAAAAAACCGTCCCATTGCCGTTCCCGGTAAAAGAAGACCGCATCGAGGCGACATACCATAACGGCCTGCTCTTCATCCACTTACACCGACTCATTCCCGAAGAGCCAAAAAAGAAAATAGTCATCAAAAAAGGCGAGTAACCGCCAACCGCTGCATAATAAAAAAAAGAGGGTGTCCCATGCCGTGCAGGACACCCTTTCGCGAGTTTCCGTTTCCTATCGTTTTATGAAAAAGGGGGTCTAGGAAACGATGATCACGCTTTACATTTTGGGGGAGAGGATTTAAAATGGCGTCATTAAAAATGACTCATTCGAAATAGGCAAAAAAATGAGAGAACCAAACAGCTCCCTCATTTTTGCCTGCCTAGCAGCGACCTACTCTTGCAGGGGCGCTGGCCCCAACTACCATCGGCGCTGGAGGGCTTAACTTCCGTGTTCGGGATGGGAACGGGTGTTTCCCCTCCGCTATCACCACTAGGCAAGCGATTCAGTTTTGACATCATTTATTATACTTAAAAAACAAACGATGTCAAGAAGGAAATTCATTCCTTCAAAACTAGATAACCGTTTTGGGAAGAAGCCGCGGCGCTTCCACTTTTCTTGTTAGGTTAAGCCCTCGATCGATTAGTATCCGTCAGCTGCACGTGTCGCCACGCTTCCACCTCGGACCTATCGACCTCGTCATCTTCGAGGGATCTTACTCGCTTCAC
>NZ_JBQPTH010000013.1:0-62902 GCF_052220245.1 Geobacillus sp. BK01
AACGGTGGGCGCATGACATCGACTTGCCCAAGCTGATCCGGCCAGGATTGGATCCGTCTTGGTTCAACGACGATGCCATTGCTCGCCATTTGGACCGGCTGTATGAGGCCAATATCCATCAAGTCCTTTCGTCTTGCCTGGTGCAAATCTACAAGAAAGAAGGCCTCCCTCTCCGTGTCTTTCACGCGGATACGACGGACAAGACGGTTTACGGTGCGTATGAATCCGATTCGTCGGATGGGTTGCACATCACCTATGGCTATAACCGCCATCATCGCTGGCAAAAGCAGATCGGATTCGGCCTGATCGGCAACGAGGACGGCATTCCGTTTTACGGCGACGTGCACGACGGCAACGCGCCGGACAAAACGTGGAATCCCGAGGTGCTCTCCCGTGTCCATGAACAGCTGAAGCAAGCGAAGATCGAAGACGAATGGATGTACGTGGCGGATTCCGCCGCGATGACGAAGGACACGCTGGCGCAGACGAAAGCCGCCAATGCCTTTTTGATCACCAGAGGCCCTTCGTCGCTCCGGATCGTCAAAACCGCGCTTTCGGAGGCGGATGCCCAACCCGATTCGGCGTGGAGCGACTCCTTTTCGTTGGCCGAGAAAAACGGCGCCGTGTATCGGGTATGGGAAACGGCGGGAACGTATGAAGGCCAGCCCGTACGGCTGATCGTCGTCGAATCGAGTGCGCTCGACCAACGAAAAGGAAAGACGCTCGAAACAGAACGAACCAAAGAAGCGGAGCTTCTTCGCGAGGAACAAGCCCGTTGGGAGCGGCATCCTTTCTCTTGCCGGGAAGACGCCGAACAAGCCTTGGCGTCCCTCAAGGCGTCCCTTCGTCCTCGGTTTCATCGGGGCTTGAAGAGATCGTGCGCCCGAAAAAACGGCGCGGACGACCGAAAAAAGGGGCGGAACCGGAAATGGAGACGCTGTACACCCTTCGCCTGAGCGTGGAATTCGACCAAGACGCGTGGGAACAGGCGAGACGGAAAGCGTCCCGGTTTGTCCTCGTCACGACCGTTCCGAAGGAATGGAAGGGCCAACCAATGGATGCCCAAGAGATCTTGAAGCTGTATAAAGGGCAGATCTCGGTGGAAATGAACTTCTCCTTCCTAAAAGATCCGTTCTTTACAGACGAAATTTACGTCAAAAAACCGGAACGAGTGGCGGTGTTGGGCTATTTGTTTCTGCTGGCCTTGGCCATTTACCGCGTCTTCCAGCGCCGGGTGCGCCAGTTCATCACACCCGAACGCCCGTTAAAGGGGGCAGGAGGCCGGAAACTGACCCGACCAACCGGACAAGCGATTTTTCAATTGTTTTGGTATGTCAGAGTCGTCCTGTTGGAACTGCCGGATGGGCAAATCCAACGCAGGCTAGGGAAACCGCTCACCCCTGATCAGCGAAGGATTCTGCAGGGATTGGGCATGGATGAGAGCATTTACGTGTAACGTCATACGGAACGACTAGCGATGGTAAAAAAAGGATTGTCATCGCTTGTTGTGTTGGCTCAAAAAATATTTTAAAAAAATGAATAAAAAATCCTTTGTTTCTGCACTGCTGGGGTGCGAAATGTGAGTAACACCATGAGTTAATCCAAAAAGAAGCTCTGGCAAGCAAGCCCTTTGATCACTATGTATCTATTAAATGCCGTGATAACGACGAAACGCATGAAGGACGCGATTAAAATCGTAAGGGTGCATAATCCCGTAAAATTTCCGAAACCGAACGGTAGATGGAATTTCGTTATACCAGTCATACTGAACATATGATTGTGCCTTTAATCCAACATGTTTCCAATAAACAATTGGTATTCGATAAGGGTATCGAGATGTTGGTTTTGATCTTGTGACTTTTAATCCAATAGCAATGGCTCGATTGCCTCTAAAACCCAAAATAAGAACAGGACGATATGCACCGCCCTGCCCTTCTTGAAAACGAAAATATATATCGTAAATACCACCTGGCTGCATCATTCTTCATCTAGCCACCGTTGGTGCACAGGATTATCGCGATTCACAGTCACAACACCATCAGGGTTAACATCCAATAAAGGAGCAGAAGGCAACCGATCAAAACAAATGCTCGAACTTAAAGACGCATTGATGTTTGCGTATCGATTTCGCACAGCAGGTTTAGCATAAATCGATCTTAATGACTGTGCTCGCACATCTTTTCGTCTTGAAATGGCTGATCTTCGCAACTGGCGATGCTCCTTTCTGCGCATACGCTATCACCACCTTAGCAATAGCATATGCCTGTTTTGAAAAAACATATACGAGACATACGCTGATTATAATGTACACATCTATTATAGCATGTGCAAGAGGGGATAACAAAACCAATCAACAAATCTACAAAATGGTCCACTGCCAAAAGATGCACTTGACTTTGACTCGGTCGAGGATGAAGCCTCCTTGATTCAACGACGATGCCATCGGTTGTCATCTCGATCGACTGTACGAGGCGAAGATCCACGCGGTTCTTTCCGGTGCATATCAAAGAAGGCATCCCTCTTCGGGCCTTCCACACGGATACGACGGACAAGACACGCAATGAATCAAAATTCGAAAAAATGTTCATTTATAAAAATGCCCCTGTCAGAGAAAAATATAACTGCTAATCGGGCAGCGTGATGAACGTATGTCCGGCAAGCAGATTTGGTCGTTTGCGTTAGGGAAAAATGAGAAAAGGAGTCCGCCATGCTTCGTGAACTTGACTGGATGACGTACATCATGATCATTTTGGCCAGCTATCGGTTCACTCACTTGATCGTCTTTGATAAAATCACGGAATTTATCCGCAATCCGTTTATGAAGAAAGAGAAAATCCAGCATGAAGACGGCCATACGGAAATCAAAAAAGTGCCGAGATCGAAATTCGGTTATTTGTTGAACTGTTACTGGTGCGCAGGCGTATGGAGCGCGATTTTTCTTGCGCTTGGGTATTTATTCATCCCGACAATCGCCATGCCGTTTATTTTTATCTTTTCGATCGCCGGGGCGCAGGCGATTTTGGAGACGTTTGTCGGGGTGGGGACGAAGGCGATCGACCTTTTGTCAGCGGCGAAAAAGCGAATGGAGTGAAGGAAGCAGGGCAGCCAGAACTCGTGCAGGCGCGGGGCGGAAAAATGACGCGCCCGCACCGCGCTTTTATGCCAGTGTGTGATGGTTGACTTATATAAGTATTTAGTTATATACTTATTGACGTAAAACATCGGCTCGGCAGCCTGCCGTTTGGTGGTTATATAAGTAAATAATCATATAGTGATGGATAGGGACCTAGATGTCGCAATGGATGTTGGGCTATATGCGGACAGGGGCAAAAGGTCAAGGAAACCTTCACGACCGCTGCCGTCTTGATGTTGCAGGGCATGATGATGGAGAGGAGGATTGGCATGCCACAGCTGACGGTGGACATGAGCGCCGCGGCTCGGGTGTTGAAGCTGCTCGGCGATCCGACGCGGCTGACGATTTTGGCGATTTTGAATCAGCGGGAGTGCTGTGTGTGCGAGCTGCTCGAGGTGTTTTCGTCAAGCCAGCCGGCGATCAGCCAGCATCTTCGCAAGTTGAAAGACGCCGGGCTGATCCAAGAGGAGCGGAGAGGGCAATGGGTGTATTATTCGCTCCGGCCGCAAAGCGAATACTACTCCCTGCTGCAAGCGGTGTTGTCGTACGTTCCGGACCAAGACGAAAACATTCGCAAAATCGAGGAAGCGAACCCGGCATCGCGTTGCGGGTGCTGATGATGGACAACGGGGTGAATGATGATGGATTGTTGCGAACCGAAGCGGTTGTCGTTTTTAGATGGCTTTTTGACGGTATGGATTTTTTTAGCGATGGCGGTTGGGATCGGTATAGGGATTTGGTTTCCCGGATTTGTGGATGGATTGAACCGCCTGCAAGTCGGAACAACCTCGATTCCGATTGCGATCGGGTTGATTTTGATGATGTATCCGCCGCTGGCGAAAGTGCGTTATGAAGAAATGGGGCGCGTGTTCAAAGATGTGAAGGTGCTCGTTTTGTCCCTCGTGCAAAACTGGGTGATCGGTCCGCTGCTGATGTTCATCTTGGCGATTGTCTTTTTGCCGGATAAGCCGGAGTATATGATCGGCGTGATTTTAATCGGTCTCGCCCGCTGCATCGCCATGGTCATCGTCTGGAACGATTTGGCGCGCGGGGATACGGAATATGCGGCTGGACTGGTTGCTTTCAATTCGCTCTTTCAAGTCGTGTTTTTCTCGCTGTACGCGTATGTGTTTGTCACGGTGATTCCCGGATGGATCGGGCTTGAAGGGGCGGTCGTGAACATCACGATGACGGAAGTGGCAAAATCGGTGCTCCTGTACTTAGGGGTTCCGTTTTTGGCCGGCATGGCGACAAGGTTTGCGCTTGTGAAAGCGAAAGGGCGGCCATGGTATGAAACGGTGTTTGTGCCGAAAATCAGCCCGCTGACGCTCGTTGCGCTCTTGTTTACGATTGTTGTGATGTTTTCGCTCAAAGGCGACATGATCGTCAGCTTGCCGCTTGACGTCGTCCGGATTGCCATTCCGTTGTTGCTGTATTTTGTTCTTATGTTTTTTGTCTCCTTCTTTTTGGCGAAAAAATTGGGAGCCGGCTACCCGGTATCGACGACGCTCGCGTTTACGGCAGGAAGCAACAACTTTGAACTGGCCATTGCCGTCGCCGTTGGGGTGTTTGGCATTCATTCGGGCGCGGCGTTTGCGGCAGTCATCGGTCCGCTCATTGAAGTGCCGGTGATGCTGGCGCTTGTCAACGTAGCATTGGCATTTCAGCGAAAGTATTTTTCTTCGGTCAATCCAACATCAACGTAAAGGTGGGAACCAGCGATGAAGAAAAAAGTCATATACTTTTTATGCACCGGCAACTCGTGCCGCAGTCAAATGGCGGAAGGTTGGGCGAAACAACTTCTTGGTGAGGAATGGGAGGTGTACAGCGCTGGCCTTGAGGCGCATGGCCTCAATCCGAACGCGGTGAAGGTGATGAAGGAAGTGGGCATCGATATCTCGAACCAAACGTCCGATGTCATCGACCCGGATCTTCTCCACCGCGCCGATTTGGTTGTGACGCTGTGCGGCCATGCGGCTGACCATTGCCCAGTCACCCCACCGCATGTGAAGCGCGTCCATTGGGGATTCGACGATCCGGCGAAAGCGGAAGGAACGGAAGAGGAGAAGCTCGCCGTGTTCCGCCGCGTCCGCGATGAAATTGGCGCGCGCATCCGCCGGTTTGCCGAGACGGGTGAATAGGCGCAAAGCGGACAGAGACGAACGAAACCAAACGACGCTGCGGGTGAAAAGCCCAAACGCCCGGCAGCTGGAGCGATGCGGGCCAACGTTCCTGACTCGTTGGCAACATGCCGCTCTAGCGGCTAGGGAAACCGCTGCACACAAAGAAGGTTCCAACCAGCCTTATGCGGCTCAAGTTGGAACCTTTTTTGCTTATCGCTGATCGGCCGGGAACACGATGCCCGTTTGTCTTCGCGCTTCGTCCATGATTTCGATCGTCCAAAGCGAATGGCGGTGCGAATTGATGGCTGATTCCCGCGCCCCGCTTTCAATGAGATCGATGAATTCGTTCACTTCATAGTACATCGGCGGTTTGTCTTGCGGCACGGTGATGTCCTCGACGCGCCCGTCGCGGTAGCGGATTTCCGCTTTGGTTGGCGTATGGATGGCGTCAATGATCATACTTCCGTCTTCCCCTTGAATTTCCGCCGGCAAGTAGGAATTGGCGATTTTCGAGTAAAAGACGATCCCATCCATCCCCCCATAGTCCAAGACGATCGCCCCTTCGCCGTCGACCCCTGATTCAAGCTTAAGGCTTTGCGCTTTGAGGCTCTTCGGCTTGCCGAACAGCACCACCATCGGGTACAGGCAGTAGACGCCGATATCCATCAACGCCCCGTTCGAAAAAGCCGGGTTGAAGGCGTTCGGCACCGTTCCTTGTTTGTAGGCGTCATAGCGCGATGAATATTGACAGTAGCTGGCCACATAGCGGCGGATGCGGCCGAGTTTCGGCACGTGCTCGCGGATGGACAGGAAAGTGGGAAGCAGCGTCGCCTTCATCGCTTCCATCAACACGACGCCGTTTCGCTCAGCCGCTTCGATCATCGCTTTTGCCTCTTGGGCGTTCGAGGCGAGCGGTTTTTCGCATAAGACGTGCTTGCCGTGATTCATGAGCAAAATCGCCTGCTCGGCATGAAGTGCGTTCGGGCTGGCGATATAGACGGCATCAATGCCGTCGCTTTCGGCCAGCCGCTGCAAATCGGTAAACGTCCGCGGCGCTTTGACTTTGGCCGCAAATGCCTTCGCCGTTTCCTCCGTCCGCGAGTAGACGGCGGCGAGTTCGAACGAGTCGACCAACCGCGCGGCGTCAATGAACGACTCGGTGATCCAGTTTGTGCCGATCGTCGCAAATCGAACCATGGTCATTCCCCTTTCACTCTTGTCGCCCTTCATTTTAGCACAATTTGTCGGGAGAGTATGGGGTTCTGTGTGCGGGGTTGGAGCACGGCCTTGTCAAAAAAGTTTCCACAAAGTCTTGACTGACTCCGTTTTCCCTTGGAACGTGACACATACAATCGAAAATAATATAATTGTAATAGCATGGAAATAGGGGATGGTAAACGGGATGGTGACAAGATGGAACAAATCATTATTGAAACATTAAAGAATGCGGTCTCCCCTTCTGTCATTTATTTGTTCGGATCAGCAACCACAGGACATCTTCGCCACGATAGCGACATTGATATTGCTTTTTTGAGCGATGAACGATCATTAGACCACTATGAACGATTTATGCTCGCGCAACAATTGGCAGAGCAATTACAACGAGACGTCGATCTCGTCGATTTAAAGCAAGCGAGCACCGTTTTTCAAGCACAAATCATCAGTAGCGGCAAGGTCATCTATTGTTCAGACGAACAAAAAAAATGGAGTTCGAATGGCGAGTGTTGAAAATGTATGCGAAACTAAACGAAGAACGAGCGGACATTTTGCGAAAAATTGTTGAGAGTGGGTCGGTTTATGATGAATGATGTTATATTCAATAAAGTAAGTGTGATTGAACGGTGTATGAAACGTATTCATGAAGAATACGAAAACAATCCAAAACATTTGGAGAATTACACGAAGCAGGATTCCATTGTCCTCAATCTCCAACGAGCGTGTGAAGCGAGCATCGACTTAGCGATGCATGTCGTTGCGCAAAAAAAGCTCGGACTTCCACAAACAAGTCGAGATGCTTTCTCTCTTTTAGAACAACACGGCATCATCTCTCCATCCTTATCGAAAAAAATGAAAGCAATGGTCGGATTTCGCAATATCGCTGTGCATGATGATCAAGAACTGAACTTGACGATTTTGCAAAAAATACTCGACGACCATTTAACAGACTTCACTGAGTTTACGAAAGCAATTGTTAGGCAAAAGTAGGCGGTGTTGATAGGTGCTTCGACGCTTGAGGTGCGCAGCGTGATGCAAAGGTTGACTTTTCAAGGGGCATGTATATAGCGCACCTTGAAAACCTTGATATAACAGCATTCTGGTTATTTCCATTTGCCTAAAATGGCCTCAAACACTGTCGAACTCGGAGTTCATAATCCGAACAAATAACGGCTATGTGGTGAATGCGGGTGAGAGGCATGCTTTTTCCTCCTGTCTTCGTTTTGTTATTTTAACATAATGTGAATCGTTGCCGATGATTGTCGAAGAAGGCGAGAAATGCCCGATAGCATGATATTGACAGTAGGACAACGTTTATACTATCATAAAACTTGTAGATTGAAAAATTTAGAATATTCAATTCTCATTTTTGTAGAAAACGTGGCGTTGCCGCAGGAAATGTTGCTTGATTGCAGAAAACATGACCCCGCCGCAGAACATCATGCGCCAAACCGCTTTCTTGTAAGCGCTTTACCTCTGCATAGCCTCACAAACATAACACCATTGATAGGACACCATTGCTTTCGTTTCCAAACAGAGGAAGAGAACAAGGGGAAGGGGATGCAGCAATGATCTATGAGTTTAAGTTGCCCGACATCGGCGAAGGGCTGCATGAAGCGGAAATCATCCGCTGGCTCATTCGTGAAGGGGATGTGGTGAAGGCCGACCAACCGATCGCCGAAATTCAGACGGATAAGGCCATGGTGGAGATGACGACGCCGGTCGCTGGCAAGGTGGTGGCGCTCGCTGGGCCGGAAGGGGCGACGGTGAAGGTTGGGGAGCCGCTCATTGTCGTGGAAACCGAGGCAGCGGTGGCGGCCGAAGCGGCGCCGACCGACAATTCGGCTCAGGAGCCTGCGCCGGTTCTGCACAAAGAAGCGCCCCGTCCTGCGCGCAAGCGGGCGATTGCCGCGCCGTCCGTGCGCAAGCGGGCGCGGGAGTTGGGCGTTCCGATTGATGACGTGGAAGGGACGGGCGAGGGAGGCCGGGTGACGCTCGCCGATTTGGAGCGATACGTCCGCGAGCGGGAAGCGGCCGCGGCAGTGGCGGAGGCGGCGCGGAGTGAGGGGAACGAAGCCGCGGTTTTGCCAGCCGGGAGCGCAGCGACAGGACGGCAGGCGAACGCAGCCGCATGGACGTCCATTGCGAATGTGGAGGCGGCGTTCCAAGAAGAAGAACGCATTCCGCTTCGCGGCTTGCGCAAAAAGATCGCCGAGAAAATGGTGAAATCGATGTACACGGCGCCGCATGTGACCGGCATGGACGAGGTGGATGTGACGAAGCTCGTCGAAATTCGCAAGCACCTTGCCGGCGAGCTGGCCAAAGAGCAGATCAAGCTGACGTATTTGCCGTTTATGATCAAAGCAGTGACAAGGGCGCTGAAGCAATACCCGATGTTCAACGCTTCGCTCGATGAAGAGACGAATGAAATCGTCTTGAAAAGGCGCTTTCACATCGGCATCGCGACGGCGACGAAAGCGGGGCTCGTTGTCCCTGTTATCCGCAACGCCGATCAAAAATCGATCCGCGAGCTCGCCATCGAAATCGCCGAACTGTCGGAAAAAGCGCACCGCCAGGCGCTTCGCCTTGACGAGCTGCAAGGAAGCACGTTTACGATCACAAGCACTGGGGCGGGCGGGGGTTGGTTTGCGACGCCGATCATCAACTATCCGGAAGTGGCGATTTTGGGGGCGCATGCGATTAAACGGCGTCCGGTTGTCGTCGGCGACGAGATCGTCATCCGCGATATGATGGGGATGTCGCTCACCTTTGACCATCGCGTCATCGACGGCGAGCCGGCTGGGCGGTTTATGCGGACGGTGGCCTACTATTTGGAAAATCCGGAAGTGCTGTTGTTGGACGTGCGGTGATGGACGGGTCGTTGCTTCGCGCCGGAAGAGGACAAAATGGAAACGGCGGCCGAGCCGCCCATGAAAACAAAAATGGGAGGGGACCCCATGTTTGATCCGGACAAATTGCCGGTTGAGGTCGTGCAAATTCTCGATGAAAACGGAAACGGGGATGAGGGGAAGTTGGCGGCGTTTTCCGATGAATGGCTGCTTTGCGCCTATCGGGAAATGCGGCGGGCGCGCGTCATTGATGAACGGTTGCTGCGCATGCAGCGGCAAGGGCGGATCGGTACATATGCGCCGTTTAGCGGTCAAGAGGCGGCGCAAATTGGCAGCGTGTTTGCGCTTCGAAAAGACGACTGGATTTTTCCCAGCTACCGGGAAGTGGCGGCTTGCTTGACGCACGGCATGCCGCTTGAGCAGTTTTTCCATTATGTGCAAGGGCGTCTGTCGGGGAAACGAATGCCGGAAGGATTGAACATGTTCCCGACGCAAATCATCATCGCGGCGCAGACGCTTCATGCGGTCGGCTGTGCGTGGGCGTCGAAATTGAAAGGCGAACCGCAAGTATCGGTGGCGTATTTCGGCGACGGGGCGACGTCGGAGGGCGATTTTCATGAAGCGATGAATTTTGCCGCGGTGTACAACGTGCCGGTCATCTTTTTCTGCCAAAACAACCAATACGCCATTAGCGTTCCGTACCGCAAGCAGACGGCCAGCCGAACGATTGCGCAGAAGGCGCTCGCCTATGGGATGAAAGGAGTGCTGGTCGACGGCAACGACGTGCTGGCGGTGTACGAAACGATGAAACAGGCGGTCGAAGCGGCGCGCCGCGGTGAGGGGCCGATGTTGATCGAGGCGCTCACCTACCGGCTCGGGCCGCACACGACAGCAGACGATCCGACGAAATACCGCCGGCCTGAAGAAGTCGAGACATGGCGGACGAAAGATCCGCTTCACCGTCTGCGTGCGCTGCTCGAACGGCGCGGGTTGTGGACGGAGGTGCAGGAAGAAGCGTTTGTCGCCGAAGTGAATGAGGAAATCACCGCGGCGTATGAGGCGGCCATCGCCAGCAAGTCCGGTTCGATTGTCGATGCATTCGATTGCGTGTACAGCGAGGCGCCCAAATTGCTTGCCGAACAAAAAGACGAAGTGATGCGGCGCAAACAACGGAGCGGGGTGAGATAAATGGCGGAATTGACGATGATTGAGGCGATCAATGAAGCGATGCGCCAGGAGATGGAGCGCGACTCGCGCATCATCGTGCTGGGCGAAGATGTCGGCGAAAACGGCGGCGTCTTCCGGGCGACGGACGGGCTGCTCGAGCAGTTTGGCGAGGGGCGCGTGTTTGATACACCGCTTGCGGAATCGGGTATTATCGGCACGTCCATTGGACTGGCGATCAACGGAATGCGCCCGATTGCCGAAATTCAGTTTCTCGGGTTTGCCTACCAGGCGATGGACCAGTTGGCGGCCCAGGCGGCGCGCATCCGCTTCCGCTCGGCCGGGCGGTTTTCGTGCCCGATCGTCGTGCGCAGCCCATACGGCGGCGGGGTGCGGACGCCGGAATTGCACTCCGATTCGCTTGAGGCGCTGTTTACCCATTCGCCGGGCTTAAAAGTCGTCATGCCGTCCAATCCGTATGATGCGAAAGGGCTATTGATCTCCGCCATTCGCGATGAAGACCCGGTTCTGTTTTTGGAGCCGATGAAGCTGTATCGGGCGTTTCGCATGGAAGTGCCACAAGAACCGTACACCGTTCCGCTCGGCCAGGCGCGCGTCGTCAAAGAGGGCGATGATGTGACGATCATCTCTTGGGGGGCGACGGTGCCGCTTGTCGCCAAAATCGCTGCCGAGATCGAGACAAAAGGGGTCAGTGCGGAAGTCATCGACCTTCGCTGCCTGCAGCCGCTTGATCTCGACACGATCATCGCCTCGGTGGAAAAAACAGGGCGGGTGATGATCGTTCACGAGGCGGTGAAAACGGGCGGATTTGGCGCCGAGGTGGCGGCCTTGATCAGCGAACGGGCGCTGTTTTCCCTTTCCGCCCCGATCGTGCGCATCGCCGGCTACGACACGCCGTATCCGGTGCCGTCGGTCGAGGACGACTGGCTGCCGAACGCCGAGCGGATTGCGGAAGGAATTGAAACGTTGCTGCGTTACTAGGCCAGAGCGGACGGTGCGTCCGTTTCATCCGAGCGATAAGGGGGAGAACGATGAACATATACGAACCGCTGCTTGAATGGATCGGCGACCGTGAGCGGGTGAGCGTCAATGAGACGGTGCTCGAACACCACAGCAAAGGCATCGCCTATCATGCGCCGCATGCGCCGGATGTCGTTGTGTTTCCGAAGACAGCGGAAGAAATCAGCCGGGTGCTGGCGTTTGCCAACGAGCATCGCATTCCGGTCACACCGTTTGGCGCCGGCACGAGTTTGGAAGGGCACGTCATTCCGGTCCAAGGCGGAATTAGCCTCGATTTGACATTGATGAACAACATCATCGCCATTCGTCCCGATGATTTTTTGGCGGTCGTCGAGCCCGGAGTGACGCGGATGCAACTGAACGAGGCGCTGAAGCGATATGGACTGTTTTTTCCGGTCGACCCGGGGGCGGACGCGACGATCGGCGGTATGGCGGCGACGAACGCGAGCGGGACAAACAGCGTCAAATACGGCGTGATGCGCGATCAAGTGCTCGGCCTTGAAGCCGTGCTCGCCGACGGTTCCGTGATCCGCACCGGCAGCTTGGCGGTGAAATCGTCCGCCGGCTACGATTTGACCGGCTTGTTCGTCGGATCGGAAGGGACGCTTGGCGTGTTCACCCGCCTCGTCGTCCGCCTGCACGGCATTCCGGAGGCGACAACCGCCATCAAAGCGTGCTTCCCTACGCTGGAGGCGGCAGCGGAGGCCGCATTTGCCATTTTAAGATCCGGCGTCGGTCCGGGCAAAATCGAACTGGTGGACGAGGCGACGATCGCCGCGGTCAACGCCTACAAAAAAACGGACTACCCGGTGAAGCCGACGCTGTTTATCGAGCTGAGCGGCAGCCCATCAAGCGTTGAGGACGGGACCGAACTTGTCCGTGAGTTGTGCAAGGCGGAGGGGGCCGTTTCGTTTGCGGTGGAGACCGACTCGCTCGCCCGCGCGAAGCTGTGGGAAGCGCGCCACCATGCGGCGTTCGCCATTCAGGCGGCGTACCCAGGCAAGGCAATGCTCTCAACCGATGTGTGCGTGCCGCTGTCCGAACTGCCCGGCGCCATCGCCGATACGCGCCGGCTCGTTAATGAGGAGCGCATGACGGCTGCCATTTTCGGTCATGTCGGCGACGGCAACTATCATACCGTGCTTGCCTTTGACCCGAGCGATGCAGAGGAGATGGCACGCATCGAACGCGTGCACGCCCATATCGTCCGCTATGCCTTATCGCGCGGCGGCACATGCACGGGAGAGCACGGCATCGGACTTGGCAAACGGGCGTTTTTGCGCGAAGAAAAGGGAGACGCCGTGCTGTGGATGAAACGGCTGAAACAATTGTTTGACCCAAACGGCATTCTCAATCCGGGGAAAATTTTTTTGCCATAGCGGCGCCCGTGATCCCCTGCGTCAGGCAAACAGGCTATGCCCCTTGTCCCCCGCTGGCAGCGGGGGACTTTTCATTTCAATGAAACGGCGGCCATCGCCGCTTGATCGGAGCGGGCGAAGGCGCCGCATGTGGTCGAAGGGCGTCAGACCCGCCGGTTTTCCTCATTTCGGCGCCATGCCGGTTACGAATAGCGTCCACTTTTGCGTAACATAGCGTTACGGATATGAAACAAATGTTTTTCTGCTTGCTTTTGTTCCAATATATTGCCATGTCCTTTACTTTTGGGGGAAAACGCGGTTTAGTAAGAGTAGACGGATTCATTGCGGGAAACGGCGCCAAGCGGCCTGCGCCGCCTGCCGCTTACCGGCTTTGAGGTTGGGTTCCGCCTTCCGCTGTCCGATTTGGCAGCATTCGGTACATTTCTTTCGCCAGCCGCTCAAGCAAGTAGACGACCGGAAGCTGGGTCGTCACATCGGTTTGCCCGGTCCGCTCTGGCGTGGCGTAGTACGTCAAATTGTAATCCGAGATGCTGGCAAGGGTGCAATGTTTCCGGTTCGTGATGCTGATGATCGTACCGCCTTTTTCTTTGAATCGGTGCACTTGGGCGAGCGTATGCGGCGTTTCTCCCGATACCGACAAGGCGATGACGGCGCAGTTATCGAAATAATGACCGTAAATCGGGAAAAACGGGTCTTTGATGTAGACGGAAAACTTTTGAAAGGCGGACACATAGCGCGAGCCGTATTCGGCCAAAATGCCGGAGCTGCCCGAACCGACAAAAATGACGTGATCGGCCCGGGCGATGGCGGCCGCCGCTTCACGGATGGCCCGCTCGTAATCGGCAGTCATCGTCCGCTCAAAAAATTCGCGCAGCGCCTCTTGGCTGCTGATGATCGACGTTTGTTCGCTTTCCCGCAAATGCAACTTCCATTTCGTTTTAAACTCACTGAAGCCGTCGCAGCCGACCTTTTTGCAAAAGCGAAGCACGGTCGGCGGTGAGACGTGGACGGCTTCGGCGAGCTCGCGGATGCGCATGTACACGACTTCATGTGGGTGCTTCACCACATAATCGTAAATGGCGTAGTCGAGTTCGGAAAACTGAGCGATTTGTTCTGGAGTAAACATCAAGACACCTCGCCTTCGCATTGCCATTATTATACCATGCCTAACAGGCCGAAAGGGGAAGAGGAGTGTGGAAAAACGGTTGAAAATTGCGACGATTGGCGGCGGCTCGAGCTACACCCCTGAACTGGTGGAAGGATTGATTAAGCGCTATCATGAACTGCCAGTCGGAGAACTATGGCTTGTCGATGTTCCGGAAGGCAAAGAAAAACTTGAAATCGTCGGAGCGCTCGCCAAGCGGATGGTGGAAAAGGCCGGCGTGCCGATTGACATTCATTTAACGTTGGATCGCCGGCGGGCTTTGGAAGGAGCTGACTTTGTCACCACGCAGTTTCGCGTCGGCGGGCTGGAAGCGCGGGCGAAAGACGAGCGCATCCCGCTCAAATACGGGGTGATCGGCCAGGAGACGAACGGCCCGGGCGGTTTGTTTAAGGGGCTGCGGACGATTCCGGTTATTTTGGACATCATCCGCGACATGGAAGAATGGTGCCCGGACGCGTGGCTCATTAACTTCACGAACCCGGCCGGGATGGTGACGGAAGCCGTTTTGCGCTATACGAAGCAAGAAAAAGTCGTCGGCTTGTGCAACGTGCCGATCGGCATGCGCATGGGCGTCGCCAAGCTGCTTGGTGTCGGGGCGGATCGCGTGCACATCGATTTTGCCGGACTGAACCATATGGTGTTTGGCTTGCACGTCTACCTGGACGGCAATGACGTGACAGAACGAGTGATCGACCTTATCGCCAACCCGGATCGTTCCGGCGTGACGATGAAAAACATCGTCGACCTCGGCTGGGAGCCGGACTTTTTGAAAGGGCTGAACATATTGCCGTGCCCGTACCATCGGTATTACTTTCAAACGGCCAAAATGCTCGCGGAAGAGCTTGAAGCGGCGAAAACGAAAGGAACGCGCGCCGAGGTTGTGCAGCAGCTCGAAAAAGAGCTGTTCGAGCTGTACAAAGATCCGAACTTGGCCATCAAGCCGCCGCAGCTCGAGCAGCGCGGTGGGGCGTACTACAGCGACGCCGCTTGCAGCCTGATCAGCTCGATTTACAACGACAAGCGGGACATCCAGCCGGTCAATACGAGAAACAACGGCGCTATCGCCAGCATTCCGGCAGAATCGGCGGTCGAGGTCAACTGCGTCATCACGAAAGACGGCCCGAAACCGATCGCGGTCGGCGATTTGCCGGTGGCGGTGCGCGGGCTCGTCCAGCAAATCAAATCGTTTGAGCGCGTCGCGGCGGAAGCGGCGGTGACCGGCGACTACCAAACGGCGCTCGTCGCGATGACGATCAACCCGCTTGTGCCGTCTGACACGGTCGCCAAACAAATTTTGGATGAAATGTTGGAAGCGCATAAAGAATATTTGCCGCAATTTTTCAAACAGACCAAAACAGCGGCCGGACATTAAACGGCCGCTTCGAAAACGATTGACAAAGCCGCCTGTCGCCGGGCGGCTTTGTCATTTCACCGTGAAAATTCCGTTCCTCACCGTTGTCGATTTCCGCTTTCTTACTGTTGAACTGTGCAAACTGCCATGGCGCAAGTACATTCGCCACGCGACAACCCGGTTGCCGCTGTCTTGTTAAGCAAAATGGGGGATCATGAAAGTGAGAGAGTCGCAGTGAAACGGGAATTGTTGCGCATGCTCGTCCGCTTGGAGCTTGACGGGGCGAGGCAGCGGCTGTTGTTTCGGTTTTTCGAGATGTATTTGACGCTGTCCGAACAAGAAGAAATCCAATTGCGAAACGAGGTGAGCCAAATGGAAACGAAGGAAGCGAAAAAAGTGAACGATCTCCTGATCTCATACGAGCGACGGGGAATGGAAAAAGGGAAAATGGACGTGGCCAAACGGATGCTGGCGAAAGGGTGCGACGTGCCGACGATTTGCGAATTGACCGGACTGCCGGCTGAGGCGTTGGAAAAGCTAAAAGAGCAGAAGAATGGGGAGACGCCGTTCCGATGCAACGGGCTTGTTTCGGAACGGTGTTTTTTTCTATCTTGCCATTGAATACGGTTTCGCCTTTGTTTTTGCCTGTCGTTTTGAATACAATGAAAGTAGAGGATGGCATCCATAGAGGCGGCAGCGGTGAAAAACGATGGGGCGTTCCCGGCCAGGAACTCCGTAGTTCCTATACGGAAGGCGGAAGTTCGGGGCGGCGAGCTTCGGTTGCTTGGATGCTGAACAGCGGCATGCACAGAACGGCTTTGTTCACCGCCTATGGATACCATCCTGGTGTCTAAGGGAGGGGAAGGCGGATGCAAAGATTGGGGGAAAGATGGTGATCTATTATATTCGAAAAATGTCGGTGAACTTATTTCCAGGCTACTTTGCCCTCGTGATGGCGACCGGCGCATTGTCGATCGCAACCTTTTTGCTTGATATGCACGTCATTTCCAAAGGATTGCTCTACTTCAATATGGCGGCGTATACCGTTTTATGGGGATTGACGCTGTACCGGCTTCTCTTCTTCACGCCGCGGCTGGTGAAAGATTTGACAAGCCATACGCTAGGCCCCGGGTTTTTCACGTTGGTGGCCGGAACGTGCGTATTTGGCAGCCAGTTGATTACCGTAGCCCATCGCTACGAGCCGGCTTTTTATTTGTGGTGTTTGGCCATTTTCCTTTGGCTTATGATCATGTACACGTTTTTCACCGCGGTGACGGTGCGAAAAAACAAACCGACGCTGTCGGAAGGAATTAACGGTGCCTGGCTTATTGCGGCGGTGGCGACGCAGTCCATTTCCGTCCTTGGCACACTCCTTTCCCCGCATGTCGAGAGCGGGCGGGACATCGTCCTGTTTGTCGCTTTATGCGCGTATTTGCTCGGGTGTATGTTGTATTTAAACATTATTACCCTCATTTTCTACCGCTTTACGTTCGTTGAGCTGAAGTTTGCGGCGCTGACGCCGCCGTATTGGATCAACATGGGGGCGGTGGCGATCACGACGCTCGCTGGCTCGACCTTGATGCTGCATGCGGGCAACTGGGCGTTTCTTGGCGAACTGCTTCCGTTTTTAAGAGGGTTCACGCTCTTTTTCTGGATTACCGGAACGTGGTGGATTCCGCTGTTGTTCATTTTAATGGTGTGGCGTCACTTGTACCATCATTACCCGCTCAAATATGATCCGCAATTTTGGGGAATGGCGTTTCCGCTCGCCATGTATACGACAAGCACATATCAGCTGTCCAAAGCGCTGCACATTCCGTTTTTGCTTGTCATCCCCCGTTTTATGGTCTACGTGGCCATGGCGGCATGGCTTGCCGTGTTTGCCGGATTGGTCCACCATTTGTATACAAGCTTTCGCCGCCAGCGGGAGGCCGGGAATGGCGATGCGCTGCCGCAGCAGATCGAGGGAGGAAATGGATGAGGGAGGGAAATCCGTATGATACTCGGAGCCATTGAAGCCGGAGGCACAAAATTTGTCTGCGCCGTCGGCGATGAACAAGGGAACATTCATGAGCGGGCGGTGTTTCCGACGACGGTGCCGGAAGAAACGATGGCGCATGTTATCGATTTTTTCCGCCCGCACAACGTGGAGGCGATCGGGATCGGGTCGTTCGGCCCGGTTGATTTGCGCCCGGGCAGCCCGACGTACGGGTACATTACGAGCACGCCGAAACAGGCGTGGCGAAACTTCGATTTTGTCGGCGCGATGAAGCGGCATTTTCCGGTGCCGATCGGCTTTGACACCGATGTCAACGCCGCAGCGCTCGGCGAGCAGCGCTGGGGGGCGGCGCGGGGGCTTGACAGCTGCCTGTACATAACGGTCGGAACAGGCATCGGCGTCGGGGCGATTGTCGAAGGGCGGCTGCTGCACGGGCTGCTTCATCCGGAGATGGGGCATATTCTTGTCCGCCGCCACCCGGATGACGCGTTTGCCGGCGTCTGCCCGTACCATGGCGACTGTTTGGAAGGGATGGCGTCCGGCCCCGCGATAGAGCGGCGCTGGGGGAAAAAGGGCGTGGAACTTGCCGATCGAGACGAGGTATGGGAGCTCGAGGCGTTTTACTTGGCCCAAGCGGTCGCGAACTACATTCTCGTTTTATCGCCGGAAAAAGTGATCGTAGGCGGCGGCGTGATGAAGCAGACGCACGTGTTGCCGCTTGTGCGCCGCTATGTGCAGGAACTGCTCAACGGGTATGTCGAGCACGAGATGATTTTGCGACGGATTGATGAATATATTGTCCTTCCGGGGCTTGGCGACAACGCCGGCATTGCAGGTGCGTTGGCGCTCGCCGCTGCGGCTAGAGGATGAACCCAGCCGGCCGTCCATGTCGTATGAAGGCATGGGCGGCCGGTTTTGTTGAACAAATCGATAGGCGCATTTCGCTTTCCTTTGGCATGAGCGCTGCTTATCAAGATGCGTATATTTTTCTAGAACAGGCTTTGTTTGACCAACGGTTCAAAAAAACAGATTAACGTATGACTGAGTAGTCATAACTAACGTCGTTTTGGTTGCATGAACGGATGCTAGTCGTTTATAATAACGGTGACCGATTGGTCAGCGTAAAAAATGGAGGCGAGAAGGAATGGCTGATGTTCAGCGGTTGGTCGAATGGCTTCAGCGCCGTCATGTGCGTGCTAGCTTGGTGAAGCCGCGCGTTTCGTTGCCGTCGTACCAGCAATGGCTGGAAGTGAACGGGAAAGGGATGGACGGCTGCCATGGATGAACGGCGCGTTCGCTTTATTGAAACCGCAATGAAACTGTTTGCGGAAAAAGGGTACCATGCGACCTCGATTCAAGACTTGGTTGAGGCGTGGGGCATTTCCAAAGGGGCGTTTTACCATCACTTCGCTTCGAAGGAAGAGCTGCTTCTTGCTGTGCTTCGCTATTACAGCGAAAAAATGGTGGCCGATTTCACGGCATCCGGCGGGGACGGCCCGGAAAAGGAGCGGTTCATCCGCCAGTTGACGGCCCATTTCTCCCACATTCGCGAATACAAAGACTTTTTGCGCATGATCGTGTCCGAACAGTTGCCGAAAGTCAATCCAGAGGTGGAGCGGTATATGTTCCGCCAGCATGGGCGCTTGTTTTTGTGGTATTGCGCCCGTCTGATAGACGTATACGGCGAGGGAGTCAAGCCGTACGTGTATGACGTGGCGATGATCACGAACGGCATGATCCGCCAATACTTGTTTTTCTTCTTTTTCCGTGATGACGCCTTTGATGCGGAAGAAGCCGCGCGCTTTCTTGTGCGCCGTCTCGATGCGATCGTCGCGAGTTTCGCGGCGGATGAGCGCCCGCTTTTGACCGAAGAGTCGATCGCGCCATGGATGGAGCTCGAGGAGCGTGAGCGGAAAAAACAGCGGGAGCGGCTCACTGCGGCATTCGTCGCGGTTCGCGAGGCGGCCGCGGAGCTGGAGCCGGTTCAGGCGGAGGAAGTGCGCGGAGCGGCCGCAGCGCTTGAGGAAGAACTGTTTCGGCAAGATGGACCGCCAAGGGCGTATCTTGTTGACGCGCTCATGTTGTATTTGCGTCATCAACAAGCGCCTTCGCTCGCCGCAGCGGTCGATGCGCTGAGCGAAGAAATCAACACGTATGAACGACTTCACCGATGGGAGAGGGAAACATGGAAAAAGCAATAGCGGCGCCGGCAAGCACGATCCGCCATCGCCCGCTGCTCATTACCGGGCTGATCATTGCCATGTTGTTTGCGGCGTTGGACGGGACGATTGTCGGAACGGCGATGCCGCGCATTGTCGGCGAGCTCGGCGGGCTGGGCGTCATGACGTGGCTGACGACGGCGTATATGCTCACGTCAACGACAGTCGTGCCGATCGCCGGCAAGCTCGCCGACTTATTGGGCCGGCGGATTGTCTATGTGAGCGGATTGGTCATTTTTATGATTGGTTCCGCGCTGTGCGGCATGGCGGACGATATGACCGAGCTCATCCTTTACCGCGGCATTCAAGGATTGGGCGGCGGGATTATGATGCCGATGGCTATGGTCGTCATCGGCGACGTGTTCACCGGCAAAGAGCGGGCGAAATGGCAAGGGGTGTTTGGCGGCTTGTACGGCCTCGCCTCGGTGCTGGGACCGCAAGTCGGCGGGTTTATCGTCGACCATTTGAACTGGCGCTGGGTGTTTTACATCAACTTGCCGGTCGGCATTTTAGCGACGGTGTTGATTGCGATGGGATTAAGCAAATATAAAGACGAAGGGCCGGTCAAATTCGATATCGCGGGGATGGCGACCTTGACCGTCGGCGTGGTGAGTTTGCTGCTCGGGTTGACGTTCGGCGGCGACCGGTATCCGTGGGGCTCGTGGCAAATCGTCTCGCTGTTTGCGGCGTCGGTCCTCGCTTTTGCCTTGTTCATTTGGGCGGAAAAGCGGGCGGAAGAGCCGATCATCCCGCTTTGGCTGTTCCGTCATCGGACGTTTACATTGCTCAATGCGATCGGCTTTTTTATGAGCGTCGGCATGTTTGGCGCCATTATGTTTGTGCCGTTTTTTATGCAAGGCATCATCGGCGTGAGCGCCACCGAGTCAGGGACGATCATGACGCCGATGATGATCACGATGATTATCGGCAGCGTCCTTGGCGGGCGGCTTGTGTACCGGATCGGCGTGAAACCGCAGCTTATCATCGGCATGGCCATTATGGCCGCGGCTTTTGGTTTGCTTGGCACCATGGGCGTTGACACATCGAAATGGACGGCGACGGTGTACATGATTATTCTCGGCCTTGGCACCGGGCTTGTGATGCCGATTTTGACGCTTGCGTTGCAAGAAAGCTTTCCGAAATCGGAGCTTGGCGTCGTGACGTCATCGAGCCAATTTTTCCGCTCGATCGGCGGGACGTTCGGCATGACGGTGCTTGGCGCCATCATGAACCATCGTTCGAGCGCTTTGCTCGATGAGCGGCTCATGCCGAAGCTTGAAGCGCTCCCGGCGCAAGCGAAAGGGCTTGTTGACCGTTTTGCCGACATGATCCATACCGATCCGCAAGGGCTGTATTCGCTGTTGTTAAGCCCGGAGGCGATGGCGAAAATTCCGGCGCCGCTGCGGGAGATGTTCGTGCCGGTGTTGAAGCAGTCGCTTGTCGATTCGCTCCAAGCCGTCTTTTGGTTCGGGCTCGCCTTTATTGCGATCGGCTTGCTTTTCGTATTCGGCTTGAAGCGGATTGTCTTGTCCGATCGGGTTGAAGCGGTGAAGACGTTGAACCAGGCGGAACATGAATGAGGAGCATGGCGGCCCGTCTCGCTTGCGAACGAGGCGGCCGCCTTTTCGGTTTGACCGGCGGCCAAGCGCCGGGGCGTCCGAAGGAGAACGGAAGCGGTCTTCCTTATACGGCTTATGAGGGGCGAACGCCTGGCGCCGATGGCGCGGCCGTTTTCTTCTGGCGGTTGGCCCTTGATGGCTACTTCTCGCCCGTCTCGTTTTGGCCGAAGACGCGCGAGCGGGTGAGGAAGCGGACTCCCTCTGGCCCTTCGAGGGAAAACATGCCGCCGCGCCCGGGAACGACGTCGATGATCAGCTGCGTATGCTTCCAATATTCGTATTGCGCCTTGGCGATATAAAACGGACAGCCGCCGATTTCGCCGAGCAGCACGTCGGAATCGCCGACGATCAGCTCGCCGAGCGGGTAGCACATCGGCGAGCTGCCGTCGCAGCAGCCGCCGGATTGGTGAAACATGAGCGGGCCGTATTTCGCTTTCAGTTTTTCAATCAACGCCAACGCCGCTTCGGTGGCGATGACTTTCGGTTCATCAATCATCGGATGCACCTCCTTTCGCATCACGGCCAAAGACAGGCATTGCTCATCGCGGCTGCACTTGATTTCTCGAATGGAATGAGGAATGATGGCTTCGTTGTTTGGTCCATTTCATACAGATAATAAGGTGAATCAAAAGGTGCTTGCACGGTTTTGGTGGCGGCAGGTGCAACAGGGGCAAAAAGGCAGCGCTCCGGCGCTGCCTTTTGCCGTGAAAGAGCAGGTGGGTCAATGTTAGAACAAGCCGAGTTTTTTCGGCGAATAGCTGACGAGCAAGTTTTTCGTTTGTTGGTAATGGTCAAGCATCATTTTGTGCGTTTCGCGGCCGATGCCGGACATTTTGTAGCCGCCAAACGCCGCGTGGGCCGGATAGACGTGGTAGCAGTTCGTCCAGACGCGGCCGGCTTGGATGCCGCGGCCGAACCGGTATGCGGTGTTCATGTCGCGCGTCCAGACGCCGGCGCCAAGGCCGTACAGCGTCTCATTGGCGATCGAAAGCGCTTCGTCTTGGTCTTTAAAGGTGGTGACGGCTAACACAGGGCCGAAAATTTCTTCTTGGAAAATGCGCATTTTGTTATGCCCTTTGAAGATCGTCGGCTTGACGTAATAGCCGCCGGAAAGTTCTCCTTCGAGCATGTTCCGCTCGCCGCCGATCAAAAGTTCAGCGCCTTCTTGCTTCCCGATGTCGATGTACGACAAGATTTTCTCCAGTTGTTCTGATGACGCTTGCGCCCCGATCATCGTTTCGGTGTCGAGCGGGTTTCCTTGTTTAATTTGCTTGACGCGCTCAAGCGCCCGCTCCATAAAGGCGTCGTAAATCGACTCGTGAATGAGGGCGCGCGACGGGCATGTGCACACTTCGCCTTGGTTTAAAGCGAACATTGTAAACCCTTCAAGCGCTTTATCGAGAAACTCGTCATCTTTGTCCATGACATCAGCGAAGAAAATGTTCGGGGACTTGCCGCCAAGTTCCAATGTGACCGGCACAATGTTTTGTGAAGCGTATTGCATGATGAGGCGTCCGGTCGTCGTTTCGCCGGTGAACGCCACTTTCGCCACGCGCGGGTTCGAGGCGAGCGGTTTTCCGGCTTCTAAGCCAAAGCCGTTCACGATGTTGACGACACCAGGTGGAAGCAAATCTTCGATGAGTTCGATGAGGACGAGGATCGATGTCGGCGTTTGTTCCGCCGGTTTCAAGACGACGCAGTTGCCTGCGGCCAATGCCGGGGCGAGTTTCCACGCCGCCATGAGAATCGGGAAGTTCCACGGGATGATTTGCCCGACGACGCCGAGCGGTTCTTTGAAGTGATAAGCAACGGTGTTATGGTCGATTTCGGAAATCGTGCCTTCTTGTGCGCGGATGCAGCTGGCGAAATAGCGGAAATGGTCGATGGCGAGCGGAATGTCAGCCGCCAGCGTTTCGCGGATCGGCTTGCCGTTTTCCCACGTCTCCGCGACCGCGAGCATTTCCAAGTTTTCTTCCATCCGGTCGGCGATTTTGTTCAGCAAACGGGCGCGCTCGGCCGGAGACGTGCGCCCCCATGCCTCTTTGGCCGCATGGGCGGCGTCAAGCGCCCGCTCGATGTCCGCCGCTTTCGAGCGCGGCACTTCGCAATACGGTTTTCCGGTGATCGGCGTAATGTTTTCAAAATATTCGCCGTCGACCGGCGGCACCCATTTGCCGCCAATGAAGTTTTCGTAGCGCGTTTTGAACGTGACAAGCGCGCCTGGCTGGCCTGGTTGTGCGTAGATCATCCCCGATTCCTCCTTCAATTGATTTCGTATTCGCTTACATTGGAGGAATATTTAGAAAATTCCTCCTGATGATTAGGGTAGCATGGCTGGACAATATTGTCAAACGAAAAACCGTCAACTACCGGAAGACGGACCGCCCTGCTGCCGGAGCAGGGCGGGGCGTTAGTCGACTTCCAGTCCTTCAAGCCAGCGGCTCGCATAGACGCTGCAAAGATGGTGGAACACTTCGATCAGTTCGTTCGGATCGGCGGCGAAAAACGCGCGGGCGGCCGATTCATTTTCTTCCCGGACAAACTGAAGCAAAAAATCGGTGGCGATCCGGTTAAAGAGAAGGAGCGCGCTGTAGGAGCGTTCGAGCTGATGTTTCCGCTCCGTTAAGCTGTCGATTTGTTGAAACGGACGGCTGTAGCGGGCGGTCAGTTCGGGAAGACGGCGGCGGATCGCCTGTTGGGCGTCCGTGAGCATCGCCTCGATCGTACCGGGCGACAGAAACGTTTGCTCGCGAAGCATGTAGCTCCAAATTTGCTTTAACGCATGCGCCGATTCGCCGGCAAAGGCGATGTTGCTGAGCAAATCATGCATGTAGCGCTCGTCATCCGCCGCCTGGATGCGCAGGTTCATAATGATCTCCAGCACATCGGAATGGATTTTTTCTTTTCGCCATGGCGTTGTCAGTTCGTGAAGCAAAACAGAAAGCAAACGAGCTGCTTCTTCTTTCGTCATCATCCGCCATTCCTTTCGTTGCAAAGTCATCGTTTTCATTGTACCATGCCGCCTCACGGCCTCCCACCCTTGAATGGAAAAGCGGGACGGGAAGCGTTGGACAAGTCGTGATTGCCGGAAGATCAAGATTGGCGTATGATGATGTTATCACCTCCCCCTCTAAGCGTACGTGCAGGTGGGGGAATGTTCAATTGTTGAATGTTTTTGGAAAGTGATAGGATCGTGGAACGTATGGGGTGGGTTTGGCTGACAGTCTGCCGGAGAATCTCGTCCGTGTAAGCGGGAGAGTGTTCAAGATGGAAACGATATGGGAGGCATATTCCTACGCCTCCGTCATATGCTCGAACGAGAAGAAGGGAAAAGGGGGGAGAGGGGCATGAAGCCGCTGCGTTTGCGCGGTCATCATTTGCTTTGTGTGCATGGGTTTCGCGGTATGGGTTACAGCCCGTCGTTTGTCGAAAAAATGTGGGAGATCGTCGAACGTATCCGTGATGAGAAGGACGATTTTCCGATTGAAGTCGTAGCGGCGCTGGATGAGGCGTGCTTCGCCTGTCCGCATCACGGAGAGACAGCGTGCGAGGCGGGACCGAATTCCGACGCGCATGTCCGCTCGCTCGATGGGAACGTCATTCGCCATTTAGGGCTTGAAGCGGGCAAGGTGTATTGGAAGTCGGAATTGGTCCGGCGGACGGCGGAAAACGTGAAACCGGATGATTTGGATCATCTTTGCCGCCATTGTTCATGGTTGCCGTATGGGGTTTGTAAGGAAGGGATTTCCAATGTCCGTCGCGGCAATGTGGCGCAAACGTGAGAACCGGCTCGTTTCATAGGGAATATTGAAAAAAGGACGGCGACTTCCGCTAGTTGCGGAAATTTCTAAAAAATGAATGATTCCACTGGCCAAAAAATGTGATATGATAAACAATTATAGAGATTTTCGTATAAAAGGGGTCGTGGACATGAAAGTAGCCAAATTCGGTGGAAGTTCGGTGGCGAGCGCCGCGCAGTTCCGCAAAGTGGCGGATATTGTCAGCTCGGATATTGAACGTCGTATCGTCGTTGTATCAGCGCCTGGGAAGCGGTGTAAAGAGGATGTGAAAGTGACGGATATGCTCATTCGGCTGGCTGAACAAGTGTTGGCCGGCGAACCGTACGGAGACACGATGCAGGCGATCGTGAAACGGTATGCTGACATTGCCGATGAGCTTGAACTGGAAGCTGACGGTTTTTTGGCTGAGCTCGAAGATGATTTACAGTCGAAAATTAGTGCCTATCGGAACGAGCCGGCCCGTCTGCTTGATGCGATGAAAGCGAGCGGTGAGGATCATAACGCAAGGCTGATGGCGCTCTATTTGCAAGATGTTGGGCTTGAGGCGAGCTATGTCAGCCCGCTGGAAGCCGGCATTATCGTGACGGACGAACCGGGCAACGCCCAAGTGCTTCCGGAGTCGTACGAAAGGCTGCGGCAGCTGCGTGAACGCCGCGGTGTACTTGTAATCCCAGGCTTTTTTGGTTATTCGCTTTCAGGTCATATCGTGACTTTTCCGCGCGGCGGCTCGGACATTAGCGGTTCGATTGTCGCCGCTGGCGTGAAAGCCGACGTATATGAAAACTTTACTGACGTCGATTCGATTTATTGCGTCAACCCGTCGATCGTTGCCGATGCGCGCAAGCTGAAAGAAATTACGTATCGGGAAATGCGCGAGCTGTCGTATTCCGGCTTTTCCGTCTTTCATGATGAGGCGTTGGAGCCGGTGTATCGGGCTGGCATTCCGGTTTGTGTGAAAAACACGAACAACCCGGCCGCCCCGGGCACATGGATCGTCGCCAAACGCAACCATATCGAGGAACCGGTCGCCGGCATTGCGAGCGATACGGGCTTTTGCAGCATCAACATCAGCAAATATTTAATGAACCGCGAAATTGGTTTTGGCCGGCGCGTGTTGCAAATTTTGGAAGATGAAGGTATCTCGTACGAACATACGCCGTCCGGCATCGACAACATGTCGGTTATTTTGCGGGCCAGCCAGCTTGCCGATGGAAAAGATGAGCGCATTTTGGCCCGCATCCGCGGCGAACTTGTCGTGGATGAAGTGACGATTGAATATGGCTTGGCGCTCATTATGGTTGTGGGCGAAGGGATGGAAAAAACGGTCGGGATGGCGGCGAAAGCGGCGACCGCGCTTGCCAACGCCAACATTAACTTGGAGATGATCAACCAAGGCTCGTCTGAGGTGAGCATGATGTTTGGCGTCAAAGAAGACGTCGTCAACGAGGCCGTCCGCGCGTTGTATAACGCCTACTTTCAAGAGCTGACGGTCGGTCAGCTGTCATAAAGAAGGAACGGGATGCCCGGGTTGCGGGCATCTTTTTTTACCGTCCGCATGTTTGTTTCCGCCATGGCTGTTTTTCGTACATAGGAAGAAGCTGTTCGGAAAATACTACCAATGTATGAAACAGCAATGGAAAGGAGGAAACGACGATGCGGAAATGGCTCGTTATGGCTATGTTCGTAGTGACAGTGGCGTTATCTCCCGTCAGTGCAGCTGCCGCCATCAGCCGGACCGAACTGGAACAATACGTTGAAAGTGTTGGCTGGACGATAAGCGACTTGCTTGCCTATTTGGACCGGTACGGGTTGACCGTCGCTGATTTTCGCACGATGGGGGAGTTAAAGCAATGGCTCGGCACGCCGTTGACAGACGAGCGGCTCCATGCCGTATTGCGCCGGCACGGGCTGACTGTCGAGGAGCTTGAGGCACTGCTCGGCCAATTTGGTGAAACGATGCAAGAGTATACGTTTGTTGAAGATTTGGACGCGGCCATTCGCTTTTACACGAAGCGTAACGCCGCCATGCAGCAACTGAACGATTTGCTTGGAGTGCTCGGGATGACAGAAAAAGAAGTGCGCGAGCTCACCCGTCATATCGCTTCACTTGACAATCCGCAGCTGTCCGGGCAACTGGCGGCGCTCAACAAGCGGTTGAGTTCGTTTGAACAAGCGGAAGGGCCATGGACAAAAGAAGAGCGCCGCGAGTTGCGGGCGATTTGGGAAGAAGCGCTCGACTTGTTGCAACTCAAGGCCAAGCTCTACGTTGACGGGAGGGAAACGGGATTTTCAGCGGTGGCTATAGCGGCCGGTGCGGAGCCGCTGGTCATCAAGTTGTATAATCGTCAAGGCGAGGAAATCGCCGATATTGCCGTTACGAGAGAAATGCTGACATCTGGTTACATCGTTCGCGCCGGGAAGAAAGGGATCGATGCCGGATTGTTGGCGCTTGACATGAAAACGATGATGTACGGGGAAAAACTGCCGGATACCGCGTCGCCATACTTGGCGTACACTCTCGCCGGGCTGCTGCTCGCGTCCGCCGGTTTTCTTCTTTATTGGCGGGTCGGACGGCTCAAAGGATGAGACGTGATGGGGCGTGAGCAATATACGGACCGGCTTTCCCGGCAAGGCCGGGCCGTTCGGTATGCGGCGTTCATGTTCATTGTCATCGGAATGATGATGGCCGGCTGGAACGGATATTGGTACATGGCTGGGCGGGGAGCGGCAAAGCAAGACAATGCCCGTCCTCCTGTATGGCATGCGCCTAAACGAGAAGCGGACATGCGTTCTCGGGCTGTTCATCCGCCTGACGGTCGGGAAGGGTCTTTTTCTCTGCCGATTGGCGTCTATCTTGGCGAACTGGCCATTCCGAAGCTCGGGGTGGCGATTCCGGTATATGAAGGCGTTCGGGAACAAGAGCTCCGTCGCGGCGTCGGCCATTACCCGGCGAGCGCCTGGCCGGGCGGCAACGGGCATGTCGTATTGTCCGGCCACCGCGACACCGTGTTTCGCCGCTTTGGGGAAATCGGGGTCGGCGATGCGCTCATCATTCGGGCAAATGACGAGGTCATTCATTATCGTGTTGTCCATATTCGCATCGTCGATGACGATGACCGGACCGTTTTAGTCGATAAAGCGCGGCCGACGCTGACCGTGACGACGTGCTATCCGTTTCGCCTCATCGGTCCCGCCCCGAAACGCTATATCGTCACCGCCCGCCCTGTCCGGATAGACAAGGCCGTTCGCGCGACTTTGTCGGAATCTGTAGGCAAAAAATCCCCCTCTTCAAGGGAAGCGGGATGGAAAAGTTGACAGCCGGAACATCGAACATCAAACGGCTAGGGAGCGCGCTCCCTAGCCGTTTATCTGTTTCGTTCATGATGTGTTCTTGCGCCTTGCCGTTCGTCCATTTGTTGGCGGAATTCTTTGAGCAGCGCTTCGCCTTGCAGTCCTTTCTCGACAAGGCCGGCCAATACGACTTCGGCTAAATGGGTCCGTCTTGGGATCATCAATCCTTCCATTAAAACGCTAATATGGCCGTTCATTTTCGTGATGGAACGGACGGCGACAAGCATGTTCGCCGGATCGTTGCCCGGATTGGTGATCGTCACTTGCAGCTGAAACTCCGGTTGTTCCTTCAAGCCGGCAAACATCGGCTCATAATGATCATCCAAATACGCTTCGACAAGCCAGCGGTTTTGGCCGTCCTCTTTATTAATGATCAAGCCGTCAATAAACGGGATGTCCTGGCGGCGCATTTCCCTATCAATGACCGAGAGCCCGACAAGCTTGAACGTTTTCATATCGTCCACCTCATTACCGTTGTCTTCCCCATGATTATAGCATAGGCGGTCATGGGAAGAAAAACCGGATGACATGCCTGCGGCCGAAAAAGCGATCCACATTTTTTGATGTGGAATGACAAAAACACCATTTTGCGGCCCTATTGTGGATGCAGCTTTCGCTTTTTTCGTCGATTGTATGTATAGATTGCGCAGAAAAATACAAAAATCGCGATTTTACGGCAAAAAACGAGATCCTTTATTATAAGGATGCGGTGGACGGAAAGGGGGGATGCACCGGAACATGATCAATCAAGTCGTACTTGTCGGCCGGTTGACGAAGGATCCGGAACTTCGCTACACGGCCGAAGGAGCGGCCGTCACGACCGTCACCTTGGCGGTGGCGAGAAATTTCCGCAACACGGAAGGGGGGATTGATGCCGATTTCGTTCCATGTGTGTTATGGCGGAAAACGGCGGAACATACCGCCCATTACTGCCGGAAAGGATCGATGGTGGCGGTAACGGGAAGAATCCAGACGCGCCGCTATGACAATAAAGAAGGTCAACGCGTCTATGTGACGGAAGTCGTCGCTGATTCGGTTCAGTTTCTTCACTCCGGCAAAACACGGGAATGGCCGGAGCACGTCTAATCTGTTTCCTCATTCATGCCTTTCTAAACGAATCCTCAAGAGAAAGAAATGTGTCCTCAAAAACTCCCCAACGATGGCGCTAGCAGCCGATGTTAGCGCTTTTTTTGTCGAAGGGCGGGAGTCAGCCGAGGGCTTCAGTATACTCCTTAATGATCGTCATCAACATCGTTTCCGCATGCTTTCGCTTTTTCTCGGGCAGTTTCGCCAACGTGTACATCACCTCGCTCATATCCCGGTTTTGCAACAAATAATCAATCGCGGCGAGCGTCTTCTCATCCATGTCCGTTGTCCCGTACAGCTGCTTGACTTCACGCAACAGTTCTCGCCGCTGCACTTCACTGCCAATCAACACATCAGCACTGACGTTAAATAGATGACAAAGCTTTTTAAGCGATTGTATGTCAGGAAGCAAGCTGCCGTTTTCCCATTTGCTAATTTGTGAGCGGGAAACGTTTAACTTGTCAGCCAGTTGTTCCTGTGTCCAGCGCTGTTGTTTCCGCAACGTTTTCAGCATCTCGCCGAGGTTTTCCATCGTTTGTCACCACGCTTTACATCATTATCTTAAAGATAGGAAAGCGCGATGATGATTTTCGTTCCTTTTCAGCCCATCACCCTTAAACGTTCATAATCAGAACAATACTACCTTCCCCTCCAACGGTCGACATCTTTTTTCCTTTTACTAGACATAGTACAATAAGTAAAAAAGGGTAAATATTTACTATTACCATAGGAAAAAGAGGGATGGAAGTGAATATTTATCTCGCCGATTTCGTTGTCCGTGAACGAAACGAGGCAAAAAAAGGAGAAAACATGTACCGTATATTCATTAAGGAAATGAAACACCCGTTCTCCATCCGTTTGAAAACGATCGTTCCGACTAATTTCACTGATTCGCTCCGCTGTTTGAGAAGCAAAGGGGAGAAGGGGAATTTTTCATTCGAGGGCGAGACGTTGTTTCGCACAGTCGCCTGTTCGGATGAGGCCCAGCTTTATTTGGTATTTAAATGCGTCAGCCAGCTTTACATGTTTATCGTCAAGCTTGACCTCCGTTTGAAAACGTTAGCTGTTGCCCTCTACGAATGGAATCAGCTCCAACAAAAATACATGTTGATCCGCACCAATGAATGGCTGTCCATGGAAAAACAGTTAATTTACGAAATTTTGCAGTCGATCTATATTTGTGATCATCGCCGCATTTCCTACTTGTTTCCATACTCAGCCCGAAACAACCGCGAAAAGTAGCAAGAAGCTGTTCGACCACCAGTTCCCGCGCTCGTATATGAAAAAAGTGTTTCCTTTCCCATCATCTGTTCGTTATACTTAAAGAAAAAGGAAAAAACGTCAAGCTTTGCTGTCGAATGCGCCTGATTTGTCGGGTTCTGCCGCAATGTGGCGCACTAGACGAATGATATAGACTCAAAATAGGAAGGAATGGGGAAGGGAGAGGAAACGAAAGTGAAGCCAAGCCATGTCGTGTTAGCTGCCGCTTTTGCCTCTGCGCTCTTTTTGGCGCCAGGTGACGGGGAAGCAGCGGAATGGAAAGAAGGAATGACTTCTCCGAAAGTAAAAGAGCTGCAACAACTATTAAAAGAAAAAGGCTTTTTCACCTATCCGCGGGCGACCGGCTACTTCGGGACGATTACCGAAGAGGCGGTGAAGGCGTTTCAACGGGCGGTGAACTTGCCGGTCACCGGCGTGGTCGATGACGCGACATACGCGAAGCTGCGCGCGTTCACCCCAAGCGCCCGGGCGCTGGCGGTCGGTTCGCGCGGCGACGATGTTAAAGTGCTCCAACAGCGTCTCAAGCAACTCGGCTACTTCCAATATCCGGAGATCACCGGCTATTTCGGAACGGTGACGGAAAAAGCGGTCAAGCAGTTTCAACGGGCAAACGGACTCCCGGCCAATGGAACAGCCGATGCCGCCACGCTTGAGCGCCTCGAGCGGGCGGCGAGCCAACGGGCGGCTGCCGCATCGCCTTCACCGGCGGCCTTGAAAATCGGCTCGCGCGGCTCCCAAGTCAGCCAACTGCAAACGAACTTAAAACAGCTCGGCTATTTTACATACCCGAACGTAACCGGCTATTACGGCACGATCACGGCCGATGCGGTCCGCCGCTTCCAGAAGGACAACGGGCTGCCGGCCACCGGCTTGGCTGACGAAGCGACGCTTGCGCGCATCGCCGATGCGGCAAAGAAAAAAACCGCTCCGCCCGCTGAACCGAACCGCCCCGCCATACGTTTGACCATCGGTTCACGCGGCCACGATGTGGAACGCGTGCAGACGAACTTAAAACAGCTTGGCTACTTCACCTACCCAACCATTACCGGCTATTACGGCACGGCCACGGCCGATGCGGTCCGCCGCTTCCAACAAGACGCCAAGCTCCCGGCGACCGGGGTTGTGGATGGCGATACATACGAGCGCCTGATCGGACAAGCCCCAGCCGTTTCGTTCGATCCGATCGGGCTTATCGCCGATGCGGCCGAACTGCTCGGCACCCCGTATGTGTGGGGCGGCGAAACGCCGGAAGTCGGCTTTGATTGCAGCGGGTTTATTCTCTATGTCTTCAAGAAACAAAGCGTCTCCTTGCCGCGGACAGTGGCGCAGATTTGGAACGTCGGGAAACAAGTCTCTTCGCCTGCTGTCGGAGACATCGTGTTTTTTGAAACATACAAAAAAGGCCCGTCGCACGCCGGCATTTACATCGGCAACGGCCAGTTCGTCCATAGCGGCGCCTCAACGGGCGTGACGATCAGTCAATTGAGCAATCCGTATTGGAAAGCGCGGTATTTAGGGGCGAAACGGTTGTAGCGCAGCTGTCCGAAACCGCTTTGTCGACGGCCGTTTCAGCCGATCCGAGGCAAAGCAGCAGCGCAGCCGTCCCGGGCCGGTTCGCTGGCGCGCATGGGAAGCTTGTGAAGGCGGTTGAACAACATTTGGAGAAATTCAACGGCACGAACCGTTACAGTGGGATCGTGCCGTTTTGTTTGTGTTGAAGGTTAAGGGGAAGCAAAAGTTGAGGAAGTGCTCGAATTGTGATATTGTAGTTTGTTGAAGTTTTCTTTACCACAACGAATAGCGGGTGAAACAATGGGTACGAAACGGAAAGTAATGACGATTTTCGGCACAAGACCGGAAGCGATCAAAATGGCGCCGCTCGTGCTCGAGCTGCAAAAACAATCGGAGTGGATCGAGCCGATTGTAACGGTGACGGCGCAGCACCGGCAAATGTTGGATCAAGTATTGGACATTTTCGGCATTCGCCCGGATTATGATTTGAACATTATGAAAGACCGCCAGACGCTCGCCGGCATTACGACCCGCGCCTTGGAAGGGCTCGATGATGTGATGCGGAAAGTACAGCCCGATTTGGTGCTCGTGCATGGCGATACGACGACGACGTTTGTCGCCAGCGTCGCCGCCTTTTACAATCAAATTGCGATCGGCCACGTGGAAGCGGGGCTGCGCACCTGGAATAAATACTCGCCGTTCCCGGAAGAAATGAACCGGCAGCTGACCGGGGTGTTGACGGATCTTCATTTCGCCCCGACGCAAAAGGCGTACGATAATTTAATCCGGGAGAACAAAGCACCGGAGTCGATCTTTATTACGGGAAACACCGCCATTGATGCGCTGAAAACGACGGTGAAAGACGATTATCGCCACGACATTCTCGACAAAATCGGCAACGACCGGATGATTTTATTAACCGCCCATCGCCGCGAAAATTTAGGTGAAACGATGCGCGGCATGTTCCGGGCCATCAAACGCCTCGTTCGCGACCATGACGATGTCCAAGTCGTCTATCCCGTCCATTTAAACCCGGCGGTGCGCGAAGCGGCAGCGGACGTATTGGGCGACGACCCGCGCATTCATTTGATTGAGCCGCTTGATGTGTTCGATTTCCATAATTTTGCCGCCCGGGCGTACTTGATTTTAACTGATTCCGGCGGTGTGCAGGAAGAAGCCCCGTCGCTTGGCGTCCCTGTTCTCGTGTTGCGCGATACGACCGAGCGCCCCGAAGGCATCGAAGCCGGGACATTGAAACTCGCCGGAACGGACGAAGAGACGATTTACCGCATGGCGTCACAATTGCTTACTGACCAAGGGGAGCATGAAAAAATGGCGAAAGCGTCCAACCCTTACGGGGACGGACAAGCGTCCAAACGGATTGTTGAAGCGATTTTGTACTACTTCGGCTACAAGGAAAAACGGCCGGAAATGTTCCGCCCGTAAACTGTGACCGGGGCAATGCCGTGAAGGGGGAAACTAGCGGGGAACAATCCGTTGGGAGTGAGGAGGTTAAAAGAGCGCGATTATGTTAAACAGTCTCCCGAAAGAAGTGAAAATTAGTGTGACGAGATCGATTTCTTCGGCGTTTGAGAAATATATGGAATCGATCCAGTGGGACGAACAAACATATGCCATCGACCAATTTTTAGCTTATTGGCGAACGTACGCGGAAGAGAATGCGTCATGGTTTCGTCAGCTGGATGACGAAATCAAGCGCGATCCGCGTTTTCATGAGGAATTGGCTGAGAAAATTAACGACGTGATCGAAAAAATATTGAATGAACCGCCGACGGAACAAGAGATTCGGACGTTGAATGAGCTTATCGGGCGGTTAGGTGTAGACGATATCGATTATACATGCAAAATGGAGGCAAAGTACCACATTCGCCGGTTAACAGAACAAGAAACCGGGCGGCGCAGCCAAAATGGAAAACAGTAAAGGAGGAGAGGCCGCGGGCCTCTAAACAGGTGTTCGAACACCGGCTGTCGAAAACAATAGATGAAGGCCTCCCTTTCTTCCATGTTTCGGAATGGAAAATTAGGAATAGAGCAGGTTGACAGCCTGAAGCGATGGCCGAATGCGAGACGGTCATCGCTTTTTTTGGATCAAAAATGCGCTTCATTATCTATTCATGATAGATGTCACTTATGGTAGAATGAGAGAAAAATGTGTCGAAAAAGGAGAAAGGAGGAAAGGCGACCCCTCCCCCCACTTTCTCCCTTTAGTCGTTGCAGTGGGGGGCTCCTCGCCAAAGATGATGAAAAAGAAACTATGGATCGTTTTTTGTCTTTTGATGTTGGCGACATGGCCTGCGCCGCTCCACCATGCGAAGGCGGCTCCATACTTTTACGACGTGGGCACGACCCACCGGGCCAAAAATGAAATTTATTACTTGGCAGAGGGGCAAATTGTGCTTGGGAGCCTATCCGGCCGCTTTTATCCGGCCAAGTATGTGACGAGGGCGGAAGCGGCGGCGATTATTGGCCGGACGTTAAACTTTAACGGGGAACCGCGGGCCACACGTTTTAAAGATGTCGGGAAAGGGAATTTTGCCTCCGGATACATACAAGAGGCGGTCGAACATAACATAATCAACGGTTATCGAGATGGCACATTCCGGCCCGACCAGTTTGTAACGCGCGGAGAAATGGCGCTTCTCATTAACCGCGCATATTCGCTCGGCGGCACGACGCTTTCCGCCGCCGTACAGCAATTGAAAATGAGAGGGATTGCCGAAGGGAAGGCGGATGGCACGTTTGGCGAAGACGAGCCGATCATTCGCGCGGATTTTGCTGTGTTTGTGGCAAGAGCCATTAACCCGCAATACCGTGTCAACCCCCAGCTGTCATCCATAGGCGAGGCGACGGTCACGGCTTCGGCGTTAAATGTCCGCAAAGGTCCGTCGACGAATTATGGTGCTGTCGGCTTGCTGTATCGCGGGCAATCGGTGGACCTTTTGCACGTTGTCGGCAATTGGGCGTACGTCCGTTCATCGGGCATTGAAGGATTTGTGAGCCGCGCTTATTTGTCCGGCGGTGCTGCCGAGCCCGGTGAAAACAATGAGTTGCTCGATTACGTTCGAACGCAGACGATCATCATTGACCCCGGGCACGGGGGTTACGATCCTGGCGCGGTCGCGAATGGACTCTTGGAAAAAGAGATCAATTTAAATGTGGCTTTAAAAGTAAAATCGTTGTTTGAGAATACAGGATTTGGCATCGCATTGACGCGCGAAACGGATGTTTTCGTTCCTTTAAGCGGCCGCGTCTCCTTTGCCAAGGAGCAGGGGGGTGACGTTTTCGTCAGCATTCATACGAATGCCGGGGGCGGAACAGGAACGGAAACGTATTATTACAGCGCCGCGGCGACCAACCCGTATGTGGAACAAAGCGAAAAGTTGGCGCAATGCATCCAAAAGCGGCTCGTGGAGGCGTGGAACGCTGTTGACCGCGGAACAAAAAGAGGCAATTTGCACGTATTGCGCGAAAACAGCATGCCAGCCGTATTAGTGGAACTTGGCTTTATCGACCGCAAGGAAGATGCGGAAAAACTCGGATCGCCATATTGGCAGGAGCAGGCGGCGAAAGCGATCTATCTTGGCATTCTCGATTACTATGCGCTCGAAAGCGGGCTGGATTTTCAGCCGTTGTACGATCGGGTTCAGTAGCGACAAAGACAAAGCTTCTCCCGTTTCATGACATCGCGCCGCTGCGGGCGCAGCTGCTGAAACGCGGCAAGGACTTGTTCGTGTGGGAGTTGGGGGGAGAGAACGGCGATGGGGAAAATGTGGCGAATGTTCGTGATGGCACTGATGTTGGCGGCGGCTGTGGCCCCGGGACGGGCGGCTGGTGCGGCCGAGGCCGCCAATCCGTTGGCGGTTAATGTGATTGTGGTCTTTCAGCAGCAAATTGATGAGCAAGCGGTGGAATCGTTGCGTGGGCGCGTTATAAAACGGTTTGACGTTCTCCCGGCCGTAGCGGCGTCCGTGCCGGTTTCGGCGGTCGAGCTGCTGCGCCGTTGGCCGGGTGTCGACTACGTTCAGCAAGATACGACAGTCGCGATCGACAGCCAAGCGGCTAACTGGGGGGTAGCTGAAACGAAGGCGACGGTCATGCATACCCGTGGGGTCACGGGCAAGGGTGTGAAAATCGCGATTCTTGACACCGGCGTTGACTTGCGTCATCCGGATTTGTCGGTCGCCGGCGGAGCCTGCCTCTTATCTTATTGTCCGAATTCGTACCAAGATGATAACGGACATGGCACACATGTCGCCGGCATTATTGCGGCGAAAGATAACAATATAGGATCGGTCGGCGTGGCTCCCGGTGCGAGCGTTTATGCGCTGAAAGTGTTAGACCGCTACGGGGAAGGCAACGTGTCGACCATTTTAGCCGGCATTGAGTGGGCGATCAAACATCGGATGGATATTATCAACTTAAGTTTAGCCGCTCCAGAAGATGCCCCCGTATTGAAAGAAGCGGTGGAGAAGGCGTATAAAAGCGGAATATTCGTCGTGGCCGCCGCCGGGAACAACGGCCATGCAAATGGAGCCGGCGATACGGTCGAATATCCGGCCAAATATGATAGCGTTGTGGCCGTGGCCGCCGTCAATCAAGATCATGTCCGCGTGCCATACTCAGCGACCGGGCCGGCTGTCGAAATGGCGGCGCCGGGTGAAGGGATTTATAGTACAGTGCCGGTGTCCCTTGACCCTGACGGCCGCGGCGACGGGTATACACACATGTCGGGAACATCGATGGCGGCGCCGTTTGTCAGCGGGGTGTTGGCGCTGTATAAGCAGCAATACCCGGAGCGGACAAACGCCCAGTTGCGCCAAATGTTGCGAGACCGCGCCCTTGATTTAGGAGCGCCCGGCAAGGATCCATGGTACGGTTACGGGCTCGTGCAAGCCATGCCTAATACCCCTCCCGACCTCGAGGTGAAACTGTTGTCGGCAAACCGCGGAGAAGTTTCGTTTTCCGTCACCCCGTCGGGAAGCGAGGTGAAAGGATACCGCGTCTATCGCAACGGAACATTGATCGAACCGCTGCAAACAGCGGCGATATACAAAGACTATGTTGTAAAAGGAACGTACCGGTATGCGTTTTCTTCCGTCCATCGTGACGGAACGGAATCAGAACCGATCGGTTTTATGGAGGTCGTCGTTTCTGATCCGTATTATAAAGACTTGTCCGTCCACTCTTGGTATATGCCGGAGATCGTCTACTTATCGAGCCAAGGGATTGTGTCAGGCTATCGTGACGGAACGATTCGGCCGTATGCGACCATTACGCGCGCCGAGGCAGCAGTGATGCTCGGCCGCGCGCTCCATCTTGACGGAACGAAACGGGAGACGGTGTTTCGGGATGTCCATTCTGCCGATTTTGCTTCCGGCTACATCCAGTCCGCTTATGAGCGCGGGTTGATCAGCGGGTACCCGGACGGCACGTTCCGGCCGCAGCAACCGATTACGCGGGCGGAGACCGCCATTGTGTTATCGCGCGCTTACGATCTTCCGGATGGTGCACCGGTGGCGTTTCGCGACGTCACACCGAACGTGACCGGGCACGATGCCATCGCCAAGCTGGCCGCCGCCCGGATTGCCGATGGGTATCCGAACGGCACGTTCCGGCCGTATCAATTTGTCAAACGGCTTGAGTTTTTTGTGTTTGCCGCCCGGGCGTCGAATGAGCGGTTTCGATAAACAATAAGAAGGTGTCCCTCAACGATGGGACACCTTCTTGTTTTGGGCTGACCGGAGAGGGCGGACGATGAGTGCCGCGCCGCTTGGAGGCTGTTACGGCTTCCGGATCACCAGTTTGTATGGGCTGGCGCTCGCGTTGCCAAAGGCGTCTTCCACTTTGATGAAATAGGCTCCTTTTGCGAGTTTGACAGTCATGTATTCATCGTCGCCTTTTGGATAGTAGTCGCCTTTGGCGATGAGTTTGCCGTTCGCGTTGTACACGGCCAGCACGCCGTCAAGATCGGACGGGACGTGCAGCTGCAACGTGTATGTGGCTGCCGTGCGGACTGTCAACGCGTAGTAGTCGGCATCCCCCTGCGCGGTTGAGGCATTCATATAACCGCTATTGTACCACGTACCTGACTTTGGCGTCCGGAGGGCCAGCGGCTTCGATGGCACGCCGCGGCGGACGACGGAGCCGCGGTCTTCATCTGGCCGGTCGGCTGCTGCTAAAGACAGCACGTATGGCGTCACGGACGTATGGCCGTAAAAATCGGCGGTGACGAGAAAATATCCTTTCGTTTGGTCGGCCCGCAGCGCACCGCGCTCTTCCTCATTGTCCAGCCCGCTGTCAATGAGCCATGTGCGCCCTTCCTCTTCCGGATCGAGCCGTTTGTTTTTATTTGTATCTTCGACGACGATGATGACCGGGTCAATCGGCCCTTTCAGTTCTGCAGGCAAAGACGCATAGCGGGACGGAATCGCTGTTGGGGTGACAGCGAACCCGTACAGCCCGTTTTTCTTCGGCTCGAAGTAATACGTATCGAGATCTTGTGCGGCCGCGAAGTTTCCCGTGATGGCTTTTAAGCCGATCGTTGTCGCCGCATCGAAATCATCGTTGTTTTCAAACCGGTCGTTGATATGGCTCGCGAGCAAAGCGGATGTTAAGGCATACGCTTTGACGGAAGGGCGATATGTTTTGTCATTGAGCTGAATATAGTATGTTTTTCCTTTTTTCAAACCAATGGCCAGTCGGGCGTTTGGTTTGAAGTTGAAGCCATCATAGCTCGCGTTGGAGCCGATATAGTTGAATGTTTTTTCTTTTTCGCTGTAGACGAAAATGGTCGCCATCGGCACGTCATGTTGGTGATCGGCTGCGAATCGGAATTCGTAAACGCCGTCTTGTTTAGGGGCGAAGGCAAACCAGTCTTCATCGCCGCTGTATTGGAAATAGCCATTGGCCGTTTGCCCGTTTTCATACGGCCGGGCTGCTTGGCGCACGGCCTTGCTCCAGTCCTCATCGCCATAGAACGCGACAAGGCCGGACGCCATTTGTTGCCAACGTTTTTGCAACTCTTCTTTTTTCGTTCTATATGCTTCCATGTTTCCGTTTTTCACTTCTTCTTCTAGCTGTCCGCTTGCCATCGGAAACCCGTCTTCATCCGCAGGCAAGGTTGCGGCATCCACCGTCAACTCGTAAGGCAAATGCGAGGAGAAGTTGCGGTTGAGATCGATCCTCATTTCATTTGCCAATGGCAGCAGCGCCGGGTCGCTGATCGGTTTGTTCGTCACTTCGATGATATAGTTCATCCCTGGAGTCGCCGTAAAGGTCAGCTCTTCGCCTTGACCGTACCCGTTCATATTCGCAGAATCGATCGGCCACTGATTCATTGCGGGCTTTGTCTCCGGTGCCGGAGGTTCATCGGAAGAAGGTGTGTCCTCGCCATTTTCCGAATTCGGGTCTTTAGGTTCCATCACATACACGTTGATCGCCGAATCAATTCCAGCCACCCCGCTTAAGGAGATGTGAACCGTTTGGTCTGCTGGTTCGTCTGAAACAGGGAGCGAGAAGGAAAAATAGTCGCTGTCGCCAGGCAGAGTCGTTGGATGCTGGGATGGCGCCTCTTTCTCTCCTGCCTTCGCTTTCGACTCCGTTTTCTCCTCGTTCGGCTCGTTTTGAACAGGGCTTGGCGGCTCATTCGTGAAAAACAGAGGGCCGTGCTGTTGCCGCGAATGGTACGGCAAGGAATGGATCACAAACGGTTGCTCGACGGTGTTGCCGTCATCGAGCGGTGCCGTTTCTCGGCCGACAAACAGCGTGTACTTCGACGATCCGTTCTCGTTGTAGTTGCCAAGCGCATCTTTCACGCCGATGGCGACCGTCCCGTCGGCTGGCGCCATGAACAAATCGCCTTCTTCCCCTCCTTGGCCCGCATCATTAACCGGCACTGAAACGGTTGGCGCCGATTGACCGTTTTGGAAAAAGAGCAGATCAAATTGATAGTCATAATCGGCAGCGCCGCTCACTTTTGCTTGAATATAGTCCCCTTTGCGGACCGAAAGTGCGTACCAGTCCGTCTCACCTAGTTGTGTGATGGTGCCCGTTTGTGTCGTGGCCCGGTCCATCGTCAGCCGCTTCGCTTTTTGCAGGACTTTTGTCCCTGTTGCCGATGGAGGAGCCGGGATATGCTTCAGGTCGAACCGCAAAGCGGCAACGGGGTTGACAAGGCCGTATCCGTATTGCAAGTCGTACCCTTTTTTCCCTAAATCGCTCGCCGTTTTGTTTAAAATGTAGTGAATCTCATACGGCGTCAAGTTCGGGTGCTTTGATAGCAGCATGGCCGCAACAGCCGTCACCATTGGGGCGGCCATCGATGTTCCGCTCAATTCCGCAAATGTCGATTTTTTGTCCACGTCGTATACGGAGCTGTAAATGTCTTCCCCAGGAGCGACGACATCCACGGTCGGACCGTAAGTGGAAAAATCGGCAAGCTGGCGTCGATCGTTCACCGCTCCGACTCCGATGACCCCTTTATAGGCGGCAGGATACTCATACATGCTTGTTCCCGAATTGCCGGCAGCAGCCACAACGGTAATATTGGCGGCCAGCGCCTTTCGGATCGCTTCTTCGACGATCGGGGACGAAACCGACGAGCCTAAACTTAAGTTAATGACTTGCGCCTTTTGGCGAATGGCTTCCAAAATGCCTTCCGCTACCACATAATCGGAGCTGAAAAATGAGCGGTTGAATACATCAATCGAAATGAGTCGGGCGCCCGGGAAGACGCCGTGTGCGCCGATGCCGTTGTCTTTCTTGCCGGCGATGATGCCGGCGACATGCGTTCCATGGACATCAGCAGCCCCTTTTTGGAGCGGGTTCATGACGTTGTAGTTGGCGATCACTTGGCCGGCGAGTTCGGGATGACGGGCATCGACTCCGGTGTCGACGACCGCTATTTTGACCGGGTGCGGACCGGCGAGCGCGAGCGCCTGTTCGATGTGCAAGGCTGTTAAATAATAGGCGCGATCATGCTTCGGGTCGCCGGACGGGACGGACAACGGGACGAAACGGGCGCTGCGCGAAACGGAGACGACATGACCGTTTTTCGCATAGCGGCGCATTGCCTCGTCCATATTTGTGTTTCGTGTCAACTGGACAATGTCATAGTGCAACGACGCGATGCGTTTGAGCAGTTTGCCTCCTGCTTGTTCGTGTTCCTTGGCAGAAAGGGGTTGCCGGTACTTGATGATCAATTCATTGTCGCTAAAGGCAGGCGGTGGCTGTTTCTTGTTTGGCGCAGCCGCTTGAAATTTGCCCGATTGTTCCGAAAGGCCGAGGCGGTCGAGCAAAGACGCCACAGTGGTTTCGTTTTTCGTGACGGCGGCCGATGCGGTGAGCGGCGGGCCGCTGCCGAAAAAGGCGAGTGAGGCCGCCATCCCTAGCGATAACAACGTACGGAAGCAGTGTGATAGTTGCAAAGCGCTCTCTCCTTTTGAAAAATTGGACATCACACAAAAAGATTACGATACTATTGAAAAAAATACCTTCTATTTTTCTAATTTTTATCAAAAACATTACCAAAGTAACAAAAATGTAACGAAAACGTAATACAAGTTTCGGCAATGTTTGCTAAAATATGACTATGCTTAAGCCAGAACATAAGAGATTTTGTCGTTGCGCCATAGGCCGCTTTTTGCCTATGATTCTATAAATCTATGAAAACGAGGGAGGGGAACGCTGTTGCGCTTTGTCGCTAGTTTTGTCCTTTTGTTCAGCTTGCTGTTTGTCAATAGTTCCGTTTCCTTCGCTGATGACATTACCGGCATCGCGCTTGAGGAAGAGATGCGGGCCATGGTGAGTCAAGGCGTCGTTCAAGGGTATCCAGATGGGCGATATCGTCCGAACGAACAAGTTACGCGCGGCCAGTTCGCCACGTTTGTGGCTCGGGCGCTGCAGCTGCCTGAAGCGAAAGGAACGGTTGCTTTTTCCGATGTATCGCCGTCTTCCAAACTGGCGGATGGCATTTACAAGGCGAGCGCGGCCGGCCTTGTCGAAGGGTATCATGACGGCTCTTTTGGCATCAACGACCCGATTACAAGGGAACAAATGGCGTTGATGATCGACCGGGTGTTTGGCTATTTAGGAATTCCAACACAACCGGCGTCTCTTGCCTCGTTTACGGATGTCAGCGAGCTGTCCTCGGTCGCGAAGCTGGCGATCGCCCATAACGTCTATTACAACATTATTCGCGGCATTCCAAACGAAGATGGCGTTTCGTTCCGTTTTGACCCGAAAGCGGAAGCGACGCGGGCGCATGCGGCGGCGTTTTTGTACCGCCTGCTTGACGTGTGGGCCGAGCAGATGCCCGAGATGGCGTATCAAATCGGCGTGATTGAAAAAGGGGAGCTCATCGTCTGGCCGAAGCGGTATGCGACGTTTGACCAAGCAGAGGCGGCGCTGACCAATCCATCGTCGCAAGTGATCGTCCAAGGCACAAAAATTGTCAAAATGGCAAGCGGGCATGCGATCGCTCAGCCTGCGCCGGGCAAGTCGACGACAACGGTTTACAACGCCGGTTTCAGCGCTTCGCTCACCTACGTTGCTCCCAATACGGAAATGAAGTATTTAGAGGCGGACGAGGAAAAGGTGAAGGTGCAAATCGCTGACACGGTCGGCTATGTGAAACAAACGGATGTGCTCCTTGTCCCGACTGCGCTTTTGCAGGGACGGTCGTATTACAAAGTGGAAAATGGAACCCTTGTCCATGTCATTTACAACACGACGAGCAATACATATGCAAGCTATGTGTATGGAAAAGCGCCGTCGTTTATGCAAGAAGGGCAGAAATACTACAGCTGGAACGGCGACGTGTTTTATAACGGATCCGGTCAGCTCGTCGGAACGGCGTATCAATATTTCAATGTGTTGCCGCTGCGAACGAAAACCAATTATACAGCCGATGAGCTAAACCGGTTTGTCGCGGCCTATCGCGCGGCGAGCCCGTTGAAAGAGCTCGGCGCGGCGTTTAAACAAGCGGAGGAAAAGTATCAAGTCAACGCCCTGTACTTGCTCGCCCATGCGATTTTGGAAAGCAACTGGGGGCTCAGTGAACTCGCGCAGACGAAAAACAATTTGTTTGGCATTAAAGCGTATGATAGCGACCCGTTGCGAAGCGCCGATTCGTTCGCTTCGTTCGCCGAGTGCATCGACTATATGGCGAAAACGATCGTCGCCGGGCAATACGCCAATCCGGGCGATTGGCGCTACAACGGCGCGGTGCTCGGGGACAAATCGGTCGGCTTTAACATCCGCTATGCGTCCGACCCGTATTGGGGGCAAAAAATCGCCGGATGGATGTACCAAGCGGACAAGTTCCTCGGCGGCAAAGACTTTGGCCAATATATGGTGATGGCAACCAATACCGACAGTGTGAACGTCCGGTTGCAGCCAGCTGTCGTTCCGCCGGTTTGGTATGAGTACAAACAGGCCAATACGCCGGTGGCGGTGATCGGCAAAACGCCGAAACAGCCGGACGGCTATGAATGGTATGAAATCGTTCCCGACTTGCCGGCGACCGGTTCGGCGTATATCCGCAGCGATTTGTTATCGCCGCTGCCGGTGGCGAAGTAACGACGCGTCGTTGTTGCGAATCGTCATAAAAGAAGGTGTCCCGACTTTTGCCGGGACACCTTTTTATCTAGAAGGACGATGTTTCAAGGCCAACCCTTGCGCTACGCTGACGGCTTCGCGCCCCGCCTTGCGCGAAGCGTGCGCAGCAGGCGGTCAAAGCCTTCGCGGTACAAGACGTACGTGCTGGCGATGTAAATGGCCGCACCGAGCGGCACAAGCACCGCCAATTCCAACAGCGCCGGCCAGTCGCCGATCTGCGCCGCTTCTTTTACCCCGTACAACACCCCGGCCATAACGGCCGTTGCGCCGCCGACGCGGACTAACAATGACAAAAGCTTTTTCGCCTCCCCGCGCTCAAAGTCTTTGTACACGGCGACCGAACAGGCGGTGACATAGTAGAGCGAAACGAGCGAGCTCGACAGCGCAATGCCGGCATAGCCGAGTGAGCGGACGAACAGACTGTTCAAGATGATATTGAGCGCAATCGTCGTGACGCTGATCCGCAATACGAGAGCCGTTTTGCCTTTTGCGTACATCGATTTGGCGACGATATATTGCACCCCTTGCGTGACGATCAGCGGCAAATAACAAAGCAAGGCGACATAGGTGCGATGCGTGTCGGCTGCCGTAAACTGGCCGCGCTCGTAGATCACGGAAAGGGCGGCGTCGCCGACGACCCACAGCCCGGCCGCGACCGGCAGCAACGTCATGAGCGACAGCTCGACACCGGCAAAAAACGTTTGTTGGAACTGGCGCGGTCGTTGCACTTGTTCAGACAACAGCGTAAACAAAATGGCGGCGATCGTCGTTCCGTAAATGGTGTGCGGAAGGCTGACAAGCAATGAAGCGTTGTTTAAATACGTCACCGCTCCCCCGATCGTTCCGGAGGCGAATATTTTATCAATAAACATGTTCATTTGCCCGACAAACGCGTTCAGCAGCGAAGGGACAAGCAGGCGCAAAAACGTTTGCCGGAAATCGGGATCCACAGCCAGCGTCGGCGTCCATCGGTATCCGCTCCGGTATAAATAGAAAAACATGAGCACAACGCCGAGGACAATGCCAAAGACGAATCCGTAGGCGAGGCTGTAAATGCCCCACACATCGGCAAACAGCAAGGCGAACACCGCTCCCATCAGCGTGGCGAGCAGTTTCGATATTTGCGACGGGACAAAAATGCGCCGCCCTTGCAAGTACGAATCCAAAATGCCGTTTAAAGCGATCGCGCCCATAAACAAGAAGAAAAGCTGCGTAATCTTCACTGCCACCGCTTCAGTGGCCGCCGTCATCCGCCCGAAGATGGCGGGGACGAATGAAGGGGCGGACCAATAGCCAACGAGGGCAATGAGCAGAAAGATGGCCACCGTGGCGTTCATAATGCCGTTGGCGTTTCGCTCCGCCGCTTTCGGGTCCGTCTGTTTCGTTTGAATATAGAGAGGAAGAAAGACGTTATTAAACCCGACGGAAATGACGGCCAAAACGAGCGTAATAAAGGAAAACGCCAGCAAGTAGCCGTCCGTGTATTCGTTGGCGCCGAACTGCTTGGCGATCACGCTTTCCCGCAAAAATCCCGCCAGCTTGACAACGAGAGCGAGCAAGGTGATCCAAACGGCCGTCCGTTTTAATGAGGACATCGTCGTCACTTCCTTCGTTCAACATCGAAAAGGCCGCCCCTTCTGGCAAAGAGACGGCCATATCGTTACAGCGCCAGCGCAGCCCGATAAATGTCTTCGTATTTTTTCGCCGCCGATAAGTGCGAATAATGTTCTTCAATTTTCGCGCGCGCCGCCGCGGCCAGCTGCTGGCCGAACTCCGGGCGGTCGAGCAGTTCGATGATCGCCTCGGCGAGCTCGTCCACATTTTTTTCCTCCACAAGCAGGCCGTCTTTTCGGTGCTCGACAATTTCCTTTAATCCCCCGACGGCCGACGCGATGAGCGGCGACCCTGACCCCATGGCTTCTAAAGCGGAAATGGACGTCGCCTCTTCGACGCCGGCCGAGTGGACGCTCGGCACGAGCACGATATCGGAAAGCGCGTAGTATTCGGTCATCGTCTCATGCGGAACGGCGCCCAGCAGCTTCGCCTGGCTGCCCAGTCCTTGCTGCTCGATGAGCGCCTTCAGCTCGTCGTACGCTTCCCCCATGCCGGCGTAAATGAGCATGGCGTTCGGATGTGTTTCCAACACACGCGGCAAGGCGAGGGCCGGGTAAATGACCCCGTTTTTTTTCGTCAGCCGCCGCGGCACGAAAATGATCGCCGCCTCTTCAGGCAAACCGTGCTTGTTCCGATAAGCGAGCCGCTTCGCCTTCTCCGGCTTGAAGCGGTCGACGTCGATAAAGTTGCGGATGGCGGTCGCGTCCACGCCCGCTTTTTCCCGTACATACTCTTTAATGCGCTGATCGACGGTCACAATTTTCCGCGTTTTCGTGTAAGCTTCAATCTCGATTTCAAGCAAGCGTTTCGCCTGCCGGCTTCCTTCCACCACCGCTCCGCGGCTGATCGCTTCATAGGTCATATAGCCATGCACGGTCGTCACCGTCGGAATGCCGGACGGCAGCGCCGCCAGCGTCGCATACACTTCTTGGGCGTTGATGACATCATACCGCCGGCTCGCCGCTTTTTCGGCGATCAGCCTGGAAAGAAGCCGCTGCCGGACCGCATGGCTCCATAGAATGCCCGTTCCTTTCGCCGCTTTATTCAACAAAAAGCTCGGCCCTTTGGCGAACAGCGTCTGCACAGCCGGGGGAACGTCGCTGAACGATACGACGTCGACGTGATGCCCGCGCGCTTCAAGCCCGGCTTTCAACGTCGTCACATGGGTCGACAACCCTCCGGCGTGAGGGTAGTTGAAAACAGTTGCGAGTAAAATGTTCATCGGCCATCTTCTCCTTGCGAGAGAAATTTCGCTTTCAGCAGGCGGATGTTTTCCATCGCCTCTTGCCGCATTTGTGCCGCGTTTTGCCGGACAATGGTGCTCACGCTGTCGCGATGGGCGAGCATATACCGGGCGTTATCCACAAGCCGCCCGACTTCGATGTCTTCAAGGCGAAACGAATAGTCCCACATGCCGGAGCGCTTTAGCAAACTTTCCACTTTCGGGTCATAGCTGAGGCCGATATGCGGAACGCCCGCCAAGGCGGAAAAAATGAGAGAATGCAAGCGCATGCCGATCGTCAAGCGGCAGCGGCTTATAAAATGCAAATATTGGTTCGGGGTAAAGTCCGGACCGAGAATATGGCAAGCGGACCGGTGGTTCATTTGCCCGACGACCTGCTCGGACGCGCGCACGTCATGATGCCCTTCCATCGGCACGAACACCGGGGTGATGCCTTCAAGCTCAATCAGCTCATCAAGCGCCTTGGCGATGTGCCCGTAATAGTCGCGCCGGTCAAGCCATGGGCGCACCGATACGGCCACGAGCCGTTCATCGCCGCGAAGCGGAAGGCTTTCGAGGCAGGCGTCATCTTCCTTATGATGAAAGGCAAACACAATATCCGCGGTGACGACCGTTTCCGGCCGCGTCACCCCAAGCTCATGAAGCAGCTGTTTCGAGTACGCATCGCGAACGGTAATAAAATCGGCCATATTGGCAAACACTTTCATTAAAATCTTCCCCCATCTCGTGTTCACCGGACCGATTCCTTGCGAGAAAAACATCACCTTCGTTCCGCACAGCTTCGCCAAAAACACAATTAATAAATAATAAGGAAGCGGGCCGAACAAAAAGCGCGTCGGATACGTATCTTGCAGCAGGCCCCCGCCGCCGCTGATCAACAAATCCGCCTCGCGCAGCGCCCGAATTTTTCCTTTATTATCACGGCGCCATCCGCGGTAGACGCTTTTGACGTTATGCGTGTTCGCGGTTTGTTCCGGCGAAAGCGAAAACACCGTAATATCCGGGTTCGGCAACGCGGCGCGAAGGTTGTCGATAATCGCCTCCAAAATCGCCTCATCCCCTGTATTGCCGAGCCCGTAAAAGCCTGAGATCACAATTTTCAACGACATAACTCCTCCTCTAAACGAACATCGTTCCGCAAAAATCAACCTTAATTGTAGCATTTGCCCTTGCTAGATTCAATGATGCAAAACGAGTCGCATTTTGTTATACTATAACGTGATTGGTCGAAAGGGCTCGAATATAACGCAATTCTAGTCTATAAAGAGAGGTTGTCACAATGAAAAAAGTATGTGTCGTCGGACTCGGCTACATCGGACTTCCGACGTCTGCGATATTCGCCGATGCCGGATTTGACGTCATCGGCGTCGATGTCAACGAAACCGTCGTCGAGACGATCAACAGCGGCCGCATTCATATTGAAGAAACCGGGTTGGCCGAACTCGTCAACCGGGTCGTCAAAGAAGGGAAATTCCGGGCCCAGCTCGCCCCGGAAGCGGCGGATGTGTTCATCATCGCCGTCCCGACGCCCATTCACGACGATTATACGGCCAACATTGATTATGTCATTGACGCCGCCAAATCGGTGGCGCCCCATTTGCGCAAAGGCAACATCGTCATCGTCGAATCGACGATTCCGCCGCGCACGATGGATGACGTTGTCGCTCCGATCATTCGCGAATCCGGGCTCGATCCGGAGCGGGACGTCTATTTGGCCCATTGTCCGGAGCGCGTCTTGCCGGGCCGCATTCTCATTGAACTCATAGAAAACACCCGAATTGTCGGCGGTGTGACGAAAGAGGCGGCGAAGCGGGCCGCTGATGTGTACCGGGCGATCGTCAAAGGCGATGTCATCGAAACGGAAGCGGTCACCGCCGAAATGGCAAAGTTGATGGAAAACACGTTCCGCGACGTCAACATCGCCTTGGCGAACGAGCTCGTGAAAATCGCCAAACGCATCGGCGTCAACGCTCATGAAGTGATCGAGCTCGCCAACAAGCATCCGCGCGTCAACATCCACCTCCCGGGCCCGGGAGTCGGGGGGCATTGTTTGGCCGTTGACCCGTACTTTATCGTCGAAAAAGCGAAAGAAGAGTCGCAGCTCATTCAGACGGCGCGCCGCATCAACAATTCAATGCCGCGCTTTGTCGTCGAACAAATCGAACGCATGACGGCCGAACTCGCATCGCCGGTCATCGCCGTGTTCGGGTTGACGTACAAAGGCAACACCGACGATGTGCGCGAAAGCCCGGCCATCGACATTTACGAACAGCTGCGGCGGAACAAACGGTTTGACGTCCGCGCCTACGACCCGCACGTCAAGCCGTCGCAAGTGCCGTTTCCGCTCGCCGCGAAAGACGAAGCGCTCGACGGGGCGCACCTTGTCGTCGTCTTGGCGGACCATAACGAATTCAAAACGATGACGGCCGAAGAACTGGCGCCGATGAAAACAAAAGTGATCTTCGACACGAAAAACTGCGTGGCGCTTGACAGCGAAGACGTGACCGTATACAAAATCGGCCATTTATCGGTCGTCCAAGCCATTCAAGATGTGGAGAGAGTATGAGCGGCATGAACAAGGAACAATATTTAGGCGTCTATGTGTCCACGTTCACATACGACGACATTCTCGCCGACATCGAACAGCGCATGGCCGCCGGAAAAAAATCGACGATCATCGCCGTCAACCCGGAAAAACTGATCGCCGCCGGCCAAAACCCCGAGCTCAAGCAGCTCATCAACGCGGCGACATACCAAATCCCTGACGGCATCGGCGTCGTCCTGGCGTCGAAACTAAAAGGCGGCCGCCTCGCCTCAAGGGTGACCGGCATCGACTTGATGGAACGGCTCATCGCGCTGGCCGCGAACAAAGGGTACCGCGTCTTTTTGTACGGCGCCAAAGAAGAAGTCGTCCAAAAAGCGAAACAAAACTTAGAAGCGAAATACCCCGGCCTTTGCATCGCCGGGTATATGAACGGCTACGTCAACGATGACGGGGCGGTCGTCCGCGCCATTCAAGCGGCCAACGCCGATATGCTGTTTGTCGCCCTCGGCAGCCCAAGGCAGGAGCTGTGGATTCGGGCGCATCTCGATCAACTTGACGTCAAAGTGTTCCAAGGCGTCGGCGGCAGCTTCGACGTCTTCGCCGGCCATGTGAAACGGGCGCCGAAGCTGTTCCGAACCTTCGGACTGGAATGGTTTTACCGCCTCATCACCGATCCGAAGCGGTTCAAACGGCAGCTCGCCTTGCCGAAGTTTCTTTGGAAAGTGTTGACCGAAAAAGAAGCGGCCGACCACCGAACAGCCGCCAAGGAGAGATCGCGGTGAAAGTGTTGCACGTCATTAGCGGCGGGGAAACAGGAGGGTCGCGCAAACACGTCGTCACCCTCCTGTCCAAATTTGCCCCCAACACGGCGGCGCTCGCCGTCTTCCAAGACGGACCGCTCGCCAACGAAGCGCGCGCACTCGGGGTGGATGTGCGCCTTCTTTCCCAGTCGTCCCGCTACGACTTATCCGTCCTCTCGAAACTCGTCGCGCTCATTCGCGCCGAAAAGTTCGATCTTTTGCATACGCACGGGCCGCGCGCCAACTTGTACGGGGCGCTGATCAAACGGAACATCCGCATCCCTTGGGTGACGACCATCCATAGCGACCCGCGCTTGGACTTTATGAAAACGGGGATCAAAGGGGCGCTGTTCACCCGTCTCAACTTATGGGCGCTTCGGAAAGTCGACTATTTTTTTGCCGTCTCGGAACGGTTTAAAGAAAGTCTCATCGAACTCGGCATGGCCGCCGATCGCATCCAAACCGTCTACAACGGCATCGACTTTGACGACATCCCGCGTCCGCACACGTTGCAGCGCGCCGATCTCGGGCTTCGGGACGAGGAATTGGTGATCGCCATGGTCGCCCGCCTCCACCCGGTCAAAGGGCATGCCCTCGTCTTTTCCGCCCTCGCCGCCCTTTCCGCCCCGGACATTCAGCTGCTCGTCATCGGCGACGGCCCGCTCGCCGGCGAGCTGCAAGACACCGCGGCGCAAACCGGCATCGGTCGCCGCGTGCAATTTCTCGGATTCCGGAGCGATGTGGCGGACTTGTACGCGCTGTCTGACGTCGCCTTATTGGCGTCATACAGCGAAAGCTTCCCGCTCGCCTTGCTTGAGGCGGCCAACGCCCGCCTTCCCGTCATCTCGACAGATGTCGGCGGGGTGAAGCAACTGATCGCCTCCGAAAACATGGGCTGGGTCGTGCCCGTCGGCGACAGCGCGGCGCTCGCCCGTGCCATTCGCGATGCGAAACAACGGAAACACGAGCTGAAAGCGATGGGAGAGCGGCTGTACAAGCACGCTTCCACCCATTTTTCGCTTCGGCGCCTGTATGAAGAAACGATGGCCACATACGAGCGCGTCTTGGCCATCGACCGAACTAGGGACAAAGGAGTTTAAACGATGCAAGCGAGACAACCATTCACGTATTACGCCGTGTTAGCGGCGCTCTTTCTCATTCCGCTCGTTCCGTACAAGACGTATGTCGGCCCGCTGCCGCTTTCCGCCGAAGTGGTGCTGATCCCGCTCATCACAGTGGCCGCTTTGGCGGACTATTCAAAGCGGCGGATCAAGCTGAACGACTTTCCGTTCACCCCGATCGCCATCGCGTTCGCGGCCTTTTTCGTCATCGCCGTCATCTCGCTCGTCAAGGCGGCGAGCCTCGCTCCGGCCATCATGGAGCTGGCCCGCTATCTTTCGTATGTCGTGTTGTTTTTCATTGTCGTCAAAGTGCAGTTTACCCGCGAACAATACCGGCGTTTTGCCCAGTCGTTCGGCCTGTCCGCCCTCATCGTCGGCGCGTACGGGATCGTCCAGTACATCTTCGGCATTTCGCTCAACACGGCGGGGCTGTATGCGTTGAAAGAAGCGAAAGGGCGCGTCGACTCGACGCTCGTCAATCCGAACTACTACGCGTCGTTTGTCAACCTGCTCATTCCGGCTTTCCTGCTTCTTGCCGTCGTCTATTGGCGGGAGAAAAAAGCGCAGCTGCTCACGTTTGCCGTCTATGCAATGTATGTCATCAACTTGATCTTAACGTACACGCGCGCCGCCTGGGTCGCCATGCTCGGCGGATTGGCGCTTGTGGTGCTGCTCATGCCGAAAACGTTCATCAAAAACGCCGTTCGTCCGCACATGCTTCTGTCGTTTATGGTGTTGCTGACGATCGTCTATTTCATGCCTGACGTGCAGTCGCGCACGTATTCGGCGGTGTACGCCATGGAGAAAATCGTAAGCAAACACCTCCCGGGCGGCATCGCCGACCGCCTAGCCGGCGGCAACGGCGACGAAGGCGGCGGATTTTTGGACGATGAAGCGGACGGGGACGAAACGGCGGAAGACGAAGCGACGACCAACCGCGCCGTCGTCTCCCGCGTCACCCTTTGGAAAACAGGCTGGGCGATGATGAAAGAAAACCCGGTCATCGGTGTCGGCATCGGCAACTATTTAGTCCGCTACAAAGAGTACGTGACGAAATACCCAGAGCTTGATATCGGCCATGACCAATACTCGGTCCACAACTCGTATTTAAAAGTCGGGGCGGAAACGGGCTTTCTTGGCTTGATCGCGTTCGTGGCCATTTACATCGTCTACTACGCATACTTGTTCCGCCTTTACCGCGCGTCAACCGACCGCCTATGCAAGCTCATCACCGTCGCCTTGATCGCCGGAAGCGCCACCTTTCTGGTGCAAAATCTATCGAACAACTTAATCTTCATCCCGCAGCTGAACACGATCTTTTGGCTCATCTCGGGCTTGGCGATGGCGTTCGTCCACGAGGCGGCCGCCCGCCCTTCCCAACCGCAGGCGTAACGCCTGCGGATTTTTTTCGAAAACCATTTACAAATTCTGAATTTATTGTATAATGAAGTTTGTGAGTTATATATTTCCTAGCTGGCCAACAATGCAAGAAATTTGTAAAAAGCAGTTGAAAAATCCCATGTTTTTGATAGAATAGTAGTTGAGCTTGGGAGATTTAGCAGTGAAACGCCATACGGTGGAATCATTTCCACCGCGCCAACATACATACTCATGTGTGGTATCCGTCGGCCTATGGCCAAAACGTTCAGCTGCATTCCCGATCTCGTTAGCCGATCGAAGACATGGGCGCACTATGCCCAGGCTTCGATTCACTATAAAAATAAAAAACACATGCAAAACGGGGAGGAAATCTTCATGGCTTATCAACCTAAGTCCTATCGCAAGTTCGCTGCGACAACAGCAACAGCAGCCATGGTTGCATCTGCGGTAGCTCCTGTCGCCTCTTTAGCTGCAGGATTTACCGACGTAGCGCCGCAATACAAAGAAGCGGTCGACTTCTTAGTCTCGACAGGCGCAACCAACGGCAAAACGGAAACGCAATTCGGCGTGTACGAAGAAATCACCCGCTTGGATGCGGCGGTCATCCTGGCCAAACTCTTGAAACTCGACGTTGACAACGCCAAAGACGCCGGCTTCACCGACGTTCCGAAAGACCGCGCGAAATACGTCAACGCGCTTGTAGAAGCAGGCGTATTGAACGGCAAAGGCGACGGCAAATTCGGCGCCTACGACAAACTGACCCGCGTCCAAATGGCCAAAATCGTCGCCAACGCCTACAAATTAGAAAAACAAAACGACAGCGCCCTGCCGTTCACGGATGTCAACGCAACGTGGGCTCCGTTCGTCAAAGCGCTGTATGACAACGGCGTAACGAGCGGCAAAACGCCGACAAGCTTCGGCGCGTACCAAAACATCACCCGCGGCGACTTCGCGCGCTTTGTGTTTAAAGCGGCGAACGTGAATGTTGCGCCGGCGGTTGTGTCGGTAAGTGCGATTAACGCTAAAACATTAGAAGTTAAATTTAACAAAGCTGTTGACGATACTAAAGCTAAATTTGAAGTAAAACGTGGCAATATCACTGCTAACGTTTCAAAAATCACTTGGAATAAAGATAAAACTGCAGCTCAAATTGAACTTGCAAGCAAATTATTTGCTGGAGATTATACTGTAAACGTAACAGGTTTAACAGACCAAGTATTGACTGGAACTGTTAAAGTTGAAAACGAAAAAGTTGCAAAAATTGAAATTGCTTCCGATCTTGCAGTATTAACAGGTACTTCTTCGGTTAGCGTTGGTTACAAAGTGTATAACCAATATGGTGAAGATATCACTGCAAAAACAACAATCACTGCAACATCAAGTTCTGGTTCTGCATCTGCAGACGCAGCGAAAGGTATCGTTAATATTACAGGTTTAACAAATCCTAAAGCAGGTGACAAATTAAGCTTAACGCTCGTTCATGGCGAAACTGCAACTGCAACAAGTAAAGTATTAACTGTTAGTGATGCTTCAAAAGTAAGCGAAGTAACAATTGAAGGTCTTTACAATGCTGATAAAAAAGAACTTAGTGAAGACACTAGAGATGCTGATTTCTACCTATTAATCAATGCAAAAGATCAGTATGGTAACGAATTGAAAGCTAGTGATTTAAATGCGAGCAGTGTAGTTGTTAACTCTTCAAACCCACTAGTTGCGAAAGCTACAGCTAGCGATTTTAAAGAAATCACAGTAGATGGCAAAAAACGTATTGCATTGAAACTTGATACTTCAACTGCAACAGCTGGTAAAACAACAGTTTCAATCATTTCACTAGCATCTGCAAAAGTTGCACAATATGAAGTTGAAGTTAAAGAAGGAGCAAAGGTAGATAACTTTGTTCTTTCTCAACCTGAACTAGCTGTAGCAAAAGAAAAAGTTGTGCTTCCATTCGAGGCTTACGATAAACAAGGAAACAAAGTTAATAAATATGAATTATTGAATGCAGTTCGAGTTACTTCAACAGCGGGGAGTGTTGCATTTGTTAAAGATGCAAAAGCAAATACTACAAACCTTGTATTAGACTTAACAAGTGTCACTAATCCAACAAAAGTAACAGTAACAGCTATTACACCAACTCAAAAAGTTGTGAACCTCGTTGTTGATGTAAAAGAAGCAGCTAAGCCAGTTTACATTGCTGGTGTGAAAGATGTTACTACTAACGTAGAAGTAGGTCAAAAATTTGAACTTGGACTAAGCAATATTGTAGTAAAAGACCAATATGAGCGTGAGTTCAAATTAACTGATAAAGTAGGTACGGGCGCAGGTCAATATCAAATTAAGGCTATGATTCCATCTAATACAGTTCTTGACTTTGTTTCATCTCAAGATACAATTGACGCTAATGCAGATAAAATTGTTCTTAAAGGTCAAGCTAAAGGAACAGAAACAGTTACTCTTACGCTTCTTGATAATGCAGGAAATCCTATTGCAGGTAGCGAATTTAGCTTTACTTCTCGCGTAGCAGCAGCTGATGAATATGTATCATACGAAGTAAAAGCAATTGACCCATTATATGATGATTCTAAAGTGGATATCAATGCCGCTTCAGATACTGATTCTTATGTTCGTGATGTTGTAGTATATGGTGTATTAGCGAATGGTCAGAAAGTTGTACTTCCATCAAGCGCATACACTGTTACAAGCTCTACAAAAGGTATTGAAGTAATTCAACCAAACACATCACACGGTTATCAATTAAACGTTCAAGCTGCTGAAACTTCAGGAACAGGAACATCACTTGTTCAATATGCAAAAGATGCCACTGAGGCAAAAGGTACTGCAGTAATTACTATTAATGCTAATGGTAAACAGTTAACACAAGAGTTTACAATTACACAAGCGAAACCTCAAGTAGCTTCTGTTAAATTTGATAAAAATCTCGTGGACAACGGTGTTGCTAACGTAGCTGATTCATCTGGTAATATTAGTGCTGCTAATCTGTTTGCATTAGTAACAGGAGCAACTGTAGAGGATCAATATGGTGAAACAGTAACAATCAACCCTGCAAATGGTGCAATTACTTTTGCAGACACAACTACAGCATCATCATCAATTCTAGTTACTGACTATACAAGTGTCGGCACAGCAAATCATACAATTATTGGTAACGGTACTGCTTCTGTGGCTATCTCTGGAGCTGATAATGGTGAAACGTTTAAAGCAACATTTAACTTTGGTGGATATCAAGTACCTGTAAAAGTAGTTGTTGGTGACTAATCTTCTTAGGAAATAGTGCTTTATCATCGAGCGAAATATATCGAAAAGCTCTGTGGAGAGAAATCTCTGCGGGGCTTTTCTTTTTCCTTTCTTCAATTAAAAAGAAAAAAGGCAAAGCGACAATGGCTTTACCCTGAAATGGATGATATCTAGTCATCTGAAACCTTAATCAAAACCTCTTCTCTTTTCCGTTTTATCTCGTTTCCAAAAACGGACCAGTGAAGAATAAGCACTTTTAGCCTGTTCACTTTTAACTGCTCTTTCCCAGCCAGACTCCAGTTGGTCCGGTGCCTGTCACCACTACTCGGAAAATGTCGAAATTCCTGCAGAAGGAATTTTCTGCAGGACTTTTTATTCTCATATACGCTGCTATGCCTATGCCACGCCACAAACCGCTCCTTCCTTCTTTTTATTTCTCCCGGTCCCATTCCTTCCCACAGTCAGGACATTGCCATTTAATTACTCGATCTTCCTCTAGACTTGATATGCCAATTTTTCTGCTAAAATGGGTAGCATTGCCGTAATGCCGCTGTAGTTCTTTTGGAATCGGATCTCCCTGCAAATCAGCGCCGCAGTATGGGCAGAATTCTTTGCTCTCATCCATGTTTTTTCACGTCCCTCCCTATGGATTCGGTTCGATTTGTCTCTTGAAGCGGCCTTTCCCTTTTGCCGCTGGTATGGTCCAATCAACGGACGAATGGGAAATACGCTCGTTTTCTTGTTCAATGATAGGGGATAGGAGCAGGGAAGGATGTTGCCTGTGTCCATCTTTCTATTGATTTTTTTGTTGATTCCTGCTGCATAAAAGTCTATCCCATTTAAATACAATGCTTTTTATCCATTGTAACAAATAAAGAATGACTGCGCTTTTTTGTGCTGGAATATATGTAGATTGGGTTAAAACCTGAAAAAGCATCCGTTAGAATAATAGTGTACGATTCTTTTTTATTTACTTTTACTCCAGCAATTGAATAAACGATGGCCTTTTGGGTCCGGAGAATGGGTTAAAAATCATCGGTAGGGATGTTTGACGAAAACAGTCGTTGGCATTCTTGCCGATGTTTTTATTTATCAACATTTTTGATGGAGGGATTATTTATGAATCAGTATTATGTCGTTCTTAGAACAAAAGAGAAAGATGAATTAATGGATGTTGTGGGAGCTTTGTCATTAGAGGAAGCATGGGCCATTGCCAGAATACGTTATGAAGAAAGAATGCGTGAAGGAGATAGTCTATTTGTTTTTCCAGCGATAGGACCTCTTGCATTTGATGAGAATAATCGATTTGTTAGCAACAGCGGAGGGAACATGAAAATTATGATGAAGTTCTAAAAAAACAAAGATGACTTCCGTTGAAATGCAGTTCAACGGAGGTCATCTTTTTTCGTTTCCTTTCATGGTACCGAACAATAGATACCCATGGCTGTCGAATCAAATTTACATCTTCTTTATCCTGATTAGATAAGGCATCGCATTCGTCACTGTTAGACGTAACGATTTATCGTATCGATGATTAGGACGGAATATCCTAAACATCGAACACGTCCATCTGTATACATTCGATATCTTGATGGAGAATCTTTAATTCCTCCTCCATTCTTTTCAAAGAATGGTCCCCTTGCAAAGCTTGTATGATGTAAGGGTTCGTAAAAGGATGGAATATGATTTGTTCAAATCCCTCTGGCTGCAGTTGTTTCACTTCATCCCTTTGATGAATCTTCATTAGTCTTTGAATGAATTGATGAAAGTTGGTGTACAAGGATGAGTCATACGCATTGCCCACATGAACGAAAACGATTTTGTATGATTTTTTATTCATGGCAATGGCATAAAATAATGATTGATCTGACTTTCTAATGAATGGAAGAATATGATGATAACCCCGTTGATGAAGTTTTTCATGAAGTCGTTGCTTAGCTGCTTCATTTAATTTCATACGCTTCATTTCAAAACGCAGGGTTTCTTCCACCCTATTCAGCGGTGTCATGAGCAGGCGAATATCTGCTGCTTGATCGGGATCCATACTCTTTAAATAGGCAGATACGATATTCGTCCATCGCCGCTTCATCCCGTATAATTGCTGCTTCTCATCGGTAAGAAAGAGGATTCCCTTAAATGGAATGGGCAAGTTGTTTTCCTCCAAATAGGATAAGAAGTTTTTGTAGTTTTGAAATTTCGAGAGCAATTGGGAGTGGCTTTCCGTTGATCGATCCACTTCGATCCAATAGGTGTCCCCGTTTGGCAACATGATTTCCGCGTCTGGTCTGATTTTGCCATCCATGTTGTTGTACGTATAGGGGGTTGAGCAATACATGGAAAGACGGTGATCGACAGATTCTTCTTCAGAAAAATGGATACGTAAACGAATGAAAAAGTCGATCAATAGCAAATGATGACTGATTTGCTGCTTCGGCGGCTGATACAGGCTATACGGTAAATCGGATTGTGTCGGAATGCCGTTCCTTTCGTTTAACAAGATAAATCCGTTCTCTGTTGCTCCAACATCGATATTCAGCATTTCTTTAACCACCTCAAATCCTTTCGTTGTTAAATAATAAATGGAACCCGGCCGGACACTGTCTCCTAGTTTCTTGGAAGCGACCAAGTTTTGTTTCTTCAATTTGCTTAGATAGTTGTGGACGCTTGATTTCTGTGTGGGAAATGGCTTTTCGGATTCATAGTACATTTGGGACAATTGTAAAGCGGTCATGCCGCGATAATAAAAAAGATACGCTAGTAGTTTCATCGAACAATGGGTCAGCTGGTATTCGCTAATGATGCTCATCTTTATCCTCCTTTGAAAGTTGATGTTGAGTAATGAAGTTCGGGTTGTCAAAAGGCTGTTTGCCATCACTCTGGCAGTTGGCGCGAAAACCGCTTGCCGTTTGGCCTGATGCTGTTTGTCACCTAAAAAATGGCTCAGTGAATCAGCCGGTGATCGCCTCATCATCGAAATCATCAAGTGACTGCTTAGGTGAGTGCAAGCGATGGCGTTTGAAATAGTGTAGCAGGTGTCCACCCATATTCGAATAGCTTGATAAAATTCGGTGTCTTCCTCTATCTATCCACCAAAACATGCTAATCACCTCAACCTTTCCCGACATCCAGAAGACCGGTGCAAAACAAAAGTGTCCCGCTTAGTCGATCGTGTGCACTTTTATTAAAATGTTCATCAAGTCTTCGAATACAGGAAGTTTTCGAGTATATTGCTTATGCAGCCAAAAAGACGTTTGATGATTCATTGATGATTTCATGAATAAAGGAGATGTTTCGATGAAGACGGCAGGAGAAATTGTACGTTATTTAAATGAAACGGGTGCCAATGTGTATGAATTGAGTAAGGAATTGGGACTTGCGGAGACCACCTTGCGTTCCAGATTGTTAAAGCTGGGATATCGGATGAATCAAGAGGGACAATGGTATTTTCCCGGTGATCCTGATAAGGAGCCGAAAGATGCCGATATTGTGTCAAAGAAACGAATGATCATACCAAAAGATCTTCATTCACGTCCTCGAGAGATTGTAAAGGTTTCCGCGGAGGCCAACATTCATCAAGCGTTAATGCGGTTAGATTTAACCGGGAAGGGAGTGAGAACGACCATTACCATTCAACCTGAATATCTGGAGGGGATGAAGGAACTTGCCGCAAAAACCCGATTGCGGATTTCCGATCTATATTCATTAGCTATACGGGAGTTTTTGGACAAATATCATTCAAAAGGGTAAGAGCTAAAGAAAAGGGTACGGATGTTTTTTAGGCATAAAGCATCTGTACCCTTTTTTGCAATTGACGATAAAAATGACGGTGATGTGACGGTTAAATATTCGGGGAAACCTTGATATATCAAGGATGTGACGAATGTGACGGTTGTGACGGTCGTAATACTCATATAAATATTGGTTTAATATGTATATGGTATTGACTAAATGATATAACCATTTATTTTTATAATACAATATATCGTCACTATCGTCACAACCGTCATAAACCTTGCCCCATCAACATTTGTACATATCCACAACCGTCACCACAACCGTCATATACCGTCATCGATCCGCTTCGTATTTGTTGATCCAACTGCGAACCCGTTCTGGTTCTATTTTCAGTTCCCGCGCAATTTCCTCAATGGATCGGCCTTGTTCATATAAATGGATTGCTTTTGCCTTTTTTCTTGCCCGCTCGCGAGCCGTTTTGGCGCGGGTTTGGCATTGGGGCGAACAATAGTTGTTATTTTTTGCTTTGGCAATAAAAATATGATGGCAGTTTGGATTTTTGCAATGTTTATAGCGCTTTCCGGCAACAAAATCTTGATGAACCATAAAATAAATCGCAGCTAAGAGACTTGAAAATGTCCAAGTATGGTCAATGGATCCATTTATGTCAAATGATATTTTGGGGGAAACCCCCTTTAAACCGGTTTCCATAATCGCTTCTAAATAAACAATACACATTTCAATGAACGTTTCTTCCAGTTTTAAATCAATGATGGCAGAAAAAATTTCGTCAATATCGTTGAGCAGCGATTCAAACTGTTGTCTTGAAAAATCCTTTTTATTTGTATGAAGCTTTTCTATTTGTGATAGGATGGATGTTAGCTTTTTCTTTAACTTAGGATGTTGCAATAAATCTTTTACTGGCTGTAGAGTCCAGTGACCAAGGTTATATTCATAAAATAACATAAATCGTGTATTTTCAGTGAGAATGGAAATGTCATGTTCTTTGATTACCCTATATAATTCAACAACCATTCTTAATCGTGCAATTTCCTGTTGGAATTCCTTCAGATAGATACCTCTATTGACGATGCTTGAAATTAAAAATAATTCTTCTTCGCTATAAAAGTTTGAAAAGATGCCAATTCTATATCGTAATTGTTTTAAGCTATACTGATGAATCAAATCCTTCTGTAATTCCTCATCCATAAAAAGCGGATTATATAGAAGTCCATAGTTTTGAACAAACCGGTAGATTTGTTCAGGATCCTTGGCATTTAAATTCAAGAATAAAGTATGTACATCAAAATCAACCTCTACATAATCTTTTCCTAAAATCTCCTTTAATACTCCCGTTTCCATTTTAGAAAAAGGATCATAATATTCTACTTCATCTGATACAGGATAGATTACATTTTCCTTCAACTCATATCCCCTATGTCTAACTAAAAGTGCATGGTTACTATGTGTTTTAGATTGTCGTGGCAAATAACTCACTCCTTTTTTCTTTGGTTACTATTTTATAGCGATTTAAAATATTGAAATAGTAACCAATATATATTATGCTAGTACTAGTAGCAGGACAGGAGGTGAAAACATGTTACCTAATCAAGATATAAGAGACGCTATAAAAAGACAAGGGATCTGTACATGGGAATTAGCTGAAAAAATCGGTGTACATGAAACCACATTATATCGCTACTTGCGTAAAGAGCTTTCCGAGCAGGAAAAGCAAAAATACTATGCTCTGATATTCGAAATTGCAAAATCTAAGAGAAAAGGAGAGTAACAATGAATACGATTCAAGAAGCATTGCAATTGTTTCGATTTGGTTTAACTCCGATCCCGCTGGATGGAAAAAGGCCAATTATCAAAGGTTGGCAAAATCGTTTTCTCGATGAACCTCTTACAGAGAATGATATCGTAAATGGAATAAAAGAAAAAGACGGGAAAGTGGTAACCTACAAGAAACAAAATATCGGAATTGTGACAGGCAAAGTATCGAATGTCGTTGTGATCGATATTGATTCAAAGGAGGCATTAATGCGATTGAAGGAAATGGGGGATTTGCCCAAAACGTGGACAAGCAAATCGAATCGGGGATGGCATCTATACTATAATTATGTGCCATTGCCTTCATGCAAGCCGATGGACGATGTAGATTTTCTTAGCGATAAAAAACAAGTGGTCGCCCCTCCTTCTATTCACCCAAGCGGTCATCAATACCGATGGGTCATTTCGCCAAGTGAAATAGAAAAGGCCGACCTTCCAAAATGGTTTATTCAATTCGTCATGAACCAAAAACAAATAGCACAAACATATAAAAATAAGAAAAGTGTTTCTCAAAATGTTTCTAATCAATTATATCGCAAATCTAGAGAATTGAAAAGTATAGAAAATCTTTTAAATGACGTGGATTGGCTGGAATTCTATTCGAGATTTGTCAGCAATATTAGGGGAAACGGCGAATGGAAAAGTTCCACATGTCCATTCCATGAGGATGCGCATAATTCATTCGGTTTTAATATTTACAACGGTGGTTGGCATTGTTTTGCCGGCTGTGGATCCGGAAACGGCCTTCAAGCTGTTCAAAAGCTTTATGATGTTTCTTTTAAAGAAGCTGTTCGATTGCTAAAGGGGGATACCCTCTATGTCTGAACAGCAACGACATCGAGTAGGAACGGTAAAATCCATCGAAGAATTGCCAAAAAAAGAACAGATTAAAGCTTTGTATGAACAGAAGGAAATTACACAAACCAAAGCATTGATCGATTTAGCTTATGCAACGACTGAAGAGTTCTTTAAATGTGATTTGGGAATGGCAGCTACCATTAACATTCATGGCATCCAGAAAAATATTCTATTGGAAGATTTAATGTTTTCACGCTGGTTAGTGAATCAATACTACTCCTTATTTCAAGACAGCCCAAAGTCAAGCGCCGTGAAAGATACCATTAATACCATTCTTTCGATTGAAGAATTTGAGAATCATAACTATCGAGAAGTCTTTATTCGAATCGCTTATCATGAAGATAAAGTTTATATTGATTTAACAAACGAGGCATCTGAAGTTGTTGAAATCTCAAAAGAGCATTCCCGTTAGGAGCTTTTCCGGGGACTTGATCAAAAAAAGCCCTCTTGGTATGATGCAGGGGTGTCAAACCATCTACCATCATGCCAAGGAGGACTTCAGATGAATTGTACACAAAATCAGAAAATCAATCAAGTCACGGAACACACATTGGTCGTGGGCATCGATATCGCGAAACGAACCCACTACGCCTG